>QNCM01000078.1 GCA_003644505.1 Candidatus Makaraimicrobium thalassicum | reverse complement strand
TCAGAAAATCCGCGGGAAAAGCGTCCGCATATCTTTTCCTGTATTGCCGTAATACCTCTTCCTCATTAGCGTAAATATTATATATCGGGGAGATCTTGAACATGCCGTTCTCGTCAAAAAGCGATTCTCTCCAGGATTTTTCCAGTTCTTCCTCTCTCGCCCTGGCGACATTTTCCAGGATACCGGCTTCGTGCTCCTTAAGGACCTCATTACCGTCTTCCATGTAATACTTGATCCCGTTCATGTTAAAAGGGATGTGGCTCCCTGTCACGACTACAGCAATACTCTTAAGCTGCGAAGCCCTGTAAGCGCCGGCCGGTGTTGGGACTTTTCCACCCCAGTCGATCTTGAGATCCAAACCCTGAGCATTCCCTTCATCCGCGACCGCCTTACCGACCGCTATCATGATCCTTTCAGTGCTGGGACGGCGGTCACCGACTATGCTAAACGTATCCCGGAGAATACCTTCGGCATCCTTTTTCCCGACTGTTCCTTCTTCAATAAGGAATTTAACATACCCCCTTGTTTTAGTATAAACCTCAAAATCAACCATATCGTCAACCAGCCCTCTGATACCGCTGGTGCCGAAACCTAACTCTTTAAACTTTTCCATGGCCTCTCTTCTATCCTCTGTTGGAATACTGCGGTATGTCATAACAGTTTTTCCCTCTATAACCGCCTCGGCTATGTCTATGCCGACCAGCGGTGTTGTTTTCTGTGTTGGACAAGCCAGCTCTTCAAGTTCCGCTTCAGCGTCCTCTTTCGATACCGGCAATTCCGGTGTCCCGAATGCCTTCATGTAATCCGCAATAGTAAAATAGTCCACATCGCCGAAGATCAGCATCCTGTGCGTGACTATCATGCGGGCTAACGTGATGTCTATCCCTCTTATTTCGCTTAAATGTTCCGCTTCCTCGGCTGGCGTCGTCAGCGGCACTCCAGTCCTAAGCGCGTTAATAGCAAGCTTCTTCGCTTTTTCGACATCTTCTGCCTTCAATCCCTTCATGGCGGCGTTGATCTGGGAATAGGTATAAGGGTTATCATACACATATTTTTCCCAGTCTGCCTTGCCGTCTCTTGAGACATGCGTACGCATGGGGATACGGCCCTTCTCAGGATGGAAGATATTCGCCAGCACCTGGCCTTCCCTGAGGTTCACCTTATAGTCAACGACATTATAACACAAAGCCCCATAAGAGTTAAGATGCAATATCGTACTGCCGATAATAACGACGTTCTCAGCGTAAACCTCATCCAGGCTGCTGTTAATAACAACACAGTTCCTGAGTTCACCTCTTTTTATCTTTGAATTCCGGATAACGGAGTTTTCGACTACAGCCTTTCCAATATCGGATTCTTCATCTACCCATTTTCCGTCTTTAACCCCGAAAAACCTCCTGGCAATATCCCCGTTCAGAGTATCCCTTTCAGTCAATATCTGCAGGTTCCTCAGAAAATATTTATTCTGGCCGTAATCCCACCAGAGGGAGTCTTTTCCGACATCCTTGAACCCGAATTTGCGGGTCAGTTTTCCGTGGGAGGCCTGTTCTGCCTGAGTATATCTTACGGATTTCACAAAGTCACTCCATAAAGCGTGCATTTTGTCCCACTGTTCTTCCGCATCTTCGCGTCTGAGTTCTTTATCCTTCTTTATCCTCATTTCAACATATTCCTGCCTGCCGGAAGTAAGCGGCTGCCACCAGTGCGGGTCTGTATCCCTGCTGCGACGGATCTTTTCCCTGCCCTGTTCCTCCAAAGCTTTCTTATGGTCTTCCATGTTCATCAAGGCATCCAAAAAAGCCAATGAGACCGAGAATGAACCTATACTCTTATACACTTCATCGCTTCCCAGCGGCAGCTGCGCCCGGGCTTCTTCCACTGTCAGTTTTTCTCTCTGCTTGCAGTCGCCATATTCCCCGGGGATAAGAACACCATAAGCTTCTATGTCCTTAGTAAGAGGCACAAGCTGGCCGAATATCTCGATATGATGCCTGCCCTCAAACTCTATATCTTTTTCGTTGATAATGACCTGGTCGCCCCAGAACACGCTGAGCCTGTCCTTTCTGGAAGAGGCGTAGAGAGCCGTCTGCATAAGGACCGACTCCAGGATCGTGACAGGTTCAGATTTACCCGCGACATCCACTGTCCTGGGAAGCTTGATATTGGGCTTGGAATTGACTTCCGCGCCGGGCAGAGGCGCTGTCCGTTTTCCTTTACCCGCCGTGTGATACATGGAAATGCTCTTACCATCGCAGTAATCCATAAAAGCACCCTTCAGCTGGTCGATCGAAGCGTCTTCAGGCACATCTATAAGACCCTTTTCAGCGGCTTTTCTCGCGGCCTGGACATAACCGTTAAGGGTCCCGAGGCCGTTACCTGCCCCGCCTTGCCAATTAGACTCGCTTACGGAAAGGACTATGGCGTCTTTCCTGACCACAGCGCCGGAACCTTGTATATCATCCTTACCAGTCAAACGGTTCTGCCAGAAATCGGCCTGTTCATCCGTGGAACTTACGATGATCACAATGTCAGGCCCACGGTCTTTACTGGAAGCTCGTTCCATGGCTTCTGCATTTCCCTGAAGGTCCGCCCACACTTTTCTCATCCTGGCCTCTTTCTCTGCCAATCTCGCCTGTTCAACTTCATCAAACTTCCCGCGTACATCCATCAGATCATCATTAAAGAACTCAATAGCTTCCTGCTCACTCCGTTCAGGGAACAGTATATGATAATACTCGTGGTTTGCCAAGCGCTGTTTCTGCTCCATGGTCAAAGCCGTCCAATCCCTTTCGTCCAGATACATCGCGTCCCACCGGCCTTTGCCAGTCCCCGGATGGACCCTGACATCCATGGGTATCTTCATTTCCTCTTCGGTAACCGAAGCGTTATATGCCTCAATAGCTTCCCTGAATCCTTTAAGAAGCTGTATCTCCAGTACTACATCCACATCATGCGCGTCCGCTTTGTAACGTATGTTCCTGCGCTTTGTTCCGTATTTGCCTTCCCTCATCAGCCTGCCGATAACTCTGTTCAAGGCGTCATGCTGCTTGGCGGTAAGCTCCTCAAAAATATCGTTCTCGTCGTCGATCCTCACCGCGCCTGTGCCGGGCGAGCTCCTGAATTTTTCAGTGAATACCCTATTTATAAGATCTTTTGTCTTTTCGCTCAGCGGAGCCCCTGCCGTAAATTCAGACAAGGTGATGTACGCCCTCCTGAGGTTTTCCCAATCCTGCTTCGCCTTTTCCCATCTTTCCAGTGCCGCGGGGTCGGTTTTACCGGCTTCTATGCTTTTCGCTTCCGCTTTATCGATCCATCTTGTTATATTTTCCCTGGCCCAGCCTTCAACTGTTTCCTTCCCGATCTCCTCGACTGTCAGGCCTTGCTCGATCTTTCCTATATCTCTGGATAACCTTTCCAGTTCCGCGGGGTCCTCCATAAAAAGGGAAGTTATATACGCCCTGCCCAGCGGAGCCAGCATCTTTTCCCCTGCCCGGACTATATCTTCACGGGATGATTTCATCCCCACCCCGGGCATGGCAGCGCTCTCGGTTATTATGTCCTCAAGGGATGTCCTCTGGTTGGTCAGGACCTTTATGTACGGCGACTCGACGTCCTTTGTTATCTTGGGGGTGACGACCACGTAAGAGATGCCCTTCTTCTCAAGAAGGTTTTTTATGCCCTTTGTATGGAACCCTCCTGCGATCAGCACGCACCTGTCCCTGCCTTTTTCCTTCATCCGTTTCAGCGTGTTATCGATAAGGGCGTTATCCCTTTTCATGGCGATCTCGTAAAAATCGATCATATTCGGGATCTGCTCAAGGATCTGGACCGGTACGCCGTCTATGGCGTAATTAAGGTTATATTTATCGCATAACTTCTCGAGAAAGCTCAGGACATCTTCAATCGAAAATTCGTCCGAATAACCCTTGAAAACCTCATAATCCTCGTTCGTCAGCTCGATGTTCACGAGGTCCACGAACATATCAAGCATGTCGGAATACCTGTCCAGTTTCTCCTGGTCCTCATTTTTGAAAAGTTTTTTCTTAAGCCGCGTTTCCACGGTCTTGATCTCTCTGAACAGTTTCTCGTTGTCTATGCCGTCATAGAGTTTCGTGTAGATATGGTAATAGAACAGGTTAGGATACTCCTGCACTATGGCGATATTATGCTCTTTTGCCAGCTGCCGCAGGTAGGAATAGAAATCCACCGCTTTTATATGCCCTTTCTTGAACCTGATACTGTGGGTCACAAGTTCCGTCATTCTCTCCTTGGACAGCTTCTTGCTCAGGACATCTATATATTCGCTCCGCTCACCGTCCACCACGTCGAAATCGATCTTGTTCTCATATTCCAGGGTCTGGAGCAGTTTGTTGAAATTAGGGCAGTCTCCCAGTTCAATGCCCTGGACTGAAGCGGCCTTATGGAGATAATCAGCGTAATCACTCAACTCCAGTTCCTTGTCACCAAAGGCCCGTATCCTGGAATCCAGTTCCTTTAATCTCGCGGGATAGATTATGGATTTTAACCTGTTGGCTATGGTCCGCGTATTGACAAAATAATTCTCTATTATTTCCTTGTAGGGGTAGACCTGGGTGAAGGCCTTAAGGTTTTTCACGTAATAATCTCTTGTCTCCGCGCCGAAAATAGTGCCATTGTAGTCGGAGATGATGGAAAAGAACTCGGCGCCCGTGATCTCGCCTTTTTTCATGAAATAGGTAGCGACCTCTTTGCGTATTTCCGCGTCCGGAAAGGCCCGGAACCACGCGGTGTCAACGATCCCCTCCGCGCCCTCGACGGAGATCATGTCCATGCCGCACTCTTTTGTCAGCTGCTCCAGTATATCGTTTATATTGGACTGGGCCTCATAGTTGCAGTGAGCATCCTGTATGTGCACAATGACCTTGTCCTTATCACCCGAATACCTGGATTTCACCGTGCCGCTGTCAATGGCAATGCCTATATCATCAACAGCCAGCACTGACGGGATATCCGCAGTGTCCGGCGCGCTGATATTCTCTTCCGTAACAGCGAAACTCATATTATAGGAAGAGAACGCGAATACCAGAACAAGGCTTATAACCTTAAAGAATAGGGATCTTTTAGATTTACTACCAGCCATTTTTTTCTCCTTCATTTTTTATATAGCAGAATTTCCCTTTTTTAGCAGTAGGGGTTTAAACCCCTACTGCTAATTTAATACTTTAACTCCCTTTTTAAAAATTTACATCGTACACAAACTATAGTATACAATAGCAGCTATTAAATGTCAATACTCAAACAACTGACTATTTTATATCTTAATTTTATGCTTATGTTACACCCCTGGGGGCGGATATTACGCGGCCTGGAGGGCCAGTTTTCGCATCTTGTAAAGCTTTTTCAAATCTTCATATTCCATCGGCTCTGCCTTTGGCAGGAATATCACCATTCTCAACGCCTTGTTGTATTCGGCTATAAGCGGCAGATCCGGCGCCTCTTTTCCCATTGCCAGCTCCAGCGCGATCGATATCATCTTGATTATCTGTATAACATTGAGCTGTGAATCCAATGTCTTTGCCTTGTCCAGCTCTGTCGTGTCTATACCCGCCAAAAATGCCCTTTTCTCTTCCCTTGTGCTTCTTAACCTTTTAAATCGCTCCGCGTTTATCGTATCATTCGACGCCAGGACAACGACGTTCGAAAGTTTTGTGGATGTCCTGTCAGCCTCTTTAAGAAGC
>QNCM01000077.1 GCA_003644505.1 Candidatus Makaraimicrobium thalassicum | reverse complement strand
GAAACGCATTTTCCATGAGTGCATGCGTGCAAGCAGTGACATCATGAACATCTTCAGTCAACATGATATCAAGTTAGAGCCCGCCAGTTATGCCGAGGTCCTGCAGCGGATTGCAACCACGATTTACCTAACAATTAAGAGGAGGATTTAACCTCCTCTCCATGTTTTCCCCTGCTCAAGTGCCAGCCCACCCTACAGTTCTGTTCACAGTTGTGCCCGCCCATGTAAGGGGCGCTGCCCGTTGCGCAGTTGTGCATGCCGTTCCGCAGTTCCGCAGCGCCCCGACATTATCATTACATGCAAGAGGAGCATAAAGCCCCTCGACATCACCCATCATCGTATGCGCCGGTAGTCATTACCTTACTCGCTACGCTCGCCCATCCTAATATTGGCGGCGCAGCAGCGCCCACCCACCCTTCTCTTGAATATTAATATGAGCAGACACTCCCGCAACGAGCATGGGCGCAGGTTCTTCCTCGCAAACTCAGCGTTATAATAAAAAAATGAATTGTGCTGAGTTTGCAACTCAGCCCCGTAACCAGCGCTGAGAAAGTTGCGTCCGGTCTGCTTCACATCAATATCCCTTCCAATATTACCTGTCCTTCATCAATCATTCACAAATCAACAACCTCATGCTAATCATCCCAGTCAACTCATGTTTCATACTCCGCCACTCCATAAAATTCGCTCTGTGCCTGAATCTGGGCATGTTCCTCTTCCATTACTATTTCATTACCCGATATTGCATCCTCGTCTTCGTCACTTAATTCTGCTCGATTCCCGACTCGTTCTCCTGTTACTTCCACTACCACCATTTTCCCTTATTCTTCTTTGCGAACTCAGCCGGGTGTAAGGTTCTGCAGTGCTGTAACCGTTGTTACTTCCTGTCCCGGCTGAGTTCTGAGGGTTGCGCATCGCACATAATCCGCTATGTGCTGTGATTGCGGCTTTTTCTTTTCTTTATAAAAGAAAAGAAAAACCCGCCCAAAAAGAAAAGAAACTGGGCTGCCTGAGGTTGTGCCGTTGTGCATACCTTGTGCAGTGCGGCAGCCCAGTTCATTTCGCCTTGTGGCTTTCTTTCGCTTCCCGCTTCATAATCATGCGCCTCTCGCTCTCTTTCTGCTCTTGGCGGTTCAGCCTGAGTCCTGTGATGTGTGGTGCGTGATGTGTGATGTGTGATGTGCGATGTGCGATGTGCTTTCCTGCGGTCTGTGTTGTGCACATATTCACTTCCTGAATATGTTCATCTTCCGCTTGCTTCCGTTCACCTCTCGATACTTATTTATATCCTCGTGCCTATTTCCTATTGGTGTTGTGGAAATGAAAGAACCTGATGGAAAATCTAAAGAGGCACTTCGGGTCGGCTCGCAGCGCCGGGTCATCCTGCCCGCGCGCATGTTGAAAGCGATCGATGCTAAAGAGGGTGACATCATTATTGTCACCGTCCAGAAGGCGAAAGTGGTATCGGGAAGGTGATGTGGAGCATGAGTGAGAAAAAGTTCAAATTCTTGGTGAGATCCAGTATGCGTATCTTTGGAAAACCGTGTGAGGAAGCGCATAGTGCCAGTCTCAATTGTCCCGTTCCAGAGCATGAAGATTCCCCCGTTGTCATCCCCGATGCAGTCTGGAAACTCGTTCCGTCCCGCTCGATGAGCAAAACAGCAGTAGAAGATAGTCACTCAGATGAAGCGTGGTATGTTGAGTTTACATCTCTCGATGGTTTTCTTCGTTTCGTCGATAAGTACGGGCGTGTGATTATTTCGCCAAATAGCTGCACAGAGTTCCCTTATGAAATTGAGATTTACGATTCTTGGCGCGAATAGTTGGGAAGGTGTTGGCAGAGCATGAGTGAGGAAAAGGTAGATAAAATTGCAGTGCTGAGCGAGGATTATGACTTGTCACAGGATTCCGATTTGGAACTCGCAGCTACACTAAAGAGACTCTGCAGTGAATACGAAATGTGCCGCTATTGTCTCTCAACCGCGACTCTTGATGTTTGGCACGGTATCGTCAGAGTCGCTAAGGAAATTGTCAAGCGTGAGACTTGCACTAATTCTTGCGATTCGATCGAGCTGGCAGCACTCGTATCCGCAGAACTGGAATATCCCGAGAAGTGGGATACTGCGGCTTATCCCACAGTATGGCATGCGCTCTGGGAAGCCTCCTCTTGGTTAATGGGCGATAGAAGGTGAATAAAAAAATGAGCGAAGTAGACACATACCTGAAAGATCGGCTTTCTGAACTGATCAGCGAATTCTTTGTTGATATCGTAGAGGTAGATTTCACTAACGATAGAGTCGTCTTGAGAATTCAAGAGCTTCTCTGGCTTCTTGAGCAATTGGCACAACTCGAAGATGAAATTGGCAGTCTTGAGTCTTTCGCAACGGATTCCGCCGCTCCCGATAGTGTGAGAAAATGAGTGTATCAGCAGATTTGGAGGAAATCCTGGCTGAAAAAGTCGGGCATGAAGAAGAGTGGGAGCAACGGGAGTTAGGTAAAGTGAAGCCCGTTCATCGTAATGAACAGCATCCGTTTCGTCTCTTATTCCTCAACAGGCGGAAATGCGCCCGCAGTCCATTCATGTTCATGCGCAGGCGGAGGTATAGAAAATGGCAAATCTAAAGAGAGCGTCCATCCCCGTTGCCTTCTCCGATCTCGCGCGCATCCTCGGTGAGGATCGTTTGCGGCAACTTCTCGCCGCGCGCGGCAGGCGCGTCGGCTCGTCCATCATCATCGCTGCTGAAGATATCCTGCCGGTGTTGTATGAGGCACTCAAGGAGAATGAGAGCAAATAAACATGTCTGGCGAAAAGCAAGGAAGAAGCCCGTCACTGTAGAGTTTAGAGAGGTCATTGGTGAAGAGCAGATTCGAACACGAGAAGGTGTTCTTATTGCCAAGCAGGGAGAAGATTACATCATCCGCGGTGTAGATGGCGAGCTATATCCAATTAAAAAATCTATTTTCCATCGCACTTATGAAGTCGTTGAAGATCAAGGAGAATAAAAATGAATCCTAGCACTCGTAAAGGCTACCGGTCGCAGCATGAAGCCGCACAGGAGTATGCCAGCCGCGGCTGGCAGGTCTTTGTACCTCAGAAAGTTTCCAGGTTCGGAGTGCAAGATATTTTCAATATGTTTGACATGATTGCCCTCTCCCCCGATGGCTCTGAAATTCACTTCGTCCAGGTCAAGTCCAATTCCACGCGCGGCTTCCTCAAGAAGCTCCGGGCATGGCAGTGTGAGCATGTCGTTAAAATCGTGAAGTGGCGGCTTATGGTCAGGCGCGATGCAAGAAAGTTCAAAAGAAAATGGATTATTTATGAGTAGGAGGCTGTGAAAAATGTCCAAAATTTCGGGTTCTGTTCATCGCTGGAAAATCTATCTTGAGGGGGATTTCGACTTCTTTACGCTCGATGATTGGCTCAGGTATCTTGCTCGTCTTTGCCATAATCCCGAGCATGGGAATTACCGCGCTGAAGAATGTGATGTCCTTAGATCTCTCAAGGGATCCACAATTACCTCGTGCCCGCTTCGTTGCGTTCTTCTTATTTCTCCGATGCATTTCGTTCCCGAGAGAGGCCCGAGAGGTGATCTCCCGTGAAATTCACATTCATCATCGGCTGCGGTTGCACCAGGGTCGAAGTCAGTTTCGAGGGCAAGTATACTGAACTGATGCGCTCCGCTGCATTCATGCAGGAAGTCGTCGATGCCGTCCGCACCGTCTTGCGTGAAAGATGCCCTCAGAAGAAGGAGGATTCGCCATGAGAACCACTTGGATTGTTTCTTTCGCTGGCTCTGAAATCGCAGTTGTATTCGATGATCAGTCGTTTTGTGATGATTGGCATCTCATGAGTGCCGCTCTCACTGCGATTTCCAATGCCTTGCAGAAAATTCATCTCAAGGAAACTTTACAAGATCTCAAGAAGCTCCCTCATGTCACCTTGCTCTATGCCGGAGACTGAATCCTCGTCAGGAATCGCATCCCTCGAAAATGGCACGCTCAAACTCCATCTTCATCCAGGTCAGCAGCGCGCATGGGAATCCAAAAAGCGATTCGTCTTCATCTTAGCGGGGACGCAGAGTGGCAAGACCTCCTTCGGTCCATGGTGGCTTTTTCGTGAAATCAAGACTCGTGGCGCCGGCGATTATCTCGCAGTCACTGCCAATTATGATTTGTTCAAACTCAAGATGCTTCCCGAAATCCGAAATGTCTTTGAAAATATCCTGGGCATTGGCAGGTTCTGGACTGCTGAACGTATCCTCGAGATCCGCAATCCTGTCACCTCTTCCTTCTCTGCAAAGTCCTCATCTGACCGCATGTGGGCACGTATCATCCTCAGATCCGCTGCCGCCGGCTCTTCCAGGAAGGGTGTTTCCGTATCCTCGCTCGAGTCCGCCACCGTGAATGCCGCCTGGATTGATGAGTGCGGTTTGCCCGAATTCTCTGAAGAGGCTTATGATGCTATCCTTCGCAGGCTCTCACTCACTCATGGCAGGCTGCTCGGCACCACCACTATCTATTACATCAACTGGCTCAAGCACCGTGTCTATATCCCATTCCTGCGTGGTAATCCCGATATCGATCTCATCCAGTTCGATTCTCTTGAGAACCCTGCGTTCCCGCGTGATGAGTACGAACGTGCCCGGCAGGCACTCCCGGCATGGAAGTTCGATATGCTCTATCGCGGCAGGTATGCGCGCCCGGCAGGTGCTATCTTCTCCGATTTCAATGAGGAAACTCATGTTGTTGATCCGTTCAAAATCCCGTGCGATTGGAAAGTTTATGTCGGTATTGATCCCGGTGCTATTCATACCGCGACCGTGTGGCTCGCACTCAATCCCGCTCGTGGCAAGTTCTATGTCTATCGTGTCACGCTTGAGGGTGGGCTCACCACCCGTCAGCATGCGCAACTGCTGAAGCAGCGTGCACAAAATGAGAATGTTGTGAGATTTTGCGGCGGCGCGCGCTCGGAACTCCAGTTCCGGCTCGACTATCGTGCCGAAGGCGTGCCCATTACCAAGCCACCATTTACCGATGTCGAGACCGGGATTGATCGTATCATCCAGTTGCTGCGTGAGAAGCGGCTGTTCTTCTTCGCTAACTGTGAACTTCGCACCGTTTATTCCACTGAATCTGAATATCAGTCCATCTTCGATGAACTCAATTCTTATTCCCGCAAACTCAATGCCCAAGGCGAACCGACTGAAGAGATAGATTCCAAAGAGAAATTTCATCGGCTCGATGCGCTCAGGTATGCCGTTGCCGCAGTTACCGAGCCCCGTCCCGCAACCTTCTTCTCGATGCCTATCCCGCGAACCTCCCGAAAAAGATTTATTTAATCATCTCGCTCAGTGTTAATCATGAGGATATTGCAGACCCTCGCTAAAATCCCCCGTGCATTACGACCGCGTTCACCCCCTGCATATTCCGTTGCGTCCACGCAGGAAGACGTCCTCAAAGAATTTGAAGTTTCTAAAGAGGACCTCAAACTCGCATACCTTAGCCATCCTATTGTCAATCGTGCAATTCACTTCAGAGCCGACCTCATTGTAGCACGCGGCTTCTCGCTTGAATTCTCAGATGACACCACCAAAGAAATCATCACTGAATTCCTCCGTGATATGAAGCTCAATTCGCCAATCCACGCAGACCTCAAAACTATGATTAGAAATGCCTGCATTGATTGCGATGTTTTCGGCAATGCATTCTATCATCTTATTCCTAACAAAGCACGCACCAAAATTGTGAAGCTCGCTCCTCTCCATCCCGTCGATGTCGATTTCCAGCGTGATTCCGTGGGTACTATTCTGCTCGACTCGACCGGTGAACCGAAAGGGTACGTGTTTAGGGGAGGTACTAAAGAGGAGCGATT
>QNCM01000076.1 GCA_003644505.1 Candidatus Makaraimicrobium thalassicum | reverse complement strand
AGCTTATGGCTACAAGTTTTACTGCGTCTGCCAGATAAAAAAGAGCCAGGTTTCTGCCGGAATACTCAACCAGAACCCCCCCGGCAATCTCTGACCCTGCTGTAGGTACATCAAATGGCACCACATCCATTTCTCCAGGCACCACGAAAAGCAAAATTAGCAACAATAATAATAATCCCATAAAACCTACGGGCCCCACCAGTCCCCACACAGGATTACCAGATATTACAGACAGGGAAAAGGCATTCTCTACTTTCATGAAAGAAAGCAGCCATACAATAGAAACAATCACAACTGTCAGAGGCAATTCAAAACTCATCAACTTAATCATCTCCCTCTCAGAACCAACATGAGCATACGGAGAACCAGAAGAGAAACCACCCAATATCATAGCCAAAGCAGGGACAATAAAAAGATAAAGCACCAGCATCACATCGCCATCACCTTCCAGAAGCGGTCCCATCCCCCCCAACGGAAGATAGAGCAAAATTATAATAGAAGCAGACAAAGCAACTACAGGCATCAAGTCAAAAATCCATTTTACTGCACGATTGGAAACTATACTCTCCTTTACTAGTAATTTTTTTACATCCATGAATGGTTGGACAAGAGGAGGCCCTACCCTATACTGCATCCTTGCCGCCAGAATTCTGTCAATACCCTTGCAGAATAGCCCGACAACCATACCACTTATGGCTATGATAAGTATCTGCAAAATCTTAAATAATATCCCGATCATGGTAAACCCCCCAATGCCAAAACTACCAGAACAATAGTCAATGTCAGAACAAACCAGTAAACATAGTCATTTATTACTCCTGTATGCATCCTTTTCAGCAACACATAATATTCGTCCATATAAGTAAAAAAAATCCCGTAGATATTCCCGCCACCGACTTTCTGCGGAGCAGGAGCACCGGAAAAGAAAGGATCTGTTTGTTCTGTCCCTTTTTTGTATTTCTTCTCCCCAAAAGAGCGAACAAAATAAACCAGACAAATCACAACTATTAATGAGAAAGATAGTATAACAGGATTCCAGAATCCTGCCCCGGTTCTTAATGTCAGTCCTATCATAATACCCCCCCGATATATACTTCTGGATGTACCAGTGCTTCGGCAGCTGGCGCAATAAATATATCAATTGCCACCTGCGGAAACAATCCCAAGAACAGGATAAAGAACGCTAAAACCCACATCGTAAACATCATACTCCCCGGAACTTCCTCAACCTCTCCCTCATAAGGTGCCCCCAGAAAGATACAAGCAAAGACCTTGACAAAAACAGCCAACATCAAAATACTCCCCAAAACCCCCAAGATAACCAGCAAAGGATTAAAATAAAAAACAGATTCATAAATCATCAATTTAGACGCAAAGCCATTAAAAGGAGGTATTCCTGAGATAGCCAGCATGCCTATTATAAAAAGGACAGACAAAGAAGGAAAGTCATGCGCCAACCCCCCTAATTCATCAATATTTCTCTTCTTCGTAATATAATATATTGAACCTGCTATCAGGAACAATAAACTGATATCCAAAACATCATTTACTATATGAAATATTCCACCGGACAATGCTTCAAATGCAAATCCATTTACTTCCGGCATAGCACTCAGACCTACTCCTGCTCCCAGCAGAATATAACCTACTTCTGCCACCGCAGAATAACCCAGAAGCCTCTTCAGATTGTTTTGAAGCAGCGCCATAGCCACTCCTATAAATATTGACAAAATCCCAAAAAAGACCAATATCCAACCTAAAATTGAATTTATCACCAGACCAAAGACAGAAAATCCTATCCTAAACAAAAGATAAAGACCAACCAAAGAGGTAGCTATACAAACAACTGAGACAGGGGCTGGAGCCTCTTGAAGAGAATCCACCTTCCACATATGGATAGGAACAGAACCAAGCTTTAACAAAAGAGCAGTTCCAAGCAAAGACAGTGCTACTACATCCAAAAAAGAGTAATGCAAAATTATTTCTTTGGCAATAACCGCCATATTCAATAAACCATAATGCCCATATAACAAACCTATGCCAAAAAGCATAAAAAAAGAGCCTATTGAAGAAATAGCCAGATACTTAAACGCCGCTTCAAAAGATTCAGCCTTTTTGAAAAAAGCAACTAAAGCAGCAGATGAAACAGACACCACTTCAAGAAACACGAACATGGTAAAAAAATCCCCGGTAAAGCTCATACCCATCATGCCCGCAGTAAGAAGTAAAAGCAAAGAATAAAACCTATCCTGAGCCTCGTATTTTTCTATGAATTTCCATGAATAAACAACTGTAATAATTGCTATAGACAAAACCATAAAAGAAATCAGAGCATTCATTGCATCTGTCTCCAATATAATTCTAACAGGGAATCCTACAGGCGAAGTCAAAGAAGGAGTGACAGCACCTAAGGCATAAGTATAAACCCCTTCATCCAATACTTTGCAACCCAAAATAAAAACAAGAAATTCAGTAAAGAGCAGACTAAAGATAACCCATATATTTCTGATTTTCTCACTAATTCTGCCGAGTACAGGAGTAACAAAAGCAGCTAGCAAAGGAACAGCTATCGCGAATGCAGGTGCATGTTCAGCCAAAAATATCATTCTTTCAGCCTCCGTTTTTGTGTATCCAAAGTACCATAATGACCATAGATAGAGATGACAAAAGACAGCATCAGAGCCACAACAGCAAAATCTATCACAATACTTGTGAGAGTCAAAGCCTGTGTAGTAGGCAACACCATTTGCAGTTTAGAAGCATCTGTAAAAATAGGGGCTATCCCTCCCGCCCTATAACCAAGAGAAACTAAAAACAGATTCACACCACTCCCTATCACATGCACAGCCATTACTATCTTGATAAGATTTTTTTTAAATACCGCAACAGACAGCCCCAGTGATATTAGAATAATCGCTGCCAAAAATTGAATACTAATCATTTTTATCCTCTCTCGAATACGTAAACATTTCCAGAACAATCAACGATATAGCTGAAAAAACCTCCAGACCCACCGCTATATTCATAAGGGGAATTACTCCCCCAGTGTCAAGATAACCGGGATTGACCCCGAAAGAAATAACTCTCCCGAACAAGTGACCGGAATTAACCATAAAATTATAGAAAAAAGTATTGGAAATCCCAAGAAAAGCCAACACAACAAATACTGTCAGACCCAGACTTTCTAAAACAGAAAATAAATTCCTGTGTAGACTTCCTGCACCCTTTCTTCCAAACGAAACCAAAAATAATGCAATAAACGTAGCCATAATAGCTCCACCCGCAAAGCCACCCCCGGGAGTCAGGTGCCCATGCAAAATGACATACAATCCAAAAACAATCAATGGCGCAGCAAGAATATATGCAACAGTTCTCACAACAACAGATGCCCTATACTCATTATTCATTGCGCTCCCCCCGGAATACTAAAAAGACTCCACTGGCAGCGGCGAATAAAACACTGGCCTCACCCAAAGTATCCATACCCCTGTAATCAAACACAACCGAAGTCACAATATTATTGCTCCCTGTCTGGACCTGACCATAAGTAATAAAGTAATCATCCATCTCTGTATTGACTGGTTCACCTGCAGGACGCAAACAGAAACCCATAACTAAAAGAAAGACGAAAAGTACACAGAGGGTAACTCCCTTAATGTTTTTTTCTTTCATCATCCCACCTACTCGTTTTATTAATAGTCATAACATAGATTGCAGTAGTCAAACCTGCCCCTATAGCTGCTTCAGCAATAGCCACATCCGGAGCCTGCAAAATATAAAATTCCGCAGACAAAAGAAGGCTCATAATCGCCAATAATATAACAGATGCCAGCAAATCCTTCCAAAGCAGAGCTACAGAAGCCGCGACAATCGCTCCTGCCAACACCACAATTTGAACCAAAAAGACAACCATTTTCATTCACCCTGCAGTTTATCTACCACTGCACCCCACGGTAAAATCCCACTTCTATATGTCGCCCTTGCTATAGCATGAGCTCCTGTGGGACCTGTTATCAAAACTAAACACAGAACCAAAAAAACATGGACAGAAAATGAAATAGAATCCGTCCATCCCAGATTGGAAAATAAAACAACATACAAAACAATCCCGAGATAAAGAAAAAAAGAGCCAAAAGTAGTACATAACGTAGCCCCGTGCTGTCTGGTATAAACATCAGGAAACCTATGCAAAGACAAAACACCCAATGCCTGGAACGTCATTCCTATTCCCAGAAAAAGATAAATCAACCACATCATACATGCTCCTCCAGGTACTTAGAGACACACAAGGTAGAAACAAAAGCTAACCCTGCATAAACAATAGCCACATCTATGTAAATAATTTGCCTGAAAACCGCCCCAAGCACTACCAGCATTGCAACCACCAAAGTATTTGCAGTATCTGCTGCAACAACTCTGTCCGGAACAGTAGGACCCATGATAGCCCTGATCAAACAAATTATCACTAGTGTTCCCAAAATTACTGGCAATGTCATTTCTAATGTTAAAAAACTCATTCTGTCATTCTCCCTATCAATTTAGACATACTTGAACATATCTCCTCTGTTTTTGACTCCTTATTTCTTACATAAAGCTGATGCACATATAAGTTATCTCTATCAACATCTACAGTAAGTGTCCCAGGTGTAAGGCTAATAGAGTTTGCCAGCATAGTAAGACCAAAATCTGTCCTCAAACCTCC
This sequence comes from Candidatus Makaraimicrobium thalassicum, assembly GCA_003644505.1. GTDB lineage: Bacteria > Omnitrophota > Gorgyraeia > Tantalellales > Tantalellaceae > Makaraimicrobium > Makaraimicrobium thalassicum. Next base: position 1,222 of record QNCM01000076.1, on the reverse strand, counting down.
TGACGAGATTCGCACAATTCCCGGCTTTATCTTCCCTGTAATTACCCTGTAAGCGACATCAAGATTGGCTCTTACCATGCTAAAAAAGAAAGGACCCAGAACATAAACTAAAAATAAAAGCCATCTTTTAGGATTTAAACATTTCAAGCCTGGCTTCATCCCTGTCATAGAAAATAATTTCTTTATCAGCAAAGTGCTGAGAACAGCAAACAAGATTCCGAAAAGTATTTCTTCCGGACTCCACAAGAGAAATCCCCCGGAACCCACAGTCAAAGCCAAATAAATGAACCAGGAAAACAACACAATTATAAAAATCTCCATTTTCATACCCCACAATTTAGCCTTTATTCCTCACTCACTTCACGAATCAAAAACATATTATTAGTTTATACTCTTCCGTACCCTCTATGATAATTCCACACAAACAGTCCATTTTTCTCATTTATTTCCATACCATGGTTCATCCAATAAAAATAGATACTCTCCATTTCACCTTTGAACTTTTCCAACCTTTTTTAATCTTTAATCATCAAGACTTTATCCAACCACGATATCACAGACTGCTCAGGTAAAGCACCCACAAATCCATCCACCATTTTTCCATCCTTGAACATCTTCACACTAGGTATGTTCATGATATCATATTTCTGACTTACTACACGAGCCTTATCAACATTTACTTTTGCCAAAACAAACTTGCCTTCATATTCTTTCACAAGCTTCTCCAAAACAGGACCAAGCATCAAACAAGGCATACACCATGTTGCCCAAAAGTCAACAACTACAGGTACCTTCTCTGATTGCTCAATAACTACTTCATTAAAGTTACTGTCATCAACTTCACTCTTAACATCCATATTATAACCAATATACCTTTTTACCACATATTCCATTCTCTTCTTTCTGGCTTTTCGAGGCCCATCCTCACCACAGCCATAATCAGATTATATAATAGTGAATATTTCTATCACTACTATTTTAAATAGTTTGTGGAGTTGTGAATTCAAAATAGACAAAAAATCACGACTATAGTTCACGCCGTTACCAACTGGACAAACTGAACCAATAAACCAAGAGGTGTTAACTATATGGAAAAGTCGTACTTGGTTTAAATCATGTGGTAGCGCAAGCTGACACTCTATCTGCCAAAGATGTTTGTTCTACCCCATAAAACATATTCTTGATGTATTCCCAATAACTGACTCCTTGTTTTCTGCACGTT
>QNCM01000075.1 GCA_003644505.1 Candidatus Makaraimicrobium thalassicum | reverse complement strand
TCTTATATTTTTATATTGAATGTTCAGATTATTTTTGGATGATCTGCTGAACCCTCTGGTCCAATAAGCTGTTTCAGAATGGCGGCTACCGGCGCTGTTTTTGGGAGTTTTTCGTACCAAATCCTTAGAGTATTTTTTTGAATCTCTTGCACACGCAGCAAGAACCCTAAAGTTGAGTGAGATAGTCAATAAAATTATTGAAAGACCCTGTCTCGATGAGAACGATCTTAAAATATTCTTAGGTGAGAATGATCTCCCTCTTGAAATTTCCATCTCTAAAAATGATGATACATCGGTTAAAGTTGTGTTAAGCTCACCTGTTGAGTATATAAAATGTAATCCGAAACGATCAGCCACAGATAGAGAATCTTTTCCAGGTTTAACCCTCTATTCTGGAATTTTTAAAAAAGATGGATCTTACGAAGAATATTATCTGGCAAAAGTTATACTTGAGAAAAATAAAGAAATATTAGAATGGGTGTATAATAACTCGGTAATCCATTCAAAACGAACAATTAATATAGAGATCCAGATCGAGTACCATGAACTTTCTAAAGTTCAAATATTACCGACCAATGTGATTAAAAATAGTGAGTTGTTAATTCCAGGACCGATCCCATTTCACACAATATCAGAGGATGAGATACTGATCTCACAGGGTTATGATGCGCTCCTGCACCCCTTCGAGAAGATTATCTTTTTTGCATATCCTGGTCATAATTTTAGACATCTGTTAAAGCAGATCAAACTATACGATGATCTGTACGCTGAAACGCGAACGAATATAGCAGAGAGGGATATTCATTTTTCGCTTGATCACACAGAAAGCTCGAATCGTTTCAACGTTCCATCCAGGCCCAAGGTAGGCGAGATATTGAATGTTATGAACGAGATTGATAATCCAATAGATGATGCATTACGACAAGAACTTTTGAAGGATGATGCAGACGAAGACGAAAGAGAAGTGATTACAACACTCAGAGACATATGGGAGCGAACGCACAAGAGCCGTGGTTCATCATATACGCCACGTGGACATGGCTATACAGATAGAGGGTATTTACCCATCACCGTTGAATTTGAAGGTGGTAGAAGAGAGACCCTGAAGTTTCCCACGGGAGCATTTATCAGGAGAAGATCTGGTGCTGAATATGTCATTTGTCCAGTCGAAGAGCTGGAGGTAAGTGATGAAATAATATACATTCAGACGGATGACCACATGAATATCGATGATTTTCTTCTTCGTGAGATACTATCAGAGGCTGATCTATCGATAGAGAAAATTCTCGAACCGCTTACTTGTTTAAAACGATTTTACGAGACTTTAAAATCACTAAAATCCACTGACGAGTATGATGAAAGAAAAATGGAAAAGTTGTATTGGCTTTCAGAGGAACAACAAAAAAACTTGTTTGATTTGATTCTTCTACTGTTGAATGGAGGTTCTGCAAGAGAATTATCCAGTATACTAAATTCAGATGGGAGTATCTGGAAAAATCTGGTAAAGGAACAGATCCTGGTTGATATTTTTAGAGAGGGTATAGATCGTATAACCTATGCAAAATTGTATAAACTGGCAAGGGAAGTGGGGTTAAGAGACTATATGGAAAACTCATTTAAAGCCCTCTGTTCAATGGCGATACACAAAGCTAAACATTATTCTTTTCAAAGAGATACTAATTTGCGTACCATTGGATCTCTGATTGGATACCGGGAGATTATCGATAATTACCAGACTCTCAACGAACATGGGAGCAGAATCAAGTGCATTCTTCAGCAGATCGGGTGGTGCATAAAACGCGTGGCAAATGGGGAAGGAGATCCATTCAACGAAATGGATGTATGTATCGAAGGAAAGATGAAAAAGTGCAGAGTTGTTGAACAATGAAGAGTGGATTGCCTTGAAGATACTTTTAGTAGAACCAGAATTCCCAATTCCTCCGAAGAGTAAAAATCATAGGAACTTCTTGCCCATCGGTCTTTTGAAACTGGCCTCATATTATCGGGAACTTGGAGATAGTGTAAAGCTGATTCGGGGAAATAAAACTGAAAAGGAGATTAGAAGAAGTGGAAACGAAAGATGGTGGATTCCAGACAAAATCATGATTACTTCCCTATTTACCTATTGGGCAGGATACGTTAGAGATTCTGTAGCACATTACAGAAAACTCTATCCAGATGCCAGGATTATAGTCGGAGGAGTGTACGCGTCTTTGATGCCTGATCACTGTAAAAAATATACAAAGTGTGATGAGGTATTTGTTGGTGTTCATAAAGGCGCTGAAAAATCCTTCCCTGCTTACGATCTCATTGAAAATAACCCACACCCATTGGATTATCAGATAGTTCGCACCTCAAGGGGTTGCATCAGAAACTGTGAGTTCTGTGGGGTGAAAAAGATAGAATCACGTTTTAAAGCCAATGCAAATATAAAAACTGAGATAATACATCGGAAATTAGTATTTTATGATGACAACTTACTGGCAAATCCACACATACAAAAGATTTTAAGTGAACTCATCGAGTTGAAGAGCAAGAAACAGATTTTATGGTGCGAAGCACAGAGTGGATTTGATGGTAAAATATTAAAAGAGAAACCATATCTGGCCGAAATGATCAAAAAAGCAGGTTTTCATTATCCAAGAATTGCATGGGATTGGGGTTATGAGCAACACCATGAGATAAAAGAACAGCTTGATCTGCTCATTGATGCTGGTTACAGATCAAAAGATTTGTTTGTATTCATGCTGTACAACTGGGATATTCCATTTGGGGAGATGGAGAGAAAAAGATTGAAGTGCTGGGAATGGCAGGTACAGATAGCAGATTGCAGGTACAGACCCTTGGATAAAATCTATGATGGATACGATTCCAAGAAAAGAAAACAGACCGGGAGAGAATACCATATTCAAAAAGAATCTGGTTGGACAGATAAGCTGATAAGAACTTTCAGAAGCAACGTTAGAAAGCAGAATATCTGTTTAAGACAGAATACAAAATATTATTCTGCAGATATGGAAAGAAAAAGAATTTCAAAAGATATGACAAACGAATATAAAAAGTTATCTTACGAAGAGGCTAAGGGATACTTAAAAGACGCGTGGAATCCTGCTGTGATTCATTATACTTAAGATCGTGCTCTGTCCAAGACTACCACGTTCCCTGGTGTTGAGTCTTTCCACCTAAACGTTCACTTACCATCAGACTCATAAACATCGACGTGGTAGGGTAAAAGCTATCAAGCTTATTGACCAATCGGGAGTGATGATATGGCTTACAACTCAACTTTGGGAATTATATTTTAATCCAATAATCACCTACCTGCGCCTCATTTCTATCCCATTCGCCCCCATTTTCCCACAATCCTGAAATCCCCCCGCCTCCAAAAACCACTATCGAGCGACCTCATCATCATCCAATCAAAACCCGTTTTTTCGCCTGTGTATGTGTAAGGTTTTCATGAAAAAAGAAGCATTTATAAAGGATAAAGTCCAATAATTATTTACACATACTTTATTTATAACAATGAATATCTACCGAATTAATATTAATAAATTATGAGTTATCTCAAATATTCAGAATCTTGAAAATCGGGGTGCTGCGGTACGATGTGAAGATAGAACCTTGCCTCTACACCGCGGAATAAATGCGAAATTGAGTATGTTTCGAGGAGTCGGCTGATAGCGGTTTTGGCTTGGATTTAGTCTTCGCTATTTTGGGATTTGAGAGATAATCGAATGGCGCGGATATTTTTTGGGTTTCCAGAGTTGAGTTCCGGGGGCGGGTTTGAAATATCGCTCGGTATTCCGGGCGCATAAGTTGGCGTTACTCGATAAGTCGCTAGTACTTGCGTGTTTTGGAGGAACTGGATCGGGATATAATGGATGAAATAGAAGAGCGATTGCGGAGCATCGGGGCTTTGAGCTATTATGAGGGTGCCAATCAGGAGGTAATTCATGGAAACGAAAACATAGGGCGCTTGCATCGCAGCCGACCCTGCCATCTGCCATGGCGAGCCGACATTCCGCGGCACACACATCCTGATCGCTGATGTGCCAGAACAGGTTGAGAGCGGCATGGCATGGGAGGTATGATATTACGTACGTGTTTCGAGCTGAGGTGAAAAAACCACGAGATTCCACGAGATTACCACCTGCACACAACGCGAGCAGGAAATAACCAGTAACTGCACACTTCGTTGTACAGAACCACACACTTCGTGTGCGGAAATAATTCTTGATTGCGCAGTGTTTTAGCCTTTTCTAAGCCCGCCTTGTAAACTCCACACTTCGTGTGCGGAAATAATTCTTGATTGCGCAGTGTTTTAGCCTTTTCTAAGCCCGCCTTGTAAACTCCACACTTCGTGTGCGGAAATAATTCTTGATTGCGCAAGCAATCAAGCTGTGCTAATCTCGTGGTTATATATTGATTTGATACCTTAATTTAATTACAAACCCTTACAAGATTTTTGCTTGTCAACCTTCCTGGATTTTGTCCGATAGTATCTTGAATGATTTGTGTGGTTTATGGGGTTGTGAATCTGTGTTATCTTGCATTGTCGGAGTTCCAGTGTACTGTTCAGTTGGCCGGGTGTAATTTCAGTTGCAGGGGTTGTTTCAGTTCTGCAAGGGCGGGGGTTGGCAGGGATGTGCCTGTTGAGAATATTGTGGGGCGTATACCTCTTGGTAGACGGGTTGTTATCGCTGGTGGTGAGCCTACGCTTCAGGTTGATGAGTTGTTGGAGCTTCTTTTTTTGTTGCGCGGGCGGCGTGTTGTTCTTTCAACCAATGGGTATTTTTTGAGCGATCGGGTGGTGGAGGGGCTTTCTGGTGCCGGGGTACATGTTGATCTGAAGGCGTACACCGATAGTATCCACAGGGAATATACCGGGCGGAGTAATCTGCCTGTGCTGGATGCGATTGAGCGTTTGCATCGGTATTCTGTTGATTTTGAGGTTGAAACCGTTCTTATACCTGACATGGTTGATTCTCTGGAGATTGAACGGGTTGCAGAGTTTTTATCGTCTATCAGTCGTGATATCTCTCTTCGGATTATCAGGTATGTGCCTGTGAATGGTTTTTCGCGACGTCCGACCAAAAAAGAGCTTGAGAAGGCAGTGGCTCTCGCGCAGAAGCATCTTGCTTGTGTGACGACATCGGCTGAGGTGAGAAGCCATCCTGCGAATAGTGTAAAGATTTTCTTTGAGTGAGTGTGCAGTTGTATTGTGAGCGTGGTGTATGAGGTCTGTGATGAATTTTGGTTTAGGGCAGGTTCTGTTGATAGCTGGAGGCGGGTTTGTAGGCAGTGTGCTGCGCGTCCTGGTCTCCGGGGTGTTACCGGGCGTCAGTGGCACGTTTGTTGTGAATGTGGTCGGGAGTTTTGTTCTTGGATTTTTCATGTATTCGTTGAGTTATAGCGGTTTTTTCAGTAGAAATATGCGTTTTTTTGTTGCTATTGGTTTTTGTGGCAGTTTTACGACTTTTTCTACTTTTACTCTCCAGGGTGCTGGTCTCGGTTTCACCGGGTTTTTTGTTAATGTGTTGTTGAATGTGTTCTGTTGTCTGCTTGCGGTTTTTGCCGGGCGTGCTCTCTCAATTCTCTTGCTCAGGAGGAGTGCTGGTTGGAGTTGATGCTGCTCATGGTGCTGGTGGGTCTCGGTGGTGGTTGTGGTGCAGTGCTGCGGTATGTTGTCTCTGGTTTTGCATCGCGCTGGGATGATTTTCCCTCAGGGACGCTTGTTGTAAATGTCATCGGCAGCGCGCTCTTGTCTGCGGCAGTCTGCGCCCAACCAACCACGTCTGTTATCTATTTTTTTAACAGCGGTCTGCTTGGTGCTTTCACCACGTTTTCGACTTTCAGCTATGAGACGTTTGGATTGATTGAGGCTGGTAGATGGTTTCTGGCCATATTTAATGTGCTGGTGAATCTTGGGCTCTGTATCAC
>QNCM01000074.1 GCA_003644505.1 Candidatus Makaraimicrobium thalassicum | reverse complement strand
GCAAAAATACCTCATCCAATCAGACCCGGCAATCATGATGGGCAAACCTGTAATTGAGGGCACACGCATTACAGTGGAGTCGATTCTGGAAAAACTTGCTGCTGGTGAGAGCATCAAACAGATTATGGAGGAACACCCGCACCTCTCTGATGCGAAAATCCGTGCTGCGTTAGCATTCGCATCCGCAGCATTGCGGGCGGATGTTGGGTGAAAGGGGGAGTTGGGGTCGCGGTGGTGCGGGAGCATCATGATGAGGGGTTTTCTATGCAGAAAGTTTAAAATAAAGTGCGGCTTAAAGTGGTTAGTAATGGGGATTGTGCCAGTCCTCACTAAAAAGGTTTTGCTATGGATTTAAACGAATTCGAGACAAGAAAACAGAAAATCGACGTACTACTTAAAGAACAAGGGTGGATTGTCGGAGATGGGCGTAAAGTAATCATCGAGGTCGATACCAAACAGTCGGATTTCCGTGCTCAAAATTGCAGAACAGTCTCAGAAACTCGTATAAACGACATGGATAGTAAGTATGTCGATTACCTGCTCTTGGATAATTTTGGTGCACCTATAGCAATAATTGAAGCAAAGCGCACGTCCAAAGATCCTATCTTAACCGCACAGAAACAAGCAGAAGAGTATGCAGACGATATCAAGGCACAGAGGGGGAAAGACGTTTTTATTTTCTTATCGAACGGATACGAAATCTGGTTTTGGGATCGGGAGCGTTATGGTCCCAGACTTGTTAAGGGATTCTTTTCGCAGAAAGATCTCGAACGGATGAGGTTTCAGGTAGAAGAAAGAAAGAATCTCACAGATTTTGAGATCGATGGAAAAATTGTAGATCGTCCGAAAAGCATAGAGAACACAAAAAGAGTACTGGAGCATCTTCAGAAAGGACACCGCAAGGCGCTTGTTGTTATGGCAACCGGAACTGGAAAAACAAGATTGGCTATGGCGATCACCGATGTTCTTTTAAAAGGTTATTGGGCTAAAAAAATTTTATTTCTTGCGGATAGAAGGGCTCTCCGAGACCAAGCATGTACCGATGGGTTTAAACAGTTCTTTCCAGAAGAGTCAAAATCAAAGATCATCGGCGGCAAGTTTGACAAGAATTCGCGGTTGTACGTTTCTACGATACAAGCATTTCAGGAAATTTATAATCAGAAGGATGATTCGGGAAAATACTTGGTTTCACCTGTGGAATTTGACGTAATCATCTCTGATGAAGCCCATCGTTCGATATATGATAAATGGAAGGATGTTTTCACGTATCTGGATGCTATACAGATAGGACTTACTGCAACTCCTGCCGAACTTATCGGAAGAGATACTTTCAGGTTCTTTAATTGTGATAATGGGATAGCTACTGCTCTTTACGATTACGAAGAAGCAGTCGATGATGGTATTCTATGCGACTTCAGGAAAAATGTCATGGGCGCTCGCACGCATTTCCAGATCGAAGGTGTTAAAACAACCGATCTGCCTATGAGCGAGATTAACAGGTTGCTTGGAGGGGGTGTTGATCCTTACGAAATGGATTTTGAAGGAACCGATCTTGAGAAAAAGGTTGCCGTAAAGGGAACAAGTGAAGCTATTGTTCGGGAGTTTATGGAGAACTGCTTAACTGATCAATCCGGAAACCATCCGGCAAAATCTATCGTGTTTGCTATTTCAAAAAAACATGCAAAGAGGTTGTGGGAAGCTTTTGAGAGACTGTATCCCGAATACAAGGGAAATCTTGCTCGAATAATTGTTTCAGCAGATGGGAAAGCCCAAGAGTCCATCAAGGATTTTAAAAACGAGGCGTGGCCCAGAGTAGCTATATCTGTGGATATGCTGGACACAGGTATCGATGTCCCGGAGGTTTGCAATCTGGTTTTCGCCAAGCCAGTATTCTCTAAAATTAAGTTCTGGCAGATGCTTGGTAGAGGGACGAGATCTGATAAAACGTGTCGCCATAAAGAATGGCTGCCCGACGGGGGGAAGGAATACTTTAAGGTGTTTGATTTTTGGGATAATTTCGAGTACTGGGACATGCATCCCGATGACGATCAGAACGAGTCTAAAGAGGCTATTACTAATCGAATTTTCCTTACTAATTTAAAGCAGCTTGGACATTTCAGGGACCGTAATGACTTGGCGAATGCAGAGGTTGTCAAAAAGAAGGTTCTGGAGGATATTGAATCCCTGCCAATGGATTCAGTCAGCGTGAGGGAAAATTTAAGAGATGTTGAGAACGCTCTGTCGCCTAATCTGTGGGATAATGTGGGGCTGGACCCGGTCGAATTTTTGAAGAAGAAGATCACTCCGCTTATGAAATTCAAGCAGGGCGTCAATCTGAATGAAGCGTCTTTTACACTCAAGTGCGAACAACTGGGGCTTGCCGTCCTGCAGGGCGACACAGACCAAGTTGAACGGTTGAAACCGAAGATAGGCGGGATGATTAACCGTCTGCCGAGGACGTTGAACCAGATAAAACAGAAGGAGGATCTGATCGATAGAGTGCTTTCGAGTAGGTTCTGGGAACGTGTGTCCTTTGAGGATTCCCAGATGTTGATATCAGAACTGGCGCATCTGACAAAATTCATGTCATCCGAACCACGGGAAACTATAGTGCTTGACATGGATGATGTGATTCAAAAACGGGAACTGATCGAGTTCGGACCTGATGCAAGGCAGGAGCATGTCAAAGTGTATATGGAACAAGTGGAGGCGAGAATTAAGAAACTGGCAGGAGAGCATCCCACTATCGGAAAGATCAAGAGGGACGAGATACTAACCGAGTCAGACCTGCGTGAACTGGAAGAGACTCTTAACAGCCCGGAATTATACGTAACAGAAGATATTTTGCAGAAGGCATACGATCAAAGTAAAGGCACGCTGGTGGAGTTTATTAAGAATATTCTGGGGCTATACAGATTCCCAGACCCGGAGGCGAGGATAAGGGATGTGTTCCAGACATACATAATCGAGAACAATAAGCAGTATAACGCGGACCAACTCCATTTTATCAGGACGATTCAGACCGTTTTTACAAGGAAGAAACATATAGAGTATGTCGAGTTGTTCGAGGCACCGTTCACCAACTTTGGAATCAATGCGCCCATGCCCATGTTCACAGAACATGAGTTGAAGGATTTCATAAATATGTGCGGCGGACTTGAGACAGAAATATGTGCGGAGGCTTGAATGATGGAGAAAAAGTTACCAGAGGGGTGGGAAATTGTGAAATTGGGAGATTATAGTACTATTTTCAATGGCAAAACTCCGAGCAAAAATCAGCAAAGGAAAAAAGGACATCCCATATTGAAGATAAAAGATATAAATGAAAATGGTTGCTTTATCGGTAAATTTGATTCATTTGTTGACGATGAATTCTTTGAGAAAAATAATGCTAAATGCCTTAAAAATGGTGACACTTTGATTTTAAATGCAGCACATAATAGCGAATATGTTGGCTCGAAAAAAGCTTATATTTCAGAATTTTGGGATAATATCATTCCAACTGGGGAATGGCTTATTATTAGAAGTAATTCGGAGTTATTGGATAATCGATTTAAACATTTTTTATTAACATTAAATTCATTCAAAGTGGTGATAAAGAGTATCGTAAAAGGCATCCACCTATATCCAAATGATATGAAAATTCTAAAAATCCCCCTCCCCCCTCTCGAAACACAGCGCAAGATTGTGGCGATTCTTGAGAAAGCCGATGAGGCAAAGAGGCTCAGAGTGCAGGCGGATGAACTTACGAGCCAACTGCTTCAGAGCGTGTTTTTGGAGATGTTCGGGGACCCTGTGAAGAACACGAACGGGTGGGGGATGGTAAAATTAGGAGACCTTGGTGATTGGACAAGTGGAGGGACGCCCAGCAGGACAAAGCCAGAACATTTTCAAGGAAATATCCCCTGGTTTACTGCTGGAGAATTGAATGATTCATATCTGTTGAATTCAAAAGAGCGAATAACAGAAGAAGCATTAGAAGTAAGTGCAGCAAAGATATTCCCAAAAGAAACCATGCTCATTGGAATGTACGATACCGCTGCTTTTAAAATGGGATTGCTATTGCACCCTGCATCATCTAATCAAGCATGCGCTGCATTCATTCTAAAAAAGGAAGAATTTGATTCTTTGTTTGCGCTCCACCTTTTCAAAGCAATGAAACCAGTGTTCCTATCTAAAAGAAGGGGTGTGAGGCAAAAAAATCTAAGCCAAACTATTATCAAAAACTTTGAAGTTCCTTTGCCTCCTTTTTCACTTCAAACGGAATTTAGACAAATCGTTGAGAAAGTCGAAGCCATGCGACAAAACCAAAAACAATCCCATCAAGAAATCGACAACCTCTTCAACGCACTTATGCAAAAAGCCTTCAAAGGAGAACTAACAACATGAGACTGGCACCTGAACTAAAATCAAAGGTAGACGCGCTCTGGAACAAGTTCTGGAGCGGCGGGTTGTCCAATCCCCTCTCTTCCATCGAGCAGATGTCATATCTGATATTCATGAAACGCCTTGAGGACATGGATGTGGCAGAGCAGAAGAAGGCGCTGGCTCAAAAGCAGCCATATAAATCTGTATTTGAAGGCAACGAGGATTGTAAGTGGTCGAACTGGAAGCACTATCCTGCCGAAGAGATGCTCACCCATGTGAGAGACGTGGTCTTCCCATTTATCAAGGATATACATGATGGGGAGAAGACGTTGTTTGCTGAGCACATGAAAGACGCGGTCTTCATCATTCCCAAGCCCTCGCTCCTACAGGAGGCGGTCTCCCTCATCGATGACCTGAACATAACTGCGCAGAACAAAGACACGCAGGGGGACATCTACGAGTACCTATTAAACGAACTCAAGACCGCTGGCAAGAACGGGCAGTTCAGGACGCCGAGACACATAATCCAGATGATCGTGGAACTGGTTGACCCTGACATCGGGGATCGGGTGTGCGACCCTGCCTGCGGCACGGCAGGTTTTCTTATCAACGCCTACGAGTACATACTCAGGAAGCATACCAGCCCTGATATGATCCAACAAGATGATGAGGGGAAATTCTATGGGCTATATGGCGACAGGATAACGGATAAGAGGGACTGGGGGCTGGTATGGAGTTCTTTCTATGGGTTTGATTTCGATTCCACAATGGTGAGAATATCCCTCATGAACATGGTGCTTCATGGCATAACAACTCCGAATATCACGCTGGTTGACACGCTCTCCAGACACTACACCGAAGAGGACAAATACACAGTGGTGCTCGCCAATCCTCCTTTCAAAGGTAGCATTGACAAAAGCGACATAAACGACCGGCTGACCGTCAAGACGACCAAGACCGAACTGCTCTTTGTGGCGCGGATGATGAACATGCTCCGGATGGGCGGGAAATGTGGAGTGATAGTTCCAGATGGAGTTTTGTTCGGTTCATCGAATGCGCATAAAAAACTCCGAACGCTTCTTCTTGAAAAATGTCAGCTTGAAGCGATTGTATCGATGCCTTCCGGAGTCTTTAAGCCTTATGCGGGCGTTTCTACTGCAGTTCTTGTTTTCGTGAAAGGGGATAAAACCGATAAGGTCTGGTTCTATGATATGGAAGCAGACGGTTATTCGCTGGATGACAAACGGAATTTCGTTGATGGAAAGGGGGATATACCGGATATCATCGAGAGATTCAGAAAACGAATTGAAGAGAATCCAGAGGATAGGAAAGGAAAATGCTTCTTCGTTCCTTTTGATGAGATTAAAGAAAATGGATACGACCTCTCAATTTCGAGATATAAGGAGATAGAATACGAAGAGATCGAGTATGATCCACCTGAGGTTATAATTGAGAAAATCGGAAGTGTGGAAGATCAAATAAAAGCGAATATTGGTGAATTGAAGGAGATGCTGGAACGTGGTTGATTATGATGGTTTTGGAATTGACTCGATTCCCACAATACAAATGACTGACAAACCCAATAAAAAGAGGAGGATATGAACAGCGCTGAAGCATACAGGAAATTGTTCGCATCATTTGTGAGTGGAACACAAGATGAATTTTTCAGGGTAGCCGAGGAAATAATCGAAGAGGAGGAAGATAAACATAACAATAAACTAGCTAAAGATTTACGCCGTATTCTATATAATGGAAACGGGGCAAAAAATTACTCGGAACGATATAAAAAAGCACTGCCGATACCGCGGGATACAGAGCGCGGAATGCCTTTGGTTGAGATAAAAGAATTTAAAAGAGACTGGTCTGACATAGTGATCGAGGAGAATATTGAAAATAGCCTCAAAAGAGTGATTTCAGAGAACCAGAAAAGAGAGATTCTTGAAGTTAGCGGGT
>QNCM01000073.1 GCA_003644505.1 Candidatus Makaraimicrobium thalassicum | reverse complement strand
TTTAAGCTCTTCAAGTACGGTATCGTACCTATCATCATCAGGTTTCTGTCTATCATTGGTAAGATAGGTGGATATGACTGCTTCAAGATCATCTGCTGTTAGAGGCTGCGGATGATCATCTGTGGTCGTGGTGTTGATCATGCCAGCATTGGTCATAACCTCAATAAGATCTTTGAACTGCTCAACCATGCTTTGCTCTGCAGGTGACTGACTGACTGTATGTGCCTTTGGCTGCTTGATGATTCGCTCTTTCACATTGCCATCGCTGTCTAGTTTCTCAATGATGGTGATCTCATCATCGCTGGTAGCGTTCTTAACGGCAGGCGAAACCTGGCTATGCAAAGGTTGCTGCGGATACGGATACTGTGGTTGACCGGTCGGCAGCTGCATCATTGGCTGCAAAGGTTGCTGCGGATATGGATACTGTGGCTGACCGGTCGGCTGCGGATACGGATACTGTGGCTGACCGGTAGGCAGTTGCATACTATTGGTCATCCCGATGTCGTCTATACACGCTAACTGTGAAATCTGGTGTGCATCCATCGGTTTGATACCGCGTGTAATTAGTAGCTGGTCAAGTGCCTGCTGGTTCTGGTATCCTGGTACGAGATCGATCATCGACCTGATGATCTTCTTTCTTTGCGTATTCTTGGTACCACCATACCCAAATGCGTCAAGTAATCGGATGACCCTGTCGCCGAATTCTTCATCATCTGATTCGCCGATCTTGTATCCTGCAGCATTGTCGATGTCCTGCTGAATCTGTTGATATTCCTTTGCATAAGCTATTGATTTTGCTTTGCTGAGCGTTGTTACTTTACCGCATTCCGGGCACTTGATCCCGATCTGCGGAACCTCTGCCTGCGCAATAAAATAGCAGTCTATCACAGGGATATCAAATCCGCAATCTTTCTTTGTGCATTTTACGGTTGGTGACAATTCAACTATTGATTTAGCCATAAATTACCACTTTTTAACTGATATGTATAGATTTTCCATCTTTATACATAGACTATACAGTTATGGTATATAACTATTGTGAAAACACACCCACCTACATACCCACATACCTCCCCCCCATTATACCACCTAATACCCACCTACCACCACTGGAATATACGCATTCTAATGCAGTTATTTTCAAAACAAAAACTTTATATCGCTTGTTTTCCATACAGTACTTCAACATAACATCGTACGCACAACATGAAAGAGGAATAGCCATGGTAAAAGTAGAAGACGTGCTCCCACCATCACCAGATGAAGTGTTCGATCTTGGGAAGGGAGTTGTGACAGACGTTGTTGATGGGGTAACCGATATCATTGACGTGCCCATCGACACTTTCAAGAAGATAAACGCACGGGTGAAGAGATTCGCACCATGAGGTGATAAGAATGCCAGATCCAATTAAAGACTTAATGACAACGGCAGCAAACCAGATCGGGACGATGAACACCCAGATAGCTGCGAACGTTGCCAGGATGCTAACTACAGGCGCATCGCAGCTCAACACAATGGCATCAACAATGGCATCAGCTGCACCTGACCTATCAACATTGATGCCAACAGGAATGCCAGGAATGCCAGGAATGCCATCAATGGCACCGGCACCGGCACCGGCAATGACACCAGCACCGGCAATGACACCAGCACCGGCGCCAGCACCGGCACCGAAACCTGCAACGCGTATGATCAGATAAGAGGTTGTTCAATATGCCAGAAACAGATCTAACTGATGATGAAAAGACCATCTTCAACGATGAATGGAGCCTGCTGCTCACACGTCACTTCAGATACAGGGAAGTGATGGATATCTTCGAGGATCACAGAGACTCGATACTGGAGGCTGCAAAAATCGCCAAGTATGAACTTGATGCATCGTTCGGCGGTGCAAACGCACGAACAAACGAGTTCGGATGGATGCCTATACTGCCACAGCACCTGCTCACAGGACATGAGGTGATCGATAGCTATGCTGATGTGACATGGGACACGTATATAAACACGTCAGATGTTGTTGACACCACACTTGGTGGTATGGGATGGAAGGCATGGATCGGAGACTCAGGAACAAACTACAAGCTGTCAAAGTACTGCACCATGATTGTGATCGGGTTCGCCGATCCTGTTCCGGTGCCGAAGGTCGATGCGATACTCGCGAAGATCAAGAGCACAGACTACCCAGTATGGTACTTCGGAGACCGTCTTGCAGAGACCGACTACCATGTGATGGAGCTGACCCAACCGTTTGTGGTTGAGCGTGAACAGGAGTTCTACCTTCAGAAGCACTGCATACGCGCTGGTAGAGACAGTCTTCGCCCACTCGGCATCATGTATGCAAAGGGCGACTACATGAGGGATAAGGGAGCATACGGCAGTTACTGAGCTGCTTATTTTGACCTTATAACATAACAGGAATGGTCAATTATGGACATAACTAGAATCGAACCCCGTTTTATCAAGGAGAACCAGCTTGTCGGATTAGGATTCCCAGATCAAGGATATGTCTTCTGGAAGGTTCATTCGATTGAAAACATCTTCTACGAGAACTACACGGAATCACCTGGAACCCTGGCAGCAGGCGAATTCGATGATCCTGCAAGACTGCCGATGGACGCATACTCTATCGACAACCTGCTGAGGGTTGAGAGCTGTGATCACCTTTACCAGGTATTCATGGGATGGAGTCCAGGAGTAATCAGACGCTGGACTGCATACCCATTTGAGAATACTAGAGGGAACCTCGATGTGAAGGCGGTATACACCAAATCACCGTTCGGATACATCGATGGATACGAATCACCGTCAACAGCAGCATCACCGCAATCTGAGCTATGGATCCCGAAGGACATTGATGTTGGATTCGCATGGTACAACCCAACAAACGTGTCAGAGGATGTCATGATCAACATGCTGATCAGAAGGATTAGCGTGAGGATCATCAGGGATGCAGACCTGGTCGAGAAGATCCTGAAGGGCACACAGCCATGCAGGCTCGTGACACTCGGAGGCATCTCAGGCTCAATCGAATATCGTTCAAGACAAATGCTAGATGTTGGGATGGTTAGCCTTGACGCAACACGGGATGAGATAGAAGCAGCATTATCATGATAAGGAGGAAATAGAATATGGTACAGAATTATGATCTGAGGATATCACAGAAGACTGTGACACATGGCGGCACTGGTGAAAACCTGATCGACAGTGCAGTCCCGAAAGGGATGAAGAGGTACATCACATACATCAAGTACAACAACGCAGGAGCCACACAGACGATTGAGGTCACAGACTCTCCGACCACAGGAGACTACCATGCGTCAGGATACGCAACACTCGACAAACAGAAGCTTTCCGGTGGTGACACCATCATGTTCCCGGACACCCCGGATCCAGAGAAGCCGATCATGAGCGTTGAAGCAGAGCACTACCTTGTGGGATACACTGATGTCGATGATAGTATGAATGTCACGGTCCAGTACTATGACGAGTGAGGTGATCAACGATGATAACACCTCACGGACCGATAGAAGCCGGTGAGATCGCTGACGACTCTGTGACAGAATCAAAGATCGCAGCGGATGCTGTGACAGAATCAAAGATCGCAGCGGATGCTGTGACAGAATCAAAGATCGCTGACGACTCTGTGACAGAATCAAAGATCGCTGACGACTCTGTGACAGAATCAAAGATCGCTGACGACTCTGTGACAGCTGACAAGCTCGATATCGAGGTGCTGGAAGTAACCGTTTCATCGGGAGCATCCACAGGAACTGCTACATGCACGTCAGGAGCGATAGTCATAGGATACTATCCGATACAAAACCAGGACCAGTTTGTCGATAGTATCGATATATCAGGCACAACACTGACTGTGACGCTAGCATCGAATGCAACAGCAGACAACAAGTTCAATGTAGTCTGCCTGAAGCCAACTGTCTGAAAACGGACGAATGGATCAGAGATGATACGATCAGAGGGGGTGATTCCCCTCACCATTTATTTAAAACATGATCAGCATAAAAGGTAGGAAACGAACATGGTAGAAGTATACGATCTGAAGACATACAGCGGACGTGTCACAGCCGCAGCCGCAGATCTTGGAATTGGAGCTGTGCCTGATGGAATGAAGAGGTACATCACATACGTTAAATTCAACAACATCAATGCCGATGCAACCGTTCAAATAGACGAGTCTGATGAGGCGGATGCATCAGGTACCAGGAAGGACCTGCAGAAACTCTTGGCTAATGACACCATTATGTATCCGGACACGCCTAATCCCAAACTGCCTGTACTGTCGTTCGATGAAGGAAAGTACATTACGATTTATGACGGTTCTGGAAACGACATTGAAGTTACGTTCCAGTATTACGACAAGTGAGGCGATCATAGATGATATCAACCCATAATCCTGCTGGTGGCGGTGGCTCAAAACGTATAACCATAGTGACACCCGCACTTGATGTGTCGTCTTATGAGGAGGGGTACAACACATTGAAAGTGCATTTCAACGAAGGTGTGACCGTAACCAAGATCATAGCACAAGTAATTAATGGAGATCTTGAAGGTGGCGAGGGGTAGTGATATTATGGCAGACCTAACGATAACACCCCGGAACAACGAAGGAGATCCATTGAAGAAGGAGGGAGGTGTCGATGCGACACTAACCACTCCTGACGACTCAGTAAATGGTACAGAGTTCGACAGTGGAGACATACTGACCAACAACACGTTTGAAGCAGGAGAGATGTTGCAGTTGGTGGTGACTGGACCTATCTCGTATGGCACGGTGTTCCTAACGATACATGCAACCACGGATTAACTGAATAGACAAGTTAGATCACAGGTTCATTGAAGGCTGGGGTTTAATGGACACAACAACAACACTCATCGCATTTAACTCATTTATGAACCTTGTGATCATCTATTTTTTACTGCCGCTATGGAAAATCAAAGGACAGATGGAGGGAATATATGTAATTCTAGAATCGCATGAGAACAGATTACATAGCATTGAGCATTCATCGAGGAGATAAATCATGGCGTTAAACTATGTTGAGATACACGATCCAAAAATATATCCTGAGACAGTAGACCCTGTGATCGCAGCAACACCTGGATTCGAGATAAAGGCAACATTCGATATTGAACTGTCCGCTGGGGTTGTGACACCTCGCACTGTGTGGTGGGCAATACATGAGAGAAACACTGATACGAGGCTTAAATCCGGCACCAATACACTGAATGCAGGTGGAACATTGAAGATACTGCGATACGTGACCATGCCAGACTACCCGATAAAACTTGAGTTCTGGACAGGACTTGTTGAAGAGGATGGTACATGGGCGTGGACTGACAACTGTGCATTCAACGAGATCGTGCCGATTGTTCCACCACCATCAAAAATAATATGCTACATGCTCGATACAGGATTGTCCATCCCATCTGAACTACCAATTACCTTCCCAGCACCTGGCATAAGCGGAATGCCAAGTATAGATGTCAGTACACTACCGGTTTCAGTGGATATGAGTGCGCTGTGTACACAGGACACTTCGCCTGTTACTACACCATCTGAATTGTTTCCACTGCATCCGGAACTGTATGTGATGGATAACCTGGTCAAGACCTTTGATATAGATTCATCAGGACATGCATCGTTCGATATCATCAATAATGTCAGATCATTACTGTCTGCAGGTAGTATAGCATCAACCACAACCAGCATACCTATCAAGTTGAGATTCCCGTACAGTGTGGAGCTGCCATCAAAAACCGTAACAGAATACAGAGAGATAACATCATGGCTGCCTTTAAAAATACCGAAGATCACAACATGCACCGTCATCATACCTGATGATGCCTTTACCGTTCCAACAGAAATTCCACTGAAATTCCCGGCTCCAGGTGAGTTAGGATCACCAACACTTGATACTGGATCACTTCCTGTCAACGTGACAATGTTCACCGTGCCATGCATGCAGGACAGTACTCCAGTCTCCAAGCCAAGCGGGTTGATGCCGATACCTATTGATCTGTATGTGCTGGGAGAGAAGGTCACAACACTGAGCAGATCTTCGGAAGGTCCATTCAGTTATGATATTGCCAGTTTCATCACAGGTAAGCTGCCATCGATAACCCCGGACATCACCAGCATACCGGTTAAGATTAGGTTCCCGAAGCGGATCGATTTTTCATCGCCAGGCACAATAGTGAGTTATGGCGAGATAGAAAAATCAATATCGATAAAAAAGACGTTCGCAGAAATTCCAGGAGTTAAGGAACTGCTTTGTGCGATCACAGGTTCTCTTAGCGACATCGCAAGCATACCCATAACAATTCCAGAATTAGGCGGATTCCCATCCCTTGGTGTCGGAAGCATCCCTGTAGACCTATCACTTTCTGCAACGTGCGCCAAGGATGGCTCAAACGAGGCGGTTCCATCCGGACTGTTCTCTGAACTGAGTGCAGAGGTGTTTCTTGATTCAACAAAAATAACCGACATCTATCCAAATTCGTATGGAAACGCCTCATTTGATCTCGCATCCTTCGCCAGCACACTGCTGTCAGGAGTCACCGGATCAACCAGCAAAACACTGACGGTGAGATACCCGTCAAGAGTTAAGATCGGGAGTGTTGAGGTTCTGGAATACGCTGACATCACAAAGACAATATCACTCACACCAGAAGCAGCTCCACATGGAGGATGCACTGAAGGAGCGTTCATGAGTCCGTTCACATGTCCTGATGGATCCGTGATCAATCTACTCAAGTGTGTAGGTGGTAAATGGGTCAGCTCAGGTCAGTCATGCCCGCCAGCTCCGGAATGTACTGAAGGAGCGTTCA
>QNCM01000072.1 GCA_003644505.1 Candidatus Makaraimicrobium thalassicum | reverse complement strand
GTTACGTATGAAGAGCCGCTCAATCCCGAGATCGTGGTGCGGAGCGATCTTGCGGATGCGGATGCGTGCGCTGATGCGATTGTGGGGTGGGTGCGTGGTGGGAAGTGATTGTCCGGAATATCAAGCACGCTGCGACCCTTTCCGCAAAACAAGTTCATCAGAATCGAAAAATCTCATTTTCCATCCGTAATTTCACTGATTAATCGTTCCATTCTTTTTTCTCTAACATTTTTGTTTTTTATTTCACATAACCAGATTATAATCACATTCCAACCATCGTCCCTCAATTTTTCAATGTTTTTCCGATCACGAACTATATTATCCGATAGTTTCTTCTTCCAGAAGTCCGTATTCGTCTCAGGAAGCTTCGCAGCTTTACAATTTTCATGACCGTGCCAGAAACAACCGTGTATGAATATTATCGTATGGTATTTCGGTAGAACAATATCCGGTTTTCCGGGATATCTTTTATCGTTTATCCGATATCTGAAACCTTTTGAAAACAAGAATTTGCGGACAAGGATTTCGGGTTTCGTTTCCTTGCCCCGGATCTTGGACATCACCTCGCTTCGTTTCTCTTTGGAGTAGATGTCTGCTATGGGAACCCCCCTATGAGAATATGTGTCAATCTCTCCGATCAGCCCAGCGACGCAGCCATTCGGATTCATCCAAACCTACGCGAGAGAGTTTGGCAGCGAAATCGTTAGCGATTCTTTGGGCATGTTCGGTTTTAAGTTCCGAAACCCATCTAAAACGCATTTTGTCGGTTGTATCAAAGACGTAATGACCTTCCGCTCCATTTGCCCTTACTACTTGCTTGTCCGAGTCCCCCGGCGCAAATTCGAAATGGGCAGACTCATAAATCTTATAATTTATTCTTAATTTAATAAAATTATTTTTGTGGACTTCCAAAATAAGATCGAACTTTTGGTCACCATCGACTTCATCCAGAGGTATAAAGAAAAAATTCCTCTTTTCTCCAATCCTGACGCCGTCACATCTCGGTTGGATGCAAAGCCAGAATTTTGCAGATCCGTTTGAACCGGCAGATTCGCTTTTTATGATCGTACCCAGTGTTAGGATTGGTTTGTGGCGAGACGCCCCATATCGGTTCTTAAGAGATGTAAGCATGGCAAATCTACGATCCAGCTCAGTAGCGTCACCTTCAGCACAAAAGGTTTTGGTTAGTGTTTTATGGCCGTGTTTTGAAAATTTATCTTTTTTAGCCCCGGAAATATTTTCTTCGGACCACCAATCTGATTTTTTGATCCCGACTCTTTGCCATTCGCGTATATGTGCCGGATCGACTGGTTTAATGTCATTATTGGCAACCTCTACTTCAAACGAAGTTCCTTCTTTACTTTTCATATCTACCCAAGCTTCAATAGTCCTTAAATTTGCTTTTTCCCCCACTTCATAAGTATCGAGTAGTGAGTGGAATTCGGAAGCAACAATATCAACGACGAGGTTCATCGCATCATCGGGATTAGGAAGCAAGGCACGATGAGCCAAATATGGTGGGTCCATTTCATGTCCTAATCTTCCCATGATAAGGTGGGTGTTATCTCTGAGAACCGCTAACGATTCAAGTGCTACGTTTGAGACGAGCCCGGCAGTAATTTTTGCAAATTCGACACTAACTTGTTTGGATAATTCATCAATGGAGAGAACCCGCGCCCCAATATCGGAGGGTACACCAACACCTTCCTTGGCGAAAATGGCAATGCGTAAGTGGCCTCGTGAGAAAGCGAAATCCTTATCATCAACTCTGAAATCGTCGCTGTATTTTTCTTGTATCTTCTTCGATATCCCGACTATATCTTCGGCAGTATAAATTATCATCAGTCTCAAACGTTGGTCTTCCGTTGAATCAGAGTCAATAATCTTCCCGATAATTCCCATGGCTTTTTCGCCGTCATCGTTGTATATTCGCCAATCCAAGATCAAAACATCTGCCCTTTCAGCAGCTTTTGTGGCGAGTCCCAAAAGCTCATCCGCCTTATCCGGTTTCAACACCGAACAAACCATTCCTCTGGATGCGAATACATCTATTACTTTCTTGGCATCTAATTTGTGAGTATTTCGCTCGTCGCTACGTTCTTGAGTAGTATCTTTTTCTTTCCCACCCCCACGTCCCGGTTTTTCAAGTTTCTTTGGTCGCTCTCGCTCTATGAATCCCGCCTGATCATCCACAAAAACTATCGTGTGAAGGAACTTCTCCGCTACTTCTTGTGATAATTCAGTGAAAGTTTTTGAGTTTTCTCTTTCCATTACTCTTCCTCCGATTCTCCATCGTCTTTTCGGATTGGTTCGATGCGGAATGTGACTCCCTGCCCCAATTGCGGTTCCGCCGCATATATCTGATACCCGATCTTCGATAAAACCTCTCTTGAAATATGCAGCCCCAATCCTCTTCCGTTTGGCTTTCTCGTGAAACCGCGGTCGAAAATAATTTCGCGATCCCTCATCGAAATCTCCGGTCCGTTGTTAGAAATTGAAAACCCCGCAGCATCTGCGTCAAGGACTATTCGTCTCGGTAACGGTCTGTCCTTAAGCCAGAAAATTGCGTTGTCGATGATGTTAACAAATACCGGATAATACGTAGAGGGATAGCCGACTATGGTTTTATCGTTAAACGCCTGAGTCGATCCAAGATTGATGTCATGTCTTCTCATACGTTCCATGAATACATCTTCAAGGAATTGTTTTATTGTGATTCCTTTTATCTCTATTTCTTTTCTATATAATCTTCGGGTCAATGGAGTGAATAAGGTTAGATATCCATCCAAATGTTCGAAGTTTGTTCGTATGTTTCGATAAAGAGGATCAAGGTCTTCATTAACATCCACCCATGCCTTCAGCCTTCTGATGTTTTCCCGAATGGATTTGACCGTTCCACTAAATTCATGATGTATAACTCCTATCGCCATCCCCAACTGGCTGAGTTCGAGGTCCGAATCCGCTCTTTCCCGTAGAGCGAGCAGTTCTTCGTCCATGGCTTCTGTAATGTCCGTTGCGGTTATGATTTCTCCGGTTTCATCTCTGATCCATGTTATGTTCTCTATTTGAACCCGAATGCTTTCAAGAATCTCCTTATTTCTCTCCGCTTCTGATATTATCTTCGATTCGAGTTTCGTCCTTTCCGAAACCAACGCAGAGTCACCCATTTCCGAAACATTCATTTTCGCCAATTCACTCATCACTTCCGCCACATCATCCTCCATCCCAACCATAATCTCCCGAGTTAGTTTGAGTACCTTCTCACTGACTTCGTTGAGGATCCCACGAGTTTCACGGGTTTCCGAGTTGGTAGATCTTTTGGCATCGGTCACAACATCATTCAAAGCTCGTTCCAGTCTGCGCCTACGGTCTATCTCGAAATGGTATTCTATTTCAGCTTTATTAGCTATTTCATCTATCTTTTCAGCAGTCGGGGTGAAAAGATCGCGTTCCAGTCTTTCCGCTTCTTGTAAGTGAGCTTCCCAGTCAAATTGAAGCTTTTTGCCCGGTGCAAATCCTCTGGGACGTGCTATTTTGAACTTATTACGTAAATCATTCAGCCTTTTTCTTGCTGCGGATTCGGCATTGAGAAATGCTTGTGCGGATTCATCAGGATCTCTGATCTCCGAGGCAACTTTGAAATCACGTTCCACGTCCTGTAAAATGTCTCGAACCTTTATATTCGGATCTCCTTCTTCAACTTGTTTGAAAAAATGCTCCAGGTCATCTATCAATTTCTTCTTTCTGACTTTTGCCATTTTTTCTCTTTTTTCCATTGCTTTGTACAATCTTTCAAATTCACTCCTGCGATCAAACCAGAATTCTGATTTGGGACCTCCTCCTTTATCCGGATTCCGAAAAAAGTCAGCAGCCAACTGTATGAAAAAATTTTCCGATATCTCCTTGAATTGACGGTATGCTTTGCTCTCTATGAAACCTTCCCGTCCCGCCTTCTCTATCAGTTTGGGATTATTTTTACGGGAAATTTCCATAACACCAAACATTCGACGGTATGAAAAGAAATAATATGACGCACTCTTTGTTCTTCTTTTTTCTATGTCCAGAAAATCGTAATCGGAATCACCATAAGGCAAAATTCTGATACCATCTTTATAAATATAAAGACCGCCCAATCTCTCCAATTTGCTTATGATCAATGCATGCTCTTCCGGTGGTAGTTTTGTTTGCCCCGCCATCCTCTGGACATAAGCCACATTTATCCCGAAAGGACCGCACAAGGTCTTTTTGCCTTTTGCTCCACTCCATGGTATCACATGCTCGCTTGTTTCTTCCCCGTACACGGTAACAGTTCCCTTGAACTGACCGTATTCGTCAAATACCCCTCGGAAATGGTGATCTGCCATTCCGAATTCTTCCGGGCTAAAAAATGCCGTGTTGCTTATCAAATCTTCATAGAAGTCTTCGGTTTTGTGGTCTCTGAAGCTTGCTTTTATTGCGGGAGGGGGCGCATCAGGTGTCATGGTGTTAGTGAAGCCTATTAGCATCTTCACCAAAGAAGGGGCTTTATCGCTGTTTTTATCTCCATCGATTGCCAATTGAAGCAGATCATCCGCCGGTAGTATGTAAAAATGTGTCCCATGCCCATTCCCTGCCAAACTCGGCTCGCCTAAATATCCGTCAATTTCCTGTGGATCCAAAACAAAGTTATTCAGCTGTTGTATCAGCTTATCTCTATCTTCGGGGGGCACTTTTTCGTTTTCTTCCAATGTCTTAACGTTAGAGATTACTTCTTCCACCATTTCCCGGATATCATCTCTTCCCGGAAGCGTACCACCTGAGAACGTGCGGAGGGGCACTGCAACCTGGTCCAGATCCAATCCGGGCAGTTCGAAAAGACCCCAGTTAATAAACGCTGCAACCAGATCATGCAACCCGTCTTGTCTTTTGGCTCTGGTGAGAACCAAGACTTGGGAACCAATGGATGCGATAGCCAGCCTACCAATTCCTTTCTCCCCCAATATCGGGCGGTCGGGCTTATCCGGGTCCTTCTGAGGGGGAGACAGACCTTTACCAGTGTCAAGCTTACTCTCGGTGCCCAGTGTCAACCATCGTTCTTCGAAGTCCTGTTTGGTCATCCCCAAACCGTCGTCCCTCAACACGAACAGTCCGTCTGACCGGTAATAATCCACTTCCACATTGTCAGCGTATGCATCATGCGCGTTTTTGAAGAGTTCACTGATTGCTGTGGGAATTCCCGCAATCTGCTGCCTTCCCAGCATTTCCAGAGTCCGAGCACGTGCTTTGAATTTAGCCATTACAACACTCTTTATTCAGCTCCGAATATTTACGGTTTCGTAATTTTTCCGTATCGAATTTCCGATTCTTCTGGCTAATTCCGGCGGAACGGCGTTTCCGATCAGTCTGGCGATTGAAGCCTCGCGTGACCCTCTGAAAATGTATGTTTTCGGGAAGGTCTGTAATGTCGCTCCTTCTCTCAGGGATATTGCTCGTGGCTCTTCGGGGTGCCCGAATCTACCGTTGGATAAACTATTGAACCGAGTGGTGATGGTGGGTGCGGGTTTGTCCCAGAACATGCGTCCGTAAACATCTTTAAAAATATTATCTTTGCCACGATACGCATCTATCTGTAGTTCAGCATCATCTTTCCAAATTAGACGAGTCCCTCCATTCGCAGGTGTCTTTCGGATCCGTTTTTTATTTTTCTCCGAAAGAAATGCTGTTGTGTGCATAAAATTCGTTTTGTCTTTGTGACCATCCGCAACAACATCAAATCCGTTATGCACTCCGATATACTTCCTTACTGTAAGATTCTTGTCATATTTTTCCTCGGGAATCCTGATATCGTCCGAAACTCTGGTGGCTGTTAGCAAATACCGTTTTCTGTTTTGGGGAACTCCGTGATGGTTGGCATTGACGATTCCATGATCGTAAACATAAGATTCGCCATCCAAAAAGTGTAAAAATCCACTAAGCACATTTTCTTTCTTGTTATTTAACAAACCCGGGACATTTTCGATTACAATGTAACCTGGTCTGAACCATGAAACAAACCGCTGAAATTCGCCCAAAAGATTTTTACTTTCGATACTTTTGCTTTTGCATGTATTGATTTTTGTCCAGAATTGGCACGGACTACATCCGATGAACAACAATGAATCATCGTCTTTTTCAATCCCTGTTACTCTGGCAAGTTCTTCTTCGGATAGCTCATGAATGTCAGTCTCGATGAATTCGGAGTTCGGATTATTAATTTCGTAGGTCTCTCTGCAATTCGGATCGTTGTCGATTCCGGCTAATACATCGATGCCCGATTGAGACATGCCGCAGGTCATCCCTCCGGCGCCACAAAAGAAGTCAATCGCTTCCATTTTTCCGCACATGATTGTGTGTCTCGGCATGTTTTTCATAACTTCTCATCCACAACCGGCTGAGCCGTGATAACATCACCGCGCCCATGAACGACCTTCACAAGTCTCTCGGATGTGAGAATGATTGCATGAGTGTCCTACTTGATCTATCACTTTATCCACTTGGCTATAAAACTTATGGGCTTATTTCCTCCGAGCAGTTACTCGCTGATGGTCGGATATGTCTTGAAAGTCAGAGGAAATATGTGCGATATGCCCGCTCGACCTGAACTCGCAGTGCAATTCGTCATGTATATTATCAGTTCCGTATGTGTTTCGACTTGCGATCGTCTGCATGTGGTATGTGCCGCCGGCACCGCGTACGAAGAGCCGCTCAATCCCGAGATCGTGGTGCGGAGCGATCTTGCGGATGCGGATGCGTGCGCTGATGCGATTGTGGGGTGGGTGCGTGGTGGGAAGTGGGCTTGAGGATCAGGACATCATCTCGGGTTCCAGCGCGTCCTCGACC
>QNCM01000071.1 GCA_003644505.1 Candidatus Makaraimicrobium thalassicum | reverse complement strand
CAGGTCTATATTATAAGAAATTTTTCAGTGAAAACAAGCATTATATTATCAGAAAGAAAGGTTCCACTCCCGGAGTGGGATGATACCACTCCGGGAGTGGAACCGGGTGGCGGTTAGAATCGTTGACTGCCTGACGCGGCTATGTTAGACTAATCTCGACAACCCCCCACGCATAAATGCGGGAGTTTTACGGCGTCTTTTGGTAAACGGCCGGAGTAATTATGGACAAACGCAGAAAGTTAGCCGGATACGGCATGATGTTGCACGCGGACAGGCTGGTCATAGGAGCCGGCGGTAACATCAGCGAGAGGGACGGAGATTTTCTTATTGTCAAGAAAAGAGGCGCTGATATGTCTTCCGGAAAAGCGGGAGATTATATCCGCCTTCGGTTTTCTGAAGCAGAGAAAGCCGGAGAGAGCCGGCTGAGTTCCGAAACGCCTGCTCATATTGCTTGTTACAGGGCCCGGAAGGATGTGGGGGCTGTTGTCCATGTCCATTCCCCGATCATTATAGCGGCCGGCCGGAAGACAGATCTCCTGGAAAGCGTGTCTTACGAGTTTGATTGTATTTTGCAAAAGGCTGTTCCGGTTATCGAGTATATACAGCCGGGGTCTTCTCTTTTGGCTGAAGCAGTGGGCCTTGAGATAAAAAGTGGCGCGACCGCGGTTATATTGAAGAAACACGGCGCGATCTCAGTGGGAGAGGATATGGAAGAAGCATATCTTCGGATCCTGGCCCTGGAACGCGCGTGTTTCACTTTCCTGCATGGCTGATTAATCCGCTTCCTTATACTCCTTGACTATATATTAAGATTGATATACAATTGACACGAAAAATCTTATCTATTCTATCTATTATATGGATAAGGCTTTATGAGAATTAATATGCCTCGAGGGTGGTCCCGGGCAGAAGCGGCGGGAATATTTTGCTCAAAACAGGAAAAAGAGGGGAAAATGGCTGGGAACAAATTGCGGTTGGGTATTCCAAAGGGGAGTCTGCAGGATACCACGTTAAGATTATTCAAAAAAGCTGGATATAAGATCAGGATTCCCGAGAGATCCTATTTTCCTGATATAGACGACGATGATATAGAAGTCGTCCTTTTCCGCGCTCAGGAAATATCCCGCTACGTTGAAGACGGCATAATCGACTGCGGGATAACCGGGAACGACTGGATCGAAGAGAATTCTTCCAGCGTGGAACGGGTGACCGAGCTTGTTTACGCAAAAGAGAGCATGAAACCGGTAAGATGGGTCCTGGCGGTTCCGGAATCTTCCGCTGTCAGCAGGGTAAAGGATCTGCAGGGCAAGAGGATAGCAACGGAGCTTGTAAAGGTCACTAGCAGATATCTGAAAAAAAAGGGGGTGACCGCGGAAGTCGAGTTCAGCTGGGGCGCGACCGAGGTAAAACCGAGAATGGGCATTGACGCTATTGTTGAGGTCACCGAAACAGGGGCCAGTCTGCGGGCCAATAATCTCAGGATAGTGGAAACAATATGTGAATCGACCACGCAGTTCATTGTCAACAAGAAAGCCTGGCAGGATGCATGGAAGAGAGAAAAGGTAGAACGTATAGTTCTTCTTCTTAAGGGAGCCATAGTCGCGGAGGGAAAGGTCGGATTGAAGATGAACGCCAGAAAAGAGGACGCGGAGAAGGTAATATCGATCCTGCCGGCGATGCAAGCGCCCACGGTTTCCCTGCTTTTCGATGAGAAGTGGGTAGACATAGAGACAATAATCGATGAAAAGGACGTGAAGAGGTTGATCCCTGAGCTCAGAAAAGCGGGTGCGCAGGGGATCATAGAATACCCCTTGAACAAAGTGATCTATTGAACACGTAAACCATGCGAATCCACACTGAAGGAGGTGATGGCAGGACATGCCCTGTGGAAAAAAGAGAAAGATAAAAAAGGTCAAGCGGCACAAGCGAAAAAAACGGATGAGAAGGGACCGGCATAAAAAGAGGAAGGTATGACGTTAATACGTCCGATCATTTTTGCAGTTGTTTGTTTCTTTTGTGTTTTTTTTCTCGCTGGCGTGTCAGAGGCACGTCCTTATCCCGGCTTGGCAGGCGGACTTATAGATAGATCCAGGACAGAGGATCCGGGATTCCTGGCCGGTTCAAAGGCGCTTGCCCGTTATGTGATGGGTCTTATTTACGATAATTTTGTCGAGACCAGAGCAGCCATCGCGGAATACGAAAAGGCCCTGGCACAGAGAGAAGATATCGCCGAGATATATCTGAAACTCGGCACGGATTTCCTTCTCCTGGGGGAACTCGATAAAGCGGCCGGCAGGTTGACAGAGGCTGTCAGGGTGGACCCGGAAAACACCAAAGCATATCTTCTTCTGGCGATTATCCATACCGCAAAAGGCGAATTTGACAAGGCGCAGGCCCGGCACGAAAAAGCCCTGCAGTATGATCCCGAAAACCTCAAGGTGTTGACCTTTTTATCGGACCTTTTCGTTATTCAACAGAAATTCGACAAAGCCGCGGAGGTATACGAGAAGATATTGCGGATAAGAGACGATGACGCGCTTGTCTATTTCAACCTCGGGGTTATTTACAGTAAGCTGAACCTTCTGGGTAAGGCGCAGGAGAAGCTGGAAAAGGCCGTTGAAATGGATAAGGATTATCTTGAGGCCCAGATGGTCCTTGGATTCATTTATGAGGTAGACGGGAAGTACGCCAAAGCGATAGACCAATACAAAAAGGTCACGACTATCGATCCACTGAACAGAGAGGCTTACGTCCGGCTGGGACAGCTTTATCACAGGCTCGGGGAAACGGGTAAAGCGATAGCGCAGAATCGCACCCTGATGCGGCTGGACACATCTTCCCCCGAACCCTATTTAAGGAATTTCAGCATATATGTATCTGAAAAGGAGTATGGGAAGGCGGAAGATGTCCTGCGGAAAGCTTTGCGGACCGGCATCCCGGATGCTGTTATTTACGCGAGCCTCGGGTATCTGGCCGGCTTGAAAAAGCAAGATAAAAAGGCGATCGATTATTATACCCTGGCCGTGGAAAGAGAGCCCGCGAATAACCGGTACAGGTTTTATCTCGCGGCCACAATGGACCATTCCGGCCGGAGGGAAGAAGGCATAAAGATACTCGAAGAGATCGTTTCCGGCGAATGCGATCTTCCCGAAGTCTATAATTATCTCGGATATATATACGCGGAAACAGGCGAGAACCTGGACCGGGCTATTGCGCTGATCAAAAAAGCGCTCGCCATCGAACCGGAAAACGGTGCGTATATCGACAGCCTCGGGTGGGCTTATTATAAGAAAGGGATGCTGGACGAAGCCCTGGAGCAGATAAGTAAAGCTATTGAATATCTGCCTGAGGATCCGACTATCAGGGACCATCTGGGGGATGTATATTTTGCGAAGGGTGAGCTGGAGAAGGCCGGACTGCAGTGGGAACTGGCGCTCAAACTGACCCCCTCGAATAAAAAAGAAGTTGAGAAAAAAATGAGACGTCTCAGGGCAAGGATAAAGTGGAACAAATGAGAAGAATTACCGATATCAAGGAACTGAAGAGGAAGGCCATAGCGCTCAGACGCGATATACTGGGCATGCTGGAGAAGGCCGGAAGCGGGCACACGGGAGGATCATTGTCGACGGTCGAGATCCTGATGTCTTTATACTACAGTAGGATGAACGTGGATCCTCAGAACCCTGACTGGCGAGGGCGCGATAAATTTGTTCTTTCCAAAGGGCATGGCTGCCCCGCATTGTATGCTGTTCTGGCGGATCTTGGTTTTTTCCCGAGAAAAGAGCTCTGGACCCTGCGCAAACTCGGGTCACGCCTTCAGGGACATCCGCAGCGGGGCCTGCCGGGTGTGGAAATATCCTGCGGGTCCCTTGGCCAGGGCCTGTCCGTTGCAGCCGGCTTTGCGTTTGGCGACAGGATGGACGGCGTGAAAGCCAGGGTTTACTGTCTTATGGGAGACGGTGAGACCAATGAAGGGCAGGTCTGGGAAGCAGCCATGACAGCGGCGCATTATAAACTTGATAACCTGTGCGGGATAATCGATTATAACAGGCTGCAGATAGACGGTTTATGCTGTGAGGTCATGGATCCAGGCGACTATAGAAAAAAATGGGAAGATTTCGGATGGTATACGGTTGAGGCGGACGGCCATGAGTTCGAGGCGCTGGACAGGGCTTTTAAAGAGGTCCAGGCAGTGAAAGACCGGCCGCAGATAGTCATAGCGCATACGGTAAAAGGAAAGGGCGTATCCTTTATTGAGAACAAGGTCGAATGGCACGGGATCGCTCCGAAAAAAGAAGAGTTGGAAAAAGCACTGGCTGAACTGGACAGGCAGGAAGCTGCTTTAAAAGAGAGGATGTCATGATAAACAGAAGAATAAGGATGTATCTTCGGCAGTATAAGGTGAAGATCATAATTGTGGTGGTGATCGTAATTTTGGTCATTCTTTCCGTGATAGGACTGATGTCGCTGGAGTCTTTTTACCGGAAGATGACACTTGCGACCATGCCCGTGCAGTTCATTATGGCCGGTATCCATGCGGGGATATTCGTATTTATGTATCTGACTTTCATGCGCGGGGGGTTCGCGAAGCTGGATAAAGCCCCTATCAAGGGGAGGGATGTTTCCATTACCTGGGATGACGTTATAGGCATGCATGACGCCAAACAGGAGGCATGGGAGGTGGTCCAGCTGATAAAAGACCGGGCCAGGGTGCAGAGGATGGGAGGCAGCGTGGTAAAAGGTCTTTTGATGCTCGGCCCCCCGGGATGCGGGAAGACCTATCTGGCAAAGGCTGTGGCAACCGAAGCGGATATGCCTTTCATCTCGATGTCGGGCAGTGAATTCGTGGAAATATTTGTCGGTGTCGGCGCTTCGCGTGTCCGTAAACTTTTTAAGAAAGCCAGGGATCTTGCGTTCGGGTACGGGGGATGCATTATATTCATCGACGAGATAGACGCTATCGGAAGATCCAGGTCGTTCAGTTTTATGGGAGGACAGGAGACGAACAGCACGCTGAACCAGGTCCTCGCCGAGATGGACGGACTTAAAGGCAAGGAAGAGAACATTGTGGTTATAGGAGCTACCAATGCCATGGAAACACATCTTGACCAGGCTTTGCTCAGGCCGGGACGGTTTGACAGAAAGATCATGGTGACGCTGCCGTCGCAGGAAGACAGGCAGGAGATGTTCAAGTTCTATCTTGCCAAGGTTAAAGCGGAGGAGGGCCTGGATCTCGGCCGTCTGGCGCGCCGTGCCGTGGGGAAAAGCCCGGCTGATATAGCCAATATCATCAAGGAATCCGCTCTGATCGCGACCAGGAACAAGAAATCTGCTATAGGCCTCAAGGAGATCAGTGAAGCGTTCGAGCGCGTTGACCTCGGCATCAAGTACCGTCTTACCGTGACCCCCAGGGAAAAAGAGATGACGGCCTATCATGAATCGGGGCATCTGATCACGACATTTTTCAAAGCTCCTTCAAAAAGCGTGTTCAAAGCCAGCATTATCCCGCGGCGGGGCGCGCTTGGTGTTGTCTGGTCCCCGGAGAAAGAGGAACTGCACTCACACAGCAAGGAACATCTTTTGTCGGACATAAAGATAGCCCTGGGCGGATACGTGGCTGAGAAGATCAAATTCGAAACTACCACAAGCGGGGTTGCCAGTGATTTCAGCAAGGCGATGCGTATCGCCCATATTATGGCCTGGCAGTTCGGCATGGGCGCATCCGGGCTGGTAGGGGATTATACGACGATACCGAAAGAACAACTGGCGGAAGAGACCAGACTGACGCTGAACAATGACACTAACAAGATCATGAATGAGAGTTTGAAGGATGTAGAGAAACTCCTGACCGAGAGAAGGGATATCCTTGACAGGTTTGCCGGAGAGTTGCTCAAGAGAGAAGAGCTGGAATATGATGAGATCATAGCTATTTTCGATGAATACGGGTTCAAGGAAACCGTTGATGACGGGACGCCCGCGGAAGACAGGGGCTGGGAGCATAATGCATAGAGCCGTGATGAAAAAAATTTTTACCGCCGGTCTGGCTGTGGTATTCGCAAGCGGAATGCTTTTACTGATCCCCGCGTGCACGCCGTCGTATCCCAAGGAAAAACTCCCGGAGGCTGTCAGGTCGATCTGTAAGACGGAGTATGACATGGATGTGGATATCACCGTGATCGGGGCGACCATGGGCATCTATTATCCCATGAAAGGTCTTCTGGACGCGGGGCTGGGCATAAACGAAGAAGCCTGGGACAAGATCAGCAACCTCCTTTTGATCGCTTCGAGAGTGGTCCTGAGCACGGACGCGGACATAAAATTTTACTGTGTTATAACTCAGGACGTCAGATTACCCGAACTGCAGGTGGTAATAATAAAATACGTCGAGGATGTCAAGCGCGGCATGTACCGCATTATTTCAAGAGGCGAGTCGTTCAAGCGCACGTTGTTCAGTATTAACCTCACCCCTCAGGCGAAAAAGGAGCGTTCCATCGAAAAGGTTTTCGAAAAACTGGGTGTGGGACAGGGGACAAGGGAGACGGTGATGGATGAGTTTTTCAGAAGTCCTCCCACAAAAGTGAGCGAAGTGGGGTACTGGCGCGGTAAGTTCTATCTGAAGGATGTAACCCTGGAAGAGTTCCTTGCCGCTCAGGTCGCCAACAGGATAAAGCTTGATTTCCGCCGGGAAAAGGAACTGACGAAATTGTTTACATATAAGGCCGCGGAGGGCTTATTCATTTCCGCTGGAGGCTCGAGATCTATTCTTGTTAAATTCAAGATTCTCGATCAGAGCAAAGAGAGCGAGACCGGCAATCTTCGCGTGAAAAAGATACAGGAGCTTGTCCATATAGCGAACGAAGTGGTTTACGGGTACAAGTTCAGGGATTTCGACTTTCTGATGATGGAGGATGAGTTGGAGAACGCCAGGCTCATGGTAAGCGGGGAGGATGTTTACGATTTTGAGAGAAAGAAACTGTCCGTGGAAGATATTGTGCAGGTCCCGGCCGGGTATTTTTAGTCGTTAGT
>QNCM01000070.1 GCA_003644505.1 Candidatus Makaraimicrobium thalassicum | reverse complement strand
CGGCATGGAACGCGACAAGCGGAGTAGCCATGCACGCGGAGCCGATAGGTAAGGCTTTCA
Source organism: Candidatus Makaraimicrobium thalassicum (assembly GCA_003644505.1). GTDB lineage: Bacteria > Omnitrophota > Gorgyraeia > Tantalellales > Tantalellaceae > Makaraimicrobium > Makaraimicrobium thalassicum. The sequence continues at coordinate 7,040 of QNCM01000070.1, read as the reverse complement.
GGGAGATGGGGCATAAGGTGACCGTGTTTACTTTTAAAAGAAGCGATTGTCACGGGGAAGGGGGTACCGCGAAAGATGAGAAGTACGTAATAAGATGTTTCGGGACGCGGACCCAGACGGGCACACTGGATCCGCGTCCGTTTATGGAAAAGGATTTCGATGTCCTGCTTGTAGAGGATCTGGGGATGCTGCCGGTGGACAAGTTGTTCAATATTTTCTCCGTGCTTAAGCGTAAGGCAAAGATCGTGCACGTTGTCCATGAGAACAGGATATGCCAACATTCCTGGTTCTATAAACTGGACTGGGACAAGGTCGTTTATTTCGATCACCGGCAGGATTTTTTGAAGAAGATCTATCCGGATGCTGAATATATCCCGTTCCCCTGTTTTAGATCAAGAAGGGGGGACAAGCTGGCGGCCAGAAGGAGGTTAAAGCTTCCTCTGGACAGGAAAATCGTTTATGCCTTCGGGCACAGGGGATATCATTCCTATTATCGTGATCTCCCGCCGAAACTTAAAGCGAAAACGATCTTACTGCATATCGTTATGAAGGATTATCAGATGCTGGAGGAGTTGACCCCCACCGATTGGCGGATAGTACGAAAAAAAAGGCTTTTAACGACTAGGGAGTTTGACGACTATCTCTTCGCCTCGGACGCGGCCATCCTTCACAAATTCCAGAGCCGCTTTCATGCCGTTGTGTCCTCGACGGTCTTTCAGGCTCTTGGCGCCGGGTGCCCGATTTTTGTCCCCAGCCAGTCGGATTTTTTTCACAGCTGGAAAAAAGAACTGGTCCATTACAGCGATGTCTCCGCGCTGAACAAGAAACTTATAGCTCTGTTTGAAAGTAAGGAGAAGAAGGAACAGATCACGGTTGCGGCGGAAAAGTTCGTAGAGGAGCATTCCCCTGAGAAAATAGCCGAAAAATTCATAGATCTCTTTGAAAGGCTGCTGAGTCAGGGATAAATTAGATTCCCCCTTACGGGATATACCCTGGCGGTGATGCAAGATAGACCGGCAGTCGATTTGGCAAAAGGAAGATTGCTATGGAAAAGAAAAAAATATTGATCATTGATGACGAAGAGGGCTTTACGGATCTGGTGAAGACGACTCTTGAAGAGAGTGGCAGGTACGAAGTTAGAGCGGAGAATCAAGGGGAGCGGGGCCATGATAGCGCCCGGATGTTCCATCCGGACCTGATATTGCTTGATTTGGTAATGCCGAGGATGGAGGGTTCGGCGGTAGCCGAGCAGATAAAAACCGATGAGGGCCTTAAAGATATCCCGATCGTGTTTTTGACCGCTGCCGTGACAATAGAGGAAACGCAGGCGCAGCACGGCCTCATAGGCGGGCATCCTTTTCTGGCCAAGCCGGTAAAGTTGAAGGAACTTGTTGCTTGCATCGAAGAGGCTTTACATTATCCCGGGTAGATCAGCCCCGGGCTGATCCGGATTTTCAGGTATGATTTTCTATTGTTGCTTGCCTTCCGGATATTTTGAATATATACTTATGAGTGCGCGCTGGCAGGGTTGTCTGTTTGGTGCTGCCTGGGAAAAAAGGTCTTCAGGGCAGAAATAAGTTGACTGTTAACACAGGAGAGAAGTATGAGAAAACTGGTTGCGATTCTGACGGTACTGGCTTTTGTTCTTTCTTTTATGCCGGTTGAGGCGGCCGCACAGGAGTCCCGGGTTCAAGGGATCAAAGCAGAGATAAGAAGGCACAGGGAGGCGATAAGAGGCCTGAAGGCTGAACTGCATCAGATAGCAGGCCCTCCTCCGGAAGGGGAGTATTATGGAGGCGGGGAAGCGGCGGAAGAATATGGGGAGTATTATGAAGAAGCTGCTGCGCCGGGAGGCGCTGTTTATGAGCCTTCTCCTCCGGGAGTGGAGCCCCCTCCACGGCCGTACCCCAGACATCCTCTTGGGAAACCCAGAGGCCCACTAAAGGAGAGACTGAAATTGCGCCTCGAGAAGAAACCGGGCCCGCACCCCGGAGGGAAACCCGGAGCTCCTCTCAGGAAGAAAATAGGGGCACAGGGAAGACCGCAGGGGCCAAAGGCCGGGATTAAGGGTAAGGGGCCTGCCCCGAAGGGCAGGCTCAAAGGCGGTCCTAAAGCTGCAGGGGCGAAGAGAGCCGGGAAGAGAGCCGGGAAGAAAGCCGGGAAGAGAGCCGGGAAGAAAGCCGGCAAGAAAGCCGGCAAGCCGGCAGGAAGGTCTGCGGGCGGCAAGAAAGGCGGCGGCAGAAGAAGATAAGAAAATAACGCGCCTGGCGCCATCCCGGCTGCAACGGAAGAGAACAGGGCACTTTCTTTAAGAAGGGTGCCCTGTTTTTTTGTTTATCCTTGTGCTTGCGTATGTGATGTGGTATTATACAAGTGCTCAAATGGGAGGGGAAGCAATCTTAGTTCAATAACAGGGTTGCTTTTTATGTTTTAAAGGGGTTGCTTTTTATTTTTAAGTTTTAAGGAGTAAATATAATAAAAATTAGACTTTTCTTTTTGATTTTTATCTTTACTGTTTTTTCTGCCACAGCCATTATCGCACAGGAAGAAGAGGGCGAGGAGATCCCTCCTGGCATGGAAATCATACATGTCGGAGCAGCCAGGGTCCTGGTCCCTCAGGGGACAAGAACCCTCAGGAGAGGCAGTCTTCTAACCCTGGAAAGCAGGAGTGAATATGTGGCACGGAGGTTCCTTGGGATAGAAGCGCAGATCCAGGAAATCGCCGCAAAAGAAGAAGGACTTGAGAAAGAAGTGGAAAGGCTGAAAGAGGTTTTGAGTAAAATGCAGGAAACTGATGTAGTAGCAGAGGAGAAGCCTTCGGAATGAATAAGCCGTTATTTGTTTATCTCGTAGCGCTGTTAACAGTGGGCTTTCACTTCACCGGCCTGGCAGCGGAACAAGGGGTCAGGCACATCTCGGATGACAAGAACTTGGAAGAACTTGTATCCGCCGGGAGGGCGTATCTGGATACAGGTCTTTATGAAAAAGCTATAGAGCATTTTCGAAATATAGCAGATATGTACCCCGCCACTGCCTCTGCCCAGTATTATCTTGGTTTTGTATATTATAAATCGGGGGACATGGAAAACGCCGAAAAGCTTTTCAAAAAAGCGGTAACGATCGACCCGCAGTACGCTGAGGCGTACTATTATCTGGGAGCCATAGAGAATAAAAAGGGCGATCACGAAAAGGTACTCGATTACCTCAATAAAGTCGTATCGCTTGATAAAACGGTTCAGAGCGCGTATTACAATAAAGGTGTTACTTTTCTTGTTCTTAATAAGCCTGAACTGGCCGTAAAAGAATTTGCCTATGCCTTATATCTTGCCCCGGCGGATATCTCTTCGTTAACAGGGATTTTGGAGGCCTATGAAAGACTGAATTTAATAAAGGTACAGAAGCGCGACCTGTTGGGTCACGATTTTTATGTGCCAGGAAATAATGCTCCGGATAGGTATGGCAATAAAAAAGAAGACCCGCGGATATTCCTCGTGACGCCGTCCGGCAGACAACGGGTAAAGATTGAGGGAGAAAAGCCGGTTGAATTAACGAGTTTAGAGGACAGGAGAGGAAGCTGTGAGATGGATTTTCCCGGGGCCAAAGATCTGCGCAATAAATCCATAAGATTTCAGGTCAGAGGAATAAAAGGAGACGAACAGATTAAACTGATGCTGCGGGACAAAGCCACAACGCGTTCATCCGTGTTTTTTTTGAAAGGTATCACTAAGGAATGGAAGACTTTTTCTGTGGCTGTTGAAGAAAACACGTTTGCTTATATCGACCTAAGCCAGGTAAAAAACATCAGTTTTGGGCTCCTGCCGCCGAAAGGGCTGGGAAAAGACAGGGAATCCATGATTTTTATCAGAAAAATTGAAATTATTTCAACGGATTAAAGGGCAAAAATCTCTCCGATTGTTTTTATAACATCTTTTAATTTAATAAGTTACGAGTATAGTATCTTCAGGGGGAGCCCTTTGCGAAGTTGTCCCTGTTCATACTGAGTTTGTGTGCCTCAAACCTGAAGATGTTCCTTTACTTCGGACGATGTTAGATAGACAAAAGGTTGCTCACTTCCTTTTGCATAGCCTAATATGCATGCTATACTTGAAATAGCGTATAGGAGCGAAAACCGATAGTGATAGTGAGGTAATGTGCTAATATGTTTAGGAAATACTACATTATCCTTGGCTTTTAACTTAGAGTTAAAGGGTGGATAGTGTGTGGAATGGAGAAAGAAATGCGTAGAACAGTTGGTGTGCTCATAGTCGCGGGAATGATCGCGGCAATGTCTTTTCTCGGAGCCGTTTCCGAAGCGGGGGCTACTTCGTCCGGATCGAAGTTTGTCTCCCGTATAGAGAAGAAGCAAAAATCGCTGATGCATAAGGCGCAGAGTGGACGGAAGATCAGGAGAACATCAAAAAAATACCGGGGGGCAGTGAGGAAAAAATAATAGGGTCAAAATATATAGTCAGACAGGAACTAGTCGGTATTTCCCGCCATCATGTTGTTTTCGTTTATGCCCTCGCTTACGATTTGTGATAATCTTTTTATATTCTCTTTAGCGGTATTTATCTGTTCTATAACCTCGTTATCCATGGATTCCTTTAACGCTTCCTCAAGATATTCAATATCATACCCGCATTGATTGTTGATGAAGGCGAGCCATTCGTTTAAAATGCTTACGGTTTCAGAGTTTGATTCGGTTTCCGTGGACATGGCTATCTTTAAGATCTGAAAATACGCTTCAATTGTCGTAAGGGCAGAGGTATTCAGTTCAAAGATCCTTTCAAGAGTGCTGAGATCATTACCTGTTCTCGTTTTTATCTTCTCAGGCAGAAGTTTTCCCTGCTCGCCGATGGAAGTTCTCAGGTCAAACAGTTTTTCGATATGATTGAATTCTTCACAGAGAGAAATCGGGTTCCAGCTAAAAGACAGCAGTATGACCGAGAGCAGGAATGTGATGATTATTCTTCTTCTTCGCGTATCCATAATTATAAGAAATATAGCATATCTTACGGAAAATACAATAGCACGGCAGTTATGAAGCGGCGCCGCCGCCGATATTTTTTAAAAAAGCATGTAATAACCCGGGCTTGTGATATACTTTTAGTTACTGAAGGTTTAAGGTTATCGGGAGGATAAACGAACCGGATGAAAGCCAATAAAACACTTACCGTTTTTTCCTGGGCGTTGTACGATTTCGCAAATACCATATTTGCGATGAATATAATCTCTTTATATTTTGCTCTTTGGGTGACCGTGGATATGGGAGGGGAGGATATTCTATACAGCTGCGCGATTTCAGGTTCTATGTTTTTAGCGGCGCTGGCGGCCCCTGTCATGGGGGCAATATCCGACAGATTGGGAAGAATTCCGTTTTTGGTATTTTTTACTGCAGCCTGTTGCGTTGCGACCGCTTTGATTGGGTTGACGGATAGATTGTTTTCAGGGCTTTTATTTTTTGAGCAGAGTACCAGACGCTTTATCGAAATGTGTATAAATAAAGGACATATGTCATAAATATGGGTAGTAGTGTCTATTACCCATATTTATGATGCAACTATGGATAGTATGAGGAGTTGAGTAAAGCGTCTGGAGGTAGAAACATATTATGTCTACTCGACAAAAGGTGATCTGTTCTTTGTTCCTGGTCTGTTTTGTCTCGGAAACGGGTTACGCCGGAGAAGAGCCGGCAGAACCGGAAAGGCCGGCTGTTGAGATAATCAGCGTTTCCGGCTCGGTGGAGGCCTATTCGGCCGATGAAGGCAAATACGAAACGGCCGAAGAGGATATGTTTCTTTACGCCGGCGACTGGATAAGGACCGGTTCGGATTCTTACGCGGAGCTGGTGTTTGACGAAGACGGCAGGAATGTCGTCCGCGTGGAGAGCAATACTTACGCGGTGTTCAGGCTGGGCCAACGCGAAAAAATAGAGCTTATCAGCGGCGAACTTTTTTCGAGGATAGACCAGCTTCCTCCGGGAAGCACCTTTGAGGTAAAGACCCCCACGGCGGTGACCGGTGTAAGGGGAACCCACTGGGTGATGAGTGTCGATCAGGAAGGCACGGAGATCGAGGCGGTGGAAGGCAGCCTTTATACCAGAAGTTTCGGTAAGGACGGCCGCTTGATGGCGGAAGAGACGGTGATCCCTCCGGGGTATATGACAAAGGTGAGGAGGTTTCAAAGGCCTTCCAGGCCGGAAAGGTTTTCCAGGGAGAGAAGAGAACGTTTGAATACCAAGGGGGCACAAATAAAGGACCGGGCACGGGATGTCTTGCATAAAAGAAGGATGCTTCCGGGCTCTTTTAACAGACAGGATCGCATGCTGAACAGCCGTAGAAAAAGAGACGAACGCAGGAAGGAATATCGAGATGTTCCGCCGGGCCCCGGAGACAGAACAGGGATGAGGCCGGAAAGCCGGGAGTCAGGAGTGTTTGTCCCCAGAAGATACGGAGAATTGCGCGAAAAGGATAAACCTCCCGCGTTGAAAGGGCATCCGGCGAAAAAAGGAAAAAAGCAGCTTGGGCCGAAGGACAAGCCGGGAACAGGACGTAAGGCTGCCGGAGGAGGCGGCCGAGGTGTCCGCCGCAAATCCGGCGGCAGAACGGGTCAAGGCGCCAGAGGCGGCCGGCGCCGGTAAACCGGTCGCAGTTTGCGAGCGGTCCAGTGTCAGAATGGAAAATCCAGGATTGGAGGTGCCAATTTGTCACCTCCAATTATTTAGAGTGTCAAAATGGCGCTGTAAAAGCTTGCGAAATTTCTCCTTGCCTAAATTGTGTGCTATGCTATAATTTCATAAAAGTTTTGCAACAGGTGCCAAGGTAGCTCAGCCGGTAGAGCAGGGGACTGAAAATCCCTGTGTCGGCGGTTCGATTCCGTCCCTTGGCACCATCATATATGAGCCCACGCTATATTATCATTCCGCGAAAAATCATCACTGTAACACCAAAATGATAATGTTACATTCTGACAAAATAGAAATGTTACACTTCGAAAGTGCTATAATCGTTGCTTCGAAAGGAGGACGATATGGCAGGAGG
>QNCM01000069.1 GCA_003644505.1 Candidatus Makaraimicrobium thalassicum | reverse complement strand
ATAGCAAAAATGACATTAATCGATTTGAAATTCAAAAGCCCTATGTAAAAATCAAAACCCGCTAAAATTAAGGGTTACAGAACATCCATTTACTGATTTTGTCATCAACGAGACAGTAGTGATCGCTATTATGAAGAAAAACATTACATATAAACAGGCAGGGGTCGATATAGATAAGGCCGGCCGGCTCATAAAGAACGTCAAAAAGCTTATTGGCACGACCAGGGGCAAAGGGAGTATGGGAACCGTCGGAGGTTTTGCCGGTTTTTTTGATCCGGCCGCCTCCGGGATCAAGGATCCCCTTCTGGTCGCTTCTACCGATGGTGTCGGCACGAAACTTAAGATCGCGCAAGCCGTAGGCAGGCATGATACCGTTGGGATAGATCTGGTGGCCATGTGCGTAAACGATATACTTTGTTCGGGAGCGAAGCCGGTCTTTTTTCTCGATTATTTTGCCACCGGGAAGCTGGACGAAGAGGTGTGGAGCGCGGTCATAAAAGGCATAGTCGAAGGATGCCGCCGGGCCGGATGCGCGCTTCTGGGCGGAGAGACCGCGGAGATGCCCGGGATGTACGCGAGGGGAGAATACGATCTGGCGGGTTTTGCCGTTGGTGTGGCGGACAGGAAAAAGATCATTGATGGAAAGAAGGTCAGCCCCGGTGACGTTCTGCTGGGGATAGCCTCCAGCGGCCTGCATTCCAACGGATATTCTCTTGTCCGGAAAATATTTACCGCGGCCCGGATAAAAAAAGATCATAAGCTTTTTCTGGAGCCTACAGTCATATATGTAAAACCGTTTTTCGGGGTAGCCCGCGCCGCAGAGATAAAGGGCGCCGCGAATATCACCGGCGGAGGGTTTTATGATAACATACCGAGGGTTCTGCCCGGAGGGGTCAAGGCCGTTATAAGGAGCGGCAGCTGGGAAGTTCCGAAAGTCTTCAAACTGATATCGGCCGGGACGGACATGAAAAAAGAAGAGCTTTACCGGACGTTCAACATGGGGATCGGGATGGTGCTCGTTCTTTCGGCGAAAGACGCGGAAAAGGCCGGGAGAACGCTTGAAAAAAAGTTTGGGCTGAGAAGCTGGATAATCGGAGAAACGGTCAAAGGGAAACGGGGAGTGGAAATAGAATAGGGGCTTTAGCGGTATGAATATATTAGTTATCGGTTCCGGAGGGCGTGAACACGCGCTGTGCTGGAAGTTGAGACAGAGCCCGGCCACGGAATATCTGTATTGCGCCCCCGGTAACGGCGGCATGTCCATAGAGGCGGTCAATGTGGACCTGCCCGCTTCTGAGCATCGGGAGGTAATTGCCTTTTGCGGGGAAAAGAATATAGATTTGGTCGTTGTAGGTCCGGAGGCCCCGCTGGCCCTGGGCATAGCCGATGACCTGGAAGCCTCCGGCATACGTGTCTTCGGGCCTTCGTATGCCGCGGCCCGCATGGAATCCAGTAAAATATTCGCGAAGGAACTGATGGGCAGGTATAACGTGCCGACAGCGTCTTTTCGCGTATTCGAGGACTTCAAAAAAGCGGAGGAGTACATACGGTCTGCGGGTGTTCCCATAGTTGTGAAGGCATACGGCCTGGCTGCGGGCAAGGGGGTCATAGTCGCGGAGAAGACCGAAGAAGCCGTCGAAGCGGCAGAGGCCATGCTCGTGAGAAAAGAGTTCGGGGCTGCGGGACAGAAGATCATAGTCGAGGAATATCTTACAGGTGAAGAGGCCTCTATTCTGGTGATGACGGACGGCAACAATATTGTTCCGCTGGCTACCAGCCAGGACCACAAACGGGTTTACGACGGGGACAGCGGGCCCAATACCGGAGGCATGGGGGCGTATTCACCCGCGCCGGTTATTGACGAGGAGCTTTTCAGCGAGATCATAGAGACTATCATCCGTCCTACCATTGACGGTTTGAGGAGCGAGGGGATCCTTTATAAAGGCGTTCTTTATGCCGGGCTTATGATAACGGATTCCGGGCCCAAAGCGCTTGAATACAACGTGCGTTTCGGGGATCCCGAGACACAGGTCATACTTCCGCGCATGAAGTCAGACCTGGCGGAATTTTTGATGGCCACGGCCAGCGGCGATCTTTCCGGCCGGGAGCCGGAATGGGACGAGCGGGAATACGTGTGTGTTGTGCTGGCCTCGGGCGGTTATCCGGGGAGTTATCAGAAAGGAAAACGCATAACGGGTTTGCGGGAAGCTGCGGATGAGGGCTCGCTGGTCTTTCATTCGGGGACAGCCATGAAAGACGGCGAGGTGGTTACAGCCGGAGGAAGAGTGCTTGGCATAGTCGGCAGGGGTGACGGGATCAAGGAAGCCGTAGAGAATACTTATAGAGCCGTTGAAAAAGTGCGTTTTGAAGGGATGCATTACCGGAAGGACATCGGTTACAGGGCTATCGCGCGTGTGAATCGTGAATCCCGGGTGTGACGGAACGGAAGGGAAATATAATGAAAAAAAAGCCTGTAGTGAGCGTGGTTATGGGGAGCGATTCGGATGTGCCGGTTATGACCGAGACAAGCGCCATGTTGAAAAGGTTCGGCGTCCCCCATGAGGTCAGGATATTTTCCGCGCATCGTTCGCCTGAGAAGACCTCCGCTTTCGCGAAAGCAGCGAAGAAAAGAGGAGTGAAGGTTATCATAGCCGGGGCCGGGGGCGCCGCCCATCTGGCGGGGGTGATAGCGGCGCATACGGTTCTTCCGGTGATCGGCGTTCCCATGGAGACAAAACTGGACGGGATAGATTCGCTTTTGTCTACGGTTCAGATGCCTTCGGGAGTCCCGGTGGCGACGGTCTCTATCGGGAAGGCCGGAGCCGTTAATGCCGCCATACTTGCCGCGCAGATAATCGGCACAAATTCCGGTCCGGTCACTGAAAAATTAAGGGCATACAAGAAGGAGCTTGTCCGGAAGATCGAGGCGAAGAACCGCAGAATACGCTCATGAAGGAGATAAAGAAGGTTTTATTCGTGTGCACGGGCAACAGCTGCCGCAGTATAATGGCCGAAGCATACTTAAAGAAGCGTCTCGCGGAAGAAGGCCTTCCCGTGGAGGTAAGATCCGCGGGTACGCTGGGCATGAACGGCTTACGTCCTACCAAAGAGGCGCTCGAGGTCCTTGCGGACGAAGGGGTCGAGCCGGAGGGGTATGAATCCAAAACCCTGACAGAAGATTTTATCGAATGGGCCGATATCATACTGGTAATGGAGCATATGCACAGGAGCAGGGTTCTGGCCATGGTACCGGCAGCTGCGGATAAGCTGTTCCATCTGGGAAAATTCAATAAGAAAGAAGATATGAGCGGAGAAGGCGCACTTGACATCCTTGATCCGATAGGAAAGTCTCTGGACTTTTACCGGGAGACCTTTCGTCTTATAAAACAGTCGATAGAGGAGTTCATAAAATGGTTAAAAAAATAGCGCTTGGCGCTGATCATGGGGGTTTTCTTCTGAAAGAGAAGATAATAGACGCTTTAAGAAAGGCGCGTTACCGGGTTGAGGACGTCGGGACATACTCCCCGGAATCGTGTGATTATCCGCAGTTCGGGTTTGCGGCGGCCAAAAAAGTTTCCGACGGCAAAGCGGACAGGGCCATTGTTATCTGCAAGACCGGTATAGGCATGGCGGTCATCGCCAATAAACTTCCCGGGGTAAGGGCCGGCGCGTGCAATTCAAGGGATGAAGCTTTATCCGCGCGTAAACATAACGATACCAATGTTCTGGTTCTGGCGGCAACTAAGATCAGCAGAGGGAAGGCCGTAGATATCACGAGGGCCTGGCTCAGGACCGGAGCGCTTAAAGGGCGCCACGCAAGGCGTGTCAGGCAGATAGCGGAACTTGAAGAGAAGGTATTTAGGAAACGCAGGTAATACACGGTACACAGGGAAGGGAAAGGCAGATGAAACATTTAAGAGATACGGATCCGGAGGTATTCCGGGCGGTTCTGAACGAGACGAAAAGGCAGAATGAGGGTATTGAACTTATAGCGAGCGAGAATTTTACCAGCCGTGCGGTTGTAGAAGCGGTTTCCTCGGCAATGACGAACAAATACGCCGAAGGATATCCGCACGCGCGATATTACGGCGGATGTGCTTTCGTCGATGACGCCGAGGATATTGCCATTAAACGGGCAAAGGAGCTTTTCGGCGCCGAGCACGTAAATGTCCAGCCTCATTCAGGTTCGCAGGCGAACATGGCCGTTTATTTCGCCGCGCTGGACATAGGGGACACGGTCATGGCGATGGACCTGGCGTGCGGCGGCCATCTGACGCACGGCCACCGCAAGAACTTTTCGGGGAAATATTTCAATATGGTCTTTTACGGGGTTAATAGAGAAACAGAAAGACTGGATTACGATGAGATCCGGCAGAAAGCCCTGGAAAACAGGCCGAAAATGATGATCGCCGGGGCTTCAGCTTATTCCCGCAGCATAGATTTTGCCGCATTCCGCAAAATTTGTGATGAGATCGGGGCCGTGCTTATGGTGGATATGGCGCATATAGCCGGGCTGGTCGCGGCAGGACTTCATCCGGACCCTGTTCCCGCGGCAGAATTTGTGACCACGACGACCCATAAGACTTTGAGAGGTCCCAGGTCCGGCATGATCATGTGCAGGCAGGAGTTCGCGAAAAAGATCGATTCGGAGGTGTTCCCCGGTATCCAGGGCGGGCCCCTTATGCATATCATCGCGGGCAAGGCAGTAGCGTTCCGGGAGGCTTTACAGCCCGGCTTTAAAGGATATCAGGAGAGCATCGTTAAGAACGCGAAACGGCTTTCAGAAGAACTTATATCAAGAGGATACAGGGTGGTTTCAGGCGGCACGGATAATCATCTGCTCCTAGTCGATCTTTCACCAGGAGGTATTACCGGAAAAGAGGCGGAAACATGCCTGGATAAAGCGGGGATAACGGTTAACAAGAACCTGATCCCTTTTGATGAGAAAAGCCCCTTTGTTACCAGCGGTATCCGCCTGGGCACCCCTGCCGTAACGACCAGAGGGATGGAAGAGAAGGACATGGCCGGGATAGCGGGATTCATCAATGCCGGGCTGAACGCGCGGAAGGACGAGAAACGGCTTGCCGTTATCCGGGAAGAGGTGCGGGAATTTCTGAAAGAGTTCCCGCTGTATAAAGGCTGGATAGATGAGATGGAGGCACTGGATAAATGACAAAAAAGACGGGGAAAAAGGAGCCGGCAGGGGAATACCTTAAAGGCGAAATAGCGCGGCCGCCCTGGGATGAGTATTTTCTGAACATAGCAAAACTTGTTGCGACCCGTTCGACCTGTTTGCGCAGGAAGGTCGGAGCGGTAGTCGTTAAAAACAAGCAGATACTTAGCACCGGCTATAACGGCGCCCCCAGGGGTATCGTCCATTGCGATCAGGCCGGCTGCCTCAGGGAAGAACTCGGCGTGCCGTCGGGACAGCGTCATGAGCTGTGCCGGGCGCTCCATGCCGAACAGAACGCCTTTCTGCAGGCTGCCCGGCACGGGGTGAGCCTTTGCGGCGCTACGCTTTACGTTACTATCCAGCCGTGCAGCATATGCGCCAAGATGATCATAAACGTCGGCATTAAGAAGGTTATTATGGAGGGAAAATACCCCGATGAATTCGCGCTTAAGTTTCTCCGTGAAGCCGGGATCGAAATGGAGGTGATGGGATCATGAAGTGCCCTTACTGCGGGAGCACGGAGGATAAGGTCATCGACTCCCGTATGAGCGGAGAAGGATTGAGCATCAGGAGACGGCGGGAATGCCTTAAATGCGGCAGGAGGTTCACTACCTACGAGTACGTGGAAAACTCCCCGCTGATGGTGGTTAAAAGGGACGGCACGCGCAAGAGGTTTGACAGGGAAAAGATCAAGACAGGCATTATAAAGGCATGCGAAAAACGGCCGGTCAGCATGGACAGGATCGAGCAGATCATTGAAGAGATAGAAAGAAAGATCCAGAAAAAAGCCGACAGGGAGATCAAATCAACGGTAATAGGGAATATGGTCATGGAGGAGCTGTATACCCTTGATGAAGTCGCTTATGTCCGTTTTGCTTCGGTTTACCGCCGGTTTAAGGATGTCTCCTATTTTAAAAAGGAACTCCAGAAATTCCTTGAATAAGAATGCTGGCGGGCCCCGGGGCTAGAGGTCTTCCAGGGATTTTTTCAGTTCGGTCTTTGCTTTGCTTTCCTTGAACCATTTTTCCATGGCGTTCATCTGTTTGCGGCTTAGGATAGTCTTGTGTAGATTTTCTTTCTTTTCCCTGAAATCCGCTTCATCTGTCGGCAGGACGGCATCCACCCGCGCGAAAAAAGCCCCTTTCTTCACGGGTATCGGAGGGAGGATTCTGCCTTCACCTGCCTTCTGCGCACGGGTGACGATCTCTTTTGCCGGCCCGACATTCTCAATATACCCGCCGGAGGTGACAGGGCCGGTGGTTTTTATCTGCTGAGCCAGCGCGGCTGCTGTTTCTTCCAGGGTCACGTCCGTTTCGGTCATTTCCGCATAGAGGTTATTCGCTTTCTTTCTGGCCAGGACAAGGCATTTTCTTCCCGCGAGGGTTTTCCTGATATCTTTCTCCACTTCTTTAAGATCCTGGCGCCTCCGCGGAATATCCCTGGTTTTGCGCAGTATATAAGCCGTTCCCTTTTCCGGCGAAGAGAATACAGGACGGCTTATCTCGCCTTGTTTAAGGGCAAATGCCGTGTCCTGGAATTCTTTAAAGAACGTTATCCCGGGGGGCACGTCTTTAAGTGAGAATGGGCCGGTCTTGCCGTAACGCCAGCCGGAGTTTTCCGCTATTTTCTCGAATCGTGCCGGAGATCGTTCAACTTCCGAATGGATTTTTTCAATTTCAGGGACAACGGCGTTTCTCGCGGAAGTGTCCTCATAGGGGAACTTTATGTATTCCACCTCTATCTTGGCCGGTTCGAAGAATTTGTTTTTATTAGACTCGTAGTACTTCTCGACTTCCTCGGCGGAAACCGTGACCTGATCGGTGAAAAGATCTTTGTCGATGATAATATAGGAGAGCTCGACTTTGTCGTTGGCTTTTTTGTAATCTTCCAGTATTTCTTTTTCCGAAACGCTTATGTCTTTCAGCAGACCCAGCCGGAACGATTTTACCTGCAGGTTTTGCCTCACCAGCTCCTCGAATTGACGCGGTCTCATGGCCAGGGTGTTTTTCAGGATGTAAGCGTATACCTGTTTGTCGAATACGCCGTTCCTCTGGAACATCGGATGTCGCGAGATGAAAGACAGCACGTCATCGTTAGTGACGTTGACTTTTTCCTTATGGGCCGCGTTGAGAAGTATCAGCCTTTCCCAGGCCATGGAATTGAGCAGTGAGCGGGCTCTCAGGAGCTGGCGCAGCGTATCGGAATTTGTGTAATACGCGAAGAGTATCTGGATCTTTATGCCCTGACGGCTTTTCGCGAAGTCATCGGCACGGATTTTCTGGTTGCCGATCAGACCTACTATTTCCGGTCTTCGCGTCATACTGCCTACTCCCCAGAGAACAAAAGCCGGGATGATCAGTATAAGCAGAGCCGTCAGTACCCTTTTGGCGAATTTCCTGCTCCGGAGTATTTTTAGCACCATAGAAAAGCCCCTTAATCCGTGACTGCCGCAGAGCGGCTCGCGTTGTTACAGGTCTATATTATAAGAAATTTTTCAGTGAAAACAAGCATTATATTATCAGAAAGAAAGGTTCCACTCCCGGAGTGGGATGATACCACTCCGGGAGTGGAACCGGGTGGCGGTTAGAATCGT
>QNCM01000068.1 GCA_003644505.1 Candidatus Makaraimicrobium thalassicum | reverse complement strand
TCGCGTCAGCTTTTTTGTAAATGTGTAGACCTGGAGCCTATAAGAGGAGCTGGTTCGTCAATGGCCAATAAAAGCGGAAACTTACAGAATAAGATCAGGAAAAAAGCGGGAGGGCCCAAAGGGTCTCCGAAAAACAAAAAAAAGGATTCCCAGGATAGATTCATATGGATATTGATCATCGTGGGGCTTTTTCTGGTTTTCCAGTGGATATTTTCCTCTCTTGAGCAAACGTCCCAGGAAATGACTTACAAGACGTTTTACGAGATGGTCAATACTAACAATGAGACAGGGGTCATCCTTTCAGCGGTTAAAGTCAGGGACCGTGTTGTCGGTAAGCTCAGCGACGGAAGGCGTTTTGCCGTAAATATCCCGGAAGAAAACCGCGACCTGATCAGGCTTTTGCGTGAGAATATCCCTGATTTCGACATCAGTCCGCCCCAGACTTTCCTGTCCAATCTGTTTTATTCTCTCGGGCCGATGCTGCTGTTTATCCTGTTTCTCTGGTTTTTCATATATCGCGGCGCGGCCGGCGGTGCCGGGAAAATGTTATCATTCGGCAAGTCAAGAGCAAAGCTTGCGGTAAAAGACAAAATGAAAGTGACTTTTGACGATGCCGCCGGTATTGACGAGGCAAAAGAAGAATTGCAGGAAGTTATAGAATTCCTGTGCGACCCGCGCAAATTCCAGAGACTCGGCGGAAAGATGCCCAAGGGAGTACTGCTCATGGGGCCTCCGGGAACGGGTAAAACGCTGCTGGCTAAAGCTGTCGCCGGCGAGGCTGATGTTCCTTTCTTCAGTATTTCCGGATCCGATTTTGTCGAAATGTTCGTTGGTGTGGGCGCCTCACGGGTGAGGGATCTTTTTGATCAGGCGAAGAAATCTGTCAAAATGAGCCAGAAAGGATCCATCATATTCATAGATGAAATAGACGCCGTGGGCCGGCAGAGATTTTCAGGGATAGGGGGAGGGCACGACGAACGCGAACAGACGCTTAACGCTCTTCTGTCAGAGATGGACGGGTTCGATACGGCAACCGGGATCATTCTGATAGCGAGCACCAACCGTCCGGATGTCCTTGATCCGGCTCTTCTGAGGCCGGGCCGGTTTGACAGGCAGATAGTGGTGGGGCTGCCTGATATCGTCGGCAGGGACGCGATCCTCAAGGTGCACGCAAAGAACGTGAAGATGAAGAAAGGAATGGATATTTATAAGATCGCGCAGCAGACAGCGGGGTTTTCCGGCGCGGATCTGGCGAACATCATCAACGAGGCCGCTTTGCTGGGAGCCAGGAGGAATAAGGATTCTGTCGGCATGGACGAACTTCAGGAGGCTATGGAGCGCATTGTGGCGGGCCCTCAGCGGAAATCCCGCAAGATAAGCGATGAAGAGAAAAAGATCATCGCGTATCACGAGGCGGGCCACGCGTTGATGTCCTATCTTATCGAGGGCGCAGACCCGTTACATAAGGTCACGATCGTCTCCCGCGGCATGGCCCTGGGCTATACGATGCAGCTGCCCCGCCAGGACCAGTACGTCTACAGAAAAACTCAATTCATAGGGAAGATCGCGGGAATGCTGGGAGGCCGGGCCAGCGAAGAGATAGAGATCAAGGATATCTCCACGGGGGCGCAGGACGATATAAAGAAGGCTACAGAACTGGCCCGGGACATGGTAACACAGTATGGTATGAGCGAACGGCTGGGACACCTGACCGTCGGGAAGCGGCACGCCCAGGTGTTTCTCGGGCGCGATATCACTGAAGAAAGGAATTACGGCGAGGAAACAGCGAAGGTCATTGATGAAGAGGTTAAAAAAATAATCGATCACTGTTACGAGATCGCCAGGTCCCGCCTGCTCGACAACAAAGACAAGCTTGATATGCTGGCCAATAAGCTGATAGAAAAAGAGACAATGGACGAGAATGATGTCAGGAAACTCCTTGGTTTTGAGAAGCAGAAGCCGGACGACAGGACGAAGCTTGAAAGTAAGAAATAATATACCTCTGAAAGATTATACATTGCCTGTGGGGGAACGCACCTGTGTGATGGGCATCCTGAACGTTACTCCTGATTCGTTCAGCGACGGCGGCAGGTATCTGGACCCGTCCCGCGCGGTAGAAAGAGCGAAACAGATGGCAGAGGAAGGCGCGGATATAATCGATATCGGAGGGGAATCCTCGCGTCCGGGTTCGGAGCGCGTCGCTCCAGAAGAGGAACTCGAGCGGGTCATGCCGGTTATCAGGGCGCTTCGGGGGATCATCGGCGTTCCGCTGTCAATCGATACTTACAAGAGCAAGGTGGCCGCGCAGGCGCTGGCTGAAGGGGTTTCCGTGGTCAACGATATTACGGCGTTGAGAGGGGATGCGGACATGGCGCGGACGATCGCCGCATCCGGTGCGGGAGTTATTCTAATGCATATGAAGGGTGACCCGAAAAACATGCAGGACGCGCCGTTTTATGATGATGTGATGGATGAGATTTCTTCGTATCTTTCGGAATCCATTGCTCTGGCGGTAGAGGCGGGGGTGGATCCTGAGAGAATAATCATTGATCCGGGTATCGGGTTCGGAAAGACCACAGAGCATAACCTTGTAATATTGCGTGAGTTATCCCGGCTCAAACAGCTGGGCAAGCCGGTTCTGATCGGCACGTCCCGAAAAGCGGTTATCGGAACAATTACCGGCAAAGAGGTCGGCGGCAGGCTGTCCGGCACAGCGGCAAGTTTTACCGCGGCGATAATTAACGGCGCTGACATCATAAGGGTGCATGATGTCGACCAGATGCGTGATGTTACGTGTGTCGCAGACGCCATAATGAGTGTATAAAAAATGGAATTTTTTTTAGGGTACTGGGAGACAATACTCGAGATATTGCTGCTGTGGGGCGCCTTTTACGTGGTGTATCTTCTGCTGAGGGGGACTGCCGCGGAACAGGTGTTCAAAGGCGTTATTATAATCTCCACTGTGATCATACTGACCGGGGAGCTCAACCTTGTCATCATTAACTGGCTCCTGACAAGATTACTGGGAATTTCAGTTATCGCATTTCTTATTATTTTTCAGCCGGAGATCCGGAGAGGACTGGCTAGGATAGGACGTTTCGGCATATTTTCCGGGGAAAGGGAGGCTTTCGGGGAAATAGCCAAAGCTTCTGTCGTATTGTCTAAAAAGAGAATAGGCGCTTTGATCGCGATAGAGAGGGAAACAGGGTTGCGCCGTTATGTTGAAAGCGGAGTCAGTATTGACAGCAGGATCACCAGCGAACTCCTAAACACGATATTTTCACCGAACACGCCGCTGCATGACGGGGGTATTATCGTTTCGGATCAGCGCGTGGAGGCGGCAGCCTGCCTTTTTCCTCTTACGCAGAATCCGAACGTTTCGAAAACAATGGGGACCAGGCACAGGGCGGCCCTGGGGCTCAGCGAAGAAACAGATGCTGTCGTCGTTGTGGTAAGTGAGGAGACCGGCGCTATTTCCCTGGCTGCCGGCGGGAGGCTGACGAAAGACCTTGATCCCAAGAATATTGCGAAGATACTGGAGAAGGCATACATGCCCCGGGTAAGAAAACAGTCTTTTCCGGCGGTCTTAAAAAGGCTTCTGGCGAAACGTAAGGTTAAGATATGAACTGGGGAAGGATTATTTTTAATAATTTCTGGCCGAAAGTCATAACGCTCGCTCTTGCGATAGCAACGTGGTTTTATGTCTTCGATCTGGTCAACAGCGATTCGTTTCTACAGAAGAATGAGACTGTGGAAGACGTTTTTTCGCGTTATAAGTTTATTGTGAAAGAGGTTCAGGTAAAACCGGTTTTTTTTGGCAGATCACCGGAGGGGCACCATGTGCTACTCGATAAAGTCAAAGTAGAGCCCCCCAGGATAGCTGTTTTCGGTCCGGAGGAAATCGTGGAGGATGTGAATGATCTCAGGACCGACAGGATCGATCTCGGTGAATATACCCGCAGCGTAAAGCTTCATCTCGGCCTGCATTCGGATACGAAGTTTCTGCGGTTCAAGGATAAAGTTGTGGATGTGTATCTTCCCGTGGAGAGAGAAGAACCGAGTGAATAGAGGAAAATATTTATGGTTAAGCTGGGAGTGAACATCGATCATGTCGCCACTGTTCGGGAAGCGCGTAAAACATTTGAGCCCGACCCTGTAGAAGCGGCGCGGGAGAGTGAGGAAGCCGGTTGCGACGGGATCGTCTGTCACCTTCGGAAGGATCGAAGGCATGTAAACGACGGGGATCTTGACCGGTTAAAGGCGGCTGTCACGACGCGGTTGAACCTGGAGATGTCGGTGGACCCCGAGATTGTCGCTATCGCATGCAGGGTCAGACCGGATCAGGCGACGCTGGTCCCGGAAAACCGGCAGGAGATAACCACCGAAGGCGGGCTTGACGTCGTTCGTAATTTTGAAAAAGTCAGAAGCGTAATAAACAGCCTCTCCGGTGAAGGGATAGAGGTAAGCCTGTTCATTGACCCCGAGCCAGAGCAGGTAGAGGCTTCAAAAAAGGCCGGTGCGGATATTATCGAATTCCATACGGGACGGTACGCCGGGGAATTTAACGCCGGCGGAGGCCCCGGGACCCGAAGTGAGAAAGAGCTGGAGAACCTGCGAAAGATGACGGAATTCGCTCTTGAAAATGGATTTACGGTATGTGCCGGCCATGGTCTGAACTACAGTAATGTAGCTCCGGTGGCCCGTATTAAAAATATGTACGAGCTTAACATAGGTCATTCCATAATCTCGAAAGCGGTATTCACGGGGATATCCGGGGCAGTTAGACAGATGAAGGAACTGATGGCATGAATATCGCGGGAATAGGTATAGACGCCCTGAAGATCGAAAGGTTCAAAAAAGCGATCGAGCAGCGGGGAGAGAACTTTCTTAAAAGGATATTTACGCAGAAAGAGCTGGAATACGCAGGCAGTAAAAAAGCGTTTTACGTTCATATGGCCGGGAAGTTTGCCGCCAAGGAAGCAGTCAAGAAGGCCCTGCCCGATGGCGCGGAGCTCGGCCTGAACTGGTCGGATATCGAGATATTGAACGGTAAGGACGGAAAACCTTACGCGCTTTTACACGGACAGGCCGAATACCTGATGAAAAAATATAATCTATCGCAGATGGTCGTCAGTATTTCTCATACGGATGACCTTGCGGTATCTAACGCCATGGGAGTGCATGATGGTACATGAGCATATAGAAAAAATGCCCGTCAGGCGGGCGGATTCGCACAAAAGGGATTACGGCAGAGTGTTTGTCGTCGCCGGGTCCCCCGGGATGACTGGTGCCGCTTTTCTCTGCTCGCAGGGCGCGCTTCTGTCAGGCAGCGGTCTGGTCACCTGCGGCATACCCGAGTCTCTGAACCGGATAATGGAGACCAAACTTACCGAAGTGATGACCCTGCCGCTGGCGGAGACCGGAGACGGGTCTTTAGGTTTAAAAGCAAAAGAGAAGATCCTGGATTTTTCGAAAAAGTGCGATGTTATCGCGATCGGCCCCGGCCTGGGCGCGGGCAGCCAGACACGCGCGCTTGTAAGGGATCTGATCGGATCGACAGAGCAGCCTGTTGTCCTTGATGCCGATGGGATCAATGCTCTTGAAGGGGAACTGGAACCGCTGAGAAAGAGAGGATACAGGACCGTAATAACTCCCCATCCCGGAGAGATGGCGCGTTTGATGGGAAAAGATACAGGGGAAGTACAGTCGAACAGGACGGACATAGCCAAGAGCGTTGCTGAGGTGACGGGAACAGTCGTCTGTCTGAAAGGACACCATACGGTTGTCGCGGATCCGGAAGGGATGATATACGTCAACGAGACCGGCAATTCAGGGATGGCTACCGGCGGAACGGGCGATGTCCTGACCGGTATGATCGCTTCGTTTATCGGCCAGGGTGTCGACGATTTCAGCGCTGCCGTTTCCGCTGTATATCTTCACGGCCTGGCCGGCGATATAGCGGCTGAAAAAAAAGGCCAGTTCAGCATGATCGCATCTAATGTCCTCGAATGCATATCAGACGCATTCAACAAAGCCGGCATTTAATCCCAGACGCTTTACCTAACTATCTGTAGACAAAAGAGATGTGAGATAAACATGGGTATTCAATGAAGAATACCCATGTTTATCTTGTAACCACTTGCAAATTAAAGATACTGTAGTATACTTATATTGCATAGTAAACCTAAGTTTACTGCTAACTATTTGTAAACATGGAGTTTTACAATATGAAGAAATATCTTACAATACCCGAGCTTGCAAAACTTATGGGACTTTCTCGTGGTGCCATATATAAACAAGTAAGACAAGGTAAAATTAACGCCATAAAAATTGGCAGAAATTATGCTATTCCTCAAGAAACTGTTGGAGAGATTTTAGGGGATAAACTTACAGATGAAATAAAAGAACGTGTAAGTGTTGCTGTCAAAAAAACTCTCAAAGAGTATGGTGAAACATTAAAATTGCTAGGTAATGAATAATGATAAAACCGGTATCATTAAAAGAGGTTGAGTTTTTAGCTTTTAAACTGGCACAGGAAATATTAGAGTTTGATGAACCTATCCCTGACTTTTCTACTCGTTTTCCTAACAAACTGGAGAGCTGTATAACTACGCCGTTTATTAACTTCTTAGATCTCAATCCATATCCTTCACTATTGGATAAGGCAAGTATTCTATTTTATCTTATGATTAAAAATCATCCCTTTGCTAACGGAAATAAACGCATCGCAGTGACAACGCTTTTGCTTTTCTTGACAAAGAACAAAAAATGGATAAAAATTGATGCATATAGCCTATATAAATTTACTCTCTGGATAGCGGAAAGTCCTAGCGGATTCAAAGATGGCACTGTTAATTTGATTAAAGCATTTTTGAAACAGCATATAGTGGAATCCGGGGACATGCCTTGATGAGGGGACACGCTTGACCCCGCTGATTAATGATGGAGGGTGGACGCAATAATATGACACGTAAAGAATTTGAAGCTATAGTTGTAGATGCTTTGAAGGAACTTCCGAAACAGTTTAAGGATAAGCTCCAAAATATCGAAGTTGTTATAGAAGAAGAACCTGATATGGATGCTGTAAGAACCCTTGGCCTTGGCGCAGAAGGCCGGCTTCTTGGGCTTTATCAGGGTGTCCCGTTGAAAAACAGAACTCATTATTACGGTATGGTAATGCCGGACAAGATCACCCTGTATAAGCAAAATATTGAACAGGCATGCAAGTTAAAAGAGGCAAATATCCGTGAAGAAGTAAAACACGTTGTGCAACATGAGATCGCGCACCATTTCGGAATATCCGATAAACAATTGAAAGATATGGGAATATACTGAAAGATCTTAAAGTTTAGGTGGGAGAGTATTATGAAAAAGATATTTGTATTTGGCTGTGCGAGCATCGTTTTAAGTTTTTTTCTGGCAGGTTTAATTTATTCCCAAAGCCTGGAGGAAATAAGGGCTAAAGTCAGATCTGAAGTAAGGAGAGAAATGGGGATAGACGAGTCCGGGAAGCCGGATGTGCAACAGGATAGGGAGAGAGGCACGCCGGTTAGAACCGGACTCGAGATAATTCAACAGTTGGCATTAATCTCAATGATCATCGCTCTAATCCCGGCTGCGATCGCTAAAGTCAAAGGGCGAAGTTTTATAGCGTGGTGGGTTTTGGGGCTAATATGTTTTATCGTGGTGTTTCCTGTTTCGATCTTTATGAAAAAGATAAAGTAATAGGCTCCAGTTGGAGCCAGAGTTTGTTTCTTTACAGCCTTTTAAAAATCTGGTATAGTTGATTTTAAATTCCATGCCGGCGTAGCTCAGGGGTAGAGCAGGGGTTTTGTAAACCTCTGGTCGGGGGTTCAATTCCCTCCGCCGGCTCCAGTTGCAGACCTTTAAGAAATGCTCTTTACAAGAACGTTATGATCTTATAGAATAACGTTTCAAATTATCTGGCGGGGAGG
>QNCM01000067.1 GCA_003644505.1 Candidatus Makaraimicrobium thalassicum | reverse complement strand
GGACCAGACCTGGCTTGCCGGTGTATACTGGTGGAAATGGGACACAAACATACAAGCGGGCGGAAAGCACAACCGGCAGTTCACGCCGCAAAATAAACCGGCGCAAAAAATCCTCGAAGCGAACTACAAGAACTATAAAAAAGACGCCACCTATGCGATGGCCAGATAAGAGAGGTAGTAGACGCGTGGCCGCAGGGTTCAGGGGTCAGGGTTCAGTGTTTCCCATCCAACGAGCTCACCACCGGTATTAAAAACAAGGTACGTTTTTTCCGAAGAAAAAAAGGATGCTGTCCCGGCTTTATAAACCCATTTTGTGAGTTCGCCGTTCCTCTCGGACAGGATTACCACCGGCTCTCCATATCGGTTTCTTATATGCGAAGCGGATTCCCCTTTTTTGAGCCGGCCATGATCAATCGCGTCCCTGACCCTTCTATAACTCTGTGTTTCCCCGTTGATCTCTCTGATCATCCCTTCCCGGCTTTTGCCGAGTTCAATGAGCGCTTTAAGGCCGTGCTTGGACTTGACATATCTGATGCGTTTCCCCGCTTTGCCTTTCCTCCCGGGTGTCTTCGCCGGCTTCGCTTTCGCTCCCGCTGTTCCGCCTGTAACACAGCTCAGCAGAAACACACCGAGGACTATGATTATGATCTTCTTCATCTTTAAACCGTCCCGCATCTAAAGCAGTTTCGCCGCAAGTGAAGCTAACGAGCTTCTCTCGCTTTTCGTCACGGTCATATGACCGAACGTCCCCTGACCTTTCATCTTCTCCACGCAATACGTCAAGCCGTTGCTGGACGAATCCAGATAAGGGTTGTCGATCTGGTAGGGGTCCCCCGTAAGGACCATTTTGGTATGATTCCCCGCACGGCTGATGACCGTCTTTACCTCGTGCGGGGTCATGTTCTGCGCCTCATCGATTATTATGAACCTGTCCGGGATGCTGCGTCCTCTCATGAACGTCATGGCCTCCAGCTCGATTATTTCGTCTTTAATGTATTTTTCGATCTGGAACTTGGTCTTACCCTTAACGTTTTTTTCCTTCTTCTCGGCGTGGAATATATATTCAAGGTTATCGAATATGGGCCCCATCCAGTTCTCGAGCTTCTCTTCCTTGGTGCCGGGAAGATACCCGATATCGTTTCCGAGCGGCATAACGGGACGCGAGATCAGGAGCCCCGCATAGGCTTTGTCCCTGACAATTTTGTGGAGCCCGGCGGCAATAGCCAGAAGCGTTTTCCCCGTCCCCGCGGGGCCTACAAGAGTAACCAGGTTGATGTCATCATTCAGCAGCAGTTCCACCGCCATTGCCTGCTCTTTATTACGCGGACGGACGGACATAACACTCGCCTTGTTGAAGATCAGAGGCATCAATATCCCGAACTCCTCTTTGTATCTTCCTATCGCCGTATGTTTCGGGTTTTCCTTATCCACCAGAAAAGCAAACTCGTTTGGAAAGAACCGGCCTTCTTCCGCCTTATACTCCCGTTCCCTGTAAAAAATATCTATATCGCTCTTCTCCACTTCCAGAGTACGCCATCCGGTGTAAAGGTGTTCGAAATCGACCTTTTGTTTCTCAAAATCCACACTGGCGATGCCGAGAGCGTCAGCTTTGATCCTGGCGTTAATATCCTTGGATACGAATATTACGTGTTCCCCTTTTTCTTTCCGGACATAAGCGGCAAGTAATATCCTGTTATCCACGATATTTCTCGAAAGCCCCGCCGCGCCTTGGACGCTATCAGGATCGACCCCTATGGCGATCTTCAACACCCCTCCGTTGTCAAGGGGGAATCCTTTGCCCGGTTCCCCTTTCTGGCGGAATGCGTCAAGCATACGTATCACTATCCTCGCGTTGCGCCCTTTTTCATCGTGGTTCCTCTTGAATCTATCGAGCTCTTCCAGGACCTCTATGGGCAAAAGAACGATGTTGTCGGCGAACGACACAAGTGAATTCGGATTATGTAATAAAACGTTGGTATCCAGCACGAATGTTTTTCTCAAGGCTTCTCCTTTTTTTGACAGTTAAAATGATTCAAGCCCCCTCTCCGCCGATAGTATAATGATATCACAATCCATCCTTCTCCGGAACTAAATTTATATACGAGTCGAAGTCAGTATACCCCCTGACAAACTTCTTGAGATAAGAGATCCTCTCAGAAAGATAGGGATGGCTCTTGTAAAACCGATACCTCATCCTTGGCGCCTTTTTACGCAGGCTCCTCAGTGTTTCCAGGGCCGCAACAGCGCCGTTTGGATCAAACCCCGCCAGTCTCATATATTTTACCGAGAGCTCATCGGCCTGTCTCTCGTCATGCCGGGAATAAGCTGACATCAACTGACCGATAGCCCTGTTCGCCGCCGCATATGTCCCTCTCTCTGTCTGCATCTGGCCGGCAAGCAGCATCAGCAGCGTAACTCCGGCATTTCCCTGCATCCGTTTAACCGAGTGCCGGGCTTCTACATGCCCCATTTCATGCGCCAGGACCGCTGCCAGGCTGTCATCGGTCTCCATGGCTTCCACAAGGTCTCTAAATATGTAAATATATCCGCCCGGCGCGGCAAAGGCGTTGTAATAATCATCTTTTTCATTGTCGAGAACGGCAAACCGGTATACTATGTCTTTTCTATCCGTTCCGGCAGCGAGTTTTTCGCCGATCTCTTCCACCCGTTTCTGCATGAGCGGATCCACCGGAAGCTCAAAATGCCTGCGGATCTGCTCGTTGATCTTCCTGCCAGTGTTCCTCTCTTTGACGGCCGGTATCAATATGAGTTCCTCTTCTTCGGTCGCCGGGTTAATTGACATTATTCCCCCGGTCAGGAGGGGCGCCAGCAGCAGAAAAACCGCCAGTAAAAACAATTTTTCCTTTGTCATTTGAATTCTCTCATTTGTCATTTATCATCCCCGCCCGGGGCCTCTTCCACGATCTCCGTAAGATACTCTGCCTTTATTCTGTAAGGCGCCCGTAGAATATTGTTCTTTATATCCTTATTCCCTTTTGCCAGACGAGCCAGCATATCCCTGATAAGAGCGCGCTTGGAATCATAATTTCTCGGACAGCTTGACTTGATCTCAGGCAGGCCAAGCTCCATCACATACCTCCGGATCTCTTTCTCCTCCAGAAATACCAGGGGCCTGATAAGAACGACTTTTCCTCCGAACAGGCTCTGAACGGGATTTATGCCGGATAATTCCCCGCTCCAGATCATGTTCATCAATATTGTCTCCGCTATATCGTCTTTATGATGTCCCAGGGCGACCTTGTTATATCCTGTTTCAGCGGCAGTTTCGAACAGCGCCTTGCGCCTGTTCCACGAACACCAGAAACAGTCTTCCCGTCCGAGTTTATTTTTCTTTGCAATGGCCACCTCCTTAAAAAGATACTCGCACCCGAGAGACTCACAGTATTCTCTAAGCCTGTCCCTTTCTACTTCGGGCTGTTCCTCATAATCCGTGGCCACATGTATCGCCCTGACAGTGTAATCTATGGGAAGCCGTCTTCTGCGCCGCTGCAGTATCCTGAGAAGGGTCAAACTGTCTTTCCCCCCGGAGACCCCCACAAGTATCCTGTCGCCCGTGCTGATCATGTTGTACCGGTTGATCGCCATCCCGACTTTTTTCGCCGTAAAATATTCAATCTTGCTTCTTTTGCTCATTATCCCCGCCTCTGCCGCTCCTGTTCCACCTGTTCCACTCCGGGAGTAGCCACTCCGGGAGTGGCCACTCCCGGAGTGGAACCATCCTTCACTTCTCTCAACGTGGCCGTCACTCTGCCGAAAGGTATCAGGACCACTCCGTAAAGGGGATACCGCCTTTTGTCCCCGGCAAAATACACCCATGCCTTTCCCTTCCTGACCCGCTCGGATCCCAGTTCGACATAAGGCCTTACTTTAAACGCCGGGAACGACCCGAGACGCGACAGCCTTACAACATCAATATTCCCGATCTTTCCAAACAGCCGATAATTCTTTTCGTTCAGATTTACCGTCATACTGATCTTTTCGCCGGGCACCACAGGCAGCGTCATGAAATAACATATGGCGCTCAGCGGGTCCTGGACATTCTCTTCGATCGGGCATCGCTTAACAGATCCGTCCGTAAGGTTCGTATATACGGCTTCCATCTCATCAAAATCATATTCCACTATGACGTGTTTCCTGTAACTCCCCTCTTTTCGGTCGGCTTCGTACCGGCGGCTCGTCATTGTCCGCGTGTCTATGTAAGAAATATATGTATCCTCAACCCTGTAGATCCTGGAAAGAAACTTATTCGATTCCGTAACGAGCGTCACGGGATACACATCACGCCCCCTGTAATTCTTTATATCTCCAACCTCCGCAATGATCCTGCCTATGGGGATATTGTTCCAGGCCATCAGATACGTAAACCTCCTTCGGGCATTAAAACGGGGCTTGGCCGACATGGTATCCAGGGCCTCCTTCTCGGAGATATCCCTGACGGACCTGGCCCTCCTGACCGTCCCGGTGTCAGCGCAGCCCAGGAGATTAAAGATAATCAAAAAAGAAATAATTATGGCTTGCGGTTTCAGCATATTTTATATTATAATCAAAAATAGTCAAAATCTCCAGTTATCGTTTCGTGACATTCATGGCCCGGCTCCCGTCTCCCGCGTGAGGAATACGGGCGGCGGGCAACGTAACATTAAAAAAGAGCATAACATGACTTTTCTTCAGCTGGTCAAATCCCGAAGAAGCGTGCGTTCATATGACGCGCGCCTCATCAAACGGGAGGACCTGGAAATATGCGTTGAAGCAGCGCGCCACGCCCCATCTGCCTGCAACTCACAGCCGTGGAAATTTATCGTAATAGACGACATCGCCAAGAAAGAAGTTATTGCGAAAAACGCCTTTTCCGGCATCTATGACATGAACGCATTTGTGCGTGAAGCCGCCGCCTTTATCCTTGTAGTTTCGGAAAGGACAAAACTTTCCGCATGGATGGGTGGAAAACTCAGGAACACCAATTTCAGGCGCATAGATATAGGCATCGCCTGCGAACACCTTGTCCTGCAAGCGCAGGAACTTGGTATCGGGACGTGTATCCTCGGCTGGTTTAACGAAAAAAAATTAAAAAAGATCCTCTTCATACCCGCGTCAAAAAAGATCGAGCTTGTCATCGCCCTGGGGTACCCGGAACAATCGGAATTCCCGGAAAGGCATCTTAAAGACAAAGACGAAGTCGTTTCGTTCAACACATATTAAGGACGGCTGTAAATCCCGCTTAACCCCCGGGCAAAAAAAGCCCGCCTTGGATAACAAAGCGGGCTTTAAAAAAATAGAATAAATCCGTTGCCTTTACTTGACTATGGCTCCCCCCTCTTCTTCTTCCGGGTACCAGAAAGTGGCTATCCTCCATATCCCTCCGACAAACCTGGCAATACCTCTACCCACGTCGTCATTGGTCTTGCTCGTGCAATCCGGATAGGCCGGAGTGCCTTTCGTATTGGTATCATTAATACTGTCAGGGGTCTCGATCCCACCGTACACGATATCATCCAGCCCTTTACCAAGATTTTTCAGCGGTTTATTCGTGGACCCAAAGGCGCTCACGTTAAACACTAGTGCAAATATAAACAGAAATACCAGAAGCCTCTTCATCTTTACCCCCTTTGACCTTTTGCGTGAAGTATATCTGATATAAAGAACATTGTCAAGTCGTTCCTGGTTGCACGCACCCTGTCTGTAACCAGACAATCTGAAACGGTCATAAAATCCCGGCAAAACTTAACGCGGCGATCGTCTTGGAATCGTTTATCCTTCCGCTTCTGAACAGTCCGCGAATCTCATTCCTGCTTAATTTCTTCACCCTGATCAACTCACCGTCATTCCTTCGCGGGCCTTCCGTGACTTCTTCGCAGTCGGCCCGATATATATATATTCTCTCGTTACAAAAACCGGGGGTGCTGTATATGACACCTATCCTCTTGAGGTTCCTTGCCCTGCAGCCGGTCTCTTCCATTACCTCCCTTTCCGCGCAGACATAAGGTGTTTCACCCGGCTCAAGCGTGCCGGCGGGCAATTCCCAGATATATTTTCCTATCACGTCCCTGTACTGGCGGATAAAAACGATCCTGCCAGCGACAAAAGGAACTATGAGCGCCGCCCCGGGATGGTCAACCTCCTCAAAATACGCCTCCCTGCCGTTTGGAAGCCTTTTCATCCCCTTAAAGACCCTGAGAAGACGGCCGTTAAATATTTCTTTCCGAGGGAGTCCCATTTCCGCCCTTCCCCAGATTCCTGATCTGCAAATCCAGTATCTTGAGCATTACGACCTTCTCGAGGTAACTCAAACTGAACGGTTTGACAACGTAATCATCGGCTCCCAGATTGAACGCTTTTTCGATGACTTCCTCATCGGCTATGCTTGTCATCATTATAACCCGTGTCTCCGGAGCAACCCCCTTTATCTCCTCAAGCACCTGCATACCATCCTTGCCCCAGCCCAGCTTTATATCCAGAAGAACAACGGCGGGAGACTCCTTTTTTACCAGTTGCAGGGCCTTTCTGCCGCTGGTGGCCTGCAATACTTCATAATTCTTAGGCGTAA
Organism: Candidatus Makaraimicrobium thalassicum; assembly: GCA_003644505.1. Lineage (GTDB taxonomy): Bacteria > Omnitrophota > Gorgyraeia > Tantalellales > Tantalellaceae > Makaraimicrobium > Makaraimicrobium thalassicum. The sequence goes on along the minus strand of QNCM01000067.1, from coordinate 1,435 downwards.
AAAAATCATAAAGAAATGATACGATACCGAGTTGGTCATCAACCACAAGTATCTTGGGTTTCAGCATATCTTTTCCCCGTTCATGGTCTGCCTTTCCTTGTTGGATCTGACAAATGAAAGTATACATAATGCATACGATATTTACAAATCAAACCCGGGATAGCGGCCGCTTTCACAGATAAAAATGAAGAAGGAACCTGCTGGTTCCTTCTTCATTTTTTAAATCCGCCGCGCTTTCCGCTATTTTTTCAGATAATCCAACACCACTTCACCCTTCTTCTTCTCCCACTCCTTTTTGAAATCTGATTTATGCCGTGTCTTTAAAACCGGCATTATCGTGCAGGTATCGCGAAAGCCCGGGTGCGCTGAATCGCGGATCTTCGTATCTACTCCGATCGGTGTGACATTCAAAAGAAGTCCTGAAAACACTAAGCACGTAATAGCACAGGCGCCGGTATATTTTTTAACTTTATGCGCCCGAAATGACCCTGTTCTGCATTTCATTTCAACGCCAAAATCGACTTTCCCCCTGAGATATTCGCCAGCAATGTTGCCGGCATCTTCCTCATCGGCTGCATCACATATAAGTTCGATCATTGTCCTGTATCTCATCATCTTCTCCTTATACTACAATTTTTCTTACTTTCTTTTACTTTACAAGTTTAACCCATTAAATTTTCCTTGTCAACTAACTTTTTGAATTATAACATCATTTGACTTTGATGAAGGTTTTTCAAAAAATATTAATACTTTTCTATTTTACTGACTTTTTTAAAATTAATGCTGGCTGGCTATTGGATTATATAATTAGGGTCTGCTGAAAAAGCTTTTCCGGGAAAATTTTCGTTATCTTCCGCAAGAAAGTACCTGTTGTTTTCTGTAAAATCCAGGCTATTTCATCTATCGTTACATTCTGGCCAGCGCTGTATTGAGGTTCATCCCAAGTATGCCGGTTCTTACCCACATTTCAGCGCCTTCCGAACCGTGGTATCTTATTCGATCCAATCCGTAATGTTCTTTCCCGTTCCCAAAACTACCCTCGATCCTGTTGCGTTCTTTCTGTTTGTCCTTATACCACCGGTCTCTTTTGGGTTTTTCTTTTCTGCGGCCTAAAGGCTTAAAAGACGGTCTTATCTCAAGCTCGTCCATTAATTTCCTGTTTGTCCGATTGCCGTACAACTGGTCTCCCGTAAAGGATACCGTCCTCTTTCCGAATTTATTTTCATAGGCTCTTATTCGAGCCGTAACTACGGCCGTTTGCGCTTCTGAAAAATTGTCATGACTGAATTTGTCCAGGAATAAAAAACCATCCACATGGCTCAACGCGCCCTTTGGACCAAATTCAACGTCTTTTCCGGTTTTGCCCCGTTTCATCGGCCTGACATACTGCAGCATTTCCCGCCGTGCCTTTCGGATCATTTTCCCTGCCTTTCTT
>QNCM01000066.1 GCA_003644505.1 Candidatus Makaraimicrobium thalassicum | reverse complement strand
GCACGTCTGCTCCGTGCTTATGGGTGTGTGCGGACACACCTCTGCTTGTGCCGCGGTCACTTTCACCGTGCTCTTTTGGGTGGCGTTTATGTGGGATGAGGGGGGATGTGTATGTAGAGATGGAGGAGACCAAATCGATGCAACAAACATTATCTCCATTCATAGCAAAATTCAAAGAGACTGGCAATTATTGGATCGATTCTGGAATAATATCACTATTCCGTGCATTTAATCTGCCAGACAACCAAGATTTGGCTCGCACAATGGAAATTACCGTTAAAGGGCGCGATTTTACTGTTGAGGGTGTAAACGAGGAAAAAGTCACCTCATTCATCAAAGAAGTGGTTGACAATCTCGTGAATAGAAATTACATCACAGAAACGCAGAATAAGGATATCTGGTACAACAACGAGACCAACGAATTCGAACTTTACCAGAAGACCAATTTCACGCCATTCCATTCCAAACTCATCACGGGGGTAATCCCTTCGATAAACCAAAAATCGCTCCTGAAGGATATGACTCCCGATCAGAAAGAGAAGTTCGATACAGCAATAAAATATTTCAATGAGAATAAGGAACAGAAAGTAAAGATTGGTCCCAAACAGGCGAGTAACCTTGATAAAGCTTACGTTCCGATGGGATCCCCAAAACTCTCTATCAAAACGACAATCGACCTTGGTACCGGGAAAAAACGTTGTTCGTTCTGTGGGAGATCGACCAGTGGAATGGGCCCAACTGGTGTGAATTACCCATGGATGACCTCTCCAAACAAATTGAAGAACTTCAATTCCATGCACAGCGGAAAAATGATCATGTGCGGATACTGCGAAGCAGCATCCATTGCTGTTTATGACATTGTCAGATACCATGTCAATGGAGATCGACTCTTCATGGCATTACCACATGCCGAAAGCCTTACTGAACTCCGGCGCGTCTGGAATGATGTAGAGCAATACGCGCCGACACGCGGCACCGAAACCATGTACTGCAATTTCACAGAAAAGAGGATTACCGCGTACCACTTAAGCGAAAATTTTGCATATCTCGCGATTGCGATGTATGATTCCTTGAAAAATTATATTTCCCAGAGGGATATGAAGGATGATGCTGCATGGCAACGTCTTGCATCGAAACGATGGTATGCAAGTCTGGGAGTTACGACACAGGCTTTGCAGTTTCGCAAAACATCAGAATTCGCGCGGTTCGGGGACATTTTCAGGTTCTTTGATCATGTTACAGATGGGGAAGATGGCGTGGATCTATCTAATCTATTCAATGATCTCTTTGTTGAGAAGAAACGCGGTATCAGCATTGCCAACGTAATTTATCGTGAAAAAATATCAGAGAGGCTTCTCGATTTCGATGATATCACTGAAGAGGTTGAGCGATTCACATTCGAGAAAGGACGTCCTGTTAATGGGCTTCATCGGTTTGTAAAAGTATATATGACAAAAAGCGTTAATGAGGTAATCCGTATGGAAGAACAACTCGTAGATATGTGCGAAAAGATTGGTGACCGTATCGGGAAATACAGCTACTTCTCTAACGACAAGGGCGTGCTCTTTGGACTGCGCAACTCCAAGAACCTTACCGAGTTTCTGGAGAATTTGAATAGTGCACAATTCAAAATGCCGAATGAGAAGTATTCCGGACGTCTGGGAATTCCAAAAGAATTTCTGTTAAGCATGGATGAAAAGAATTGGCGACAGTACAAGTCTTTGATTACAATATTCGCTAAGAACCCTCCTCAGAAGAAGGGGGAAGAACCTGTGATCAAAGAAACTGAACCAAAGGAGGACTAACAATGGAATCAAATTGTGTGAGTATAGGCTATCTATTCAAGATGAGTCTTGGAAACGCGAACAGTGGGTTCAACGAAGACAACGTCTCCACGTTGAAGAAGATAACACTACCTGACGGTTCAACACTGCCCTACATATCAGGTCAGGCAATCCGTCGCGGCATCAGGGATAAGTTTGTGGAGTTGGGTCACGAGATTTCACCACTGCAGGATCCTCGCACCGATGAGGCGAAGATAAAGGAGGAGAAGACCAAGAGTCCCGATTTTACCGAGTGCGATCCGGTAAAGTACATTGACGATGATTTATTTGGGTTTATGAGGGCTGTGAAAGGGGATAACCGTAAGCGCACATCTTCTGTTCGGGTAAGTCCTGCGATCGGTATTTACCCCTTCCAGAATGACCGTGACCTCGGAACAAAGAGCAGTGAACATACGCGTGGGCAAGCTGCTGCTGGTGGAGCCATGTTTGAGACGGAGATCACACATAACTACTTCTGTGGGAGTATGCTCATCGAACTCGACCGCGTTGGAACGTTCATCGGGATGGAACTCAACAAAAAAGAAGGAGATGAATTGGATCATGAACTCAAGGTCGCACGTCTGGATGCGCTGATCACCGCAATCGAACATCTATGGGGTGGCGGAAAGCAGAGTAGATTGCTAACCGACATTTCCCCCAAGTTTGTGGCTTATGCACGGCAGTCCTCAAAGCATCCGATCTTCCTTGAAACCCTGCGAACAAAGCCGGATGCAATAGGATCGGTTGATGTGATCCTGCTAAACAGTGCGTTTGCTACAAATGAGAGCATAATACAGAATAAACTTGTTGGATACCTTCCCGGCTTCTTTGAGAATGAAACCGAGATACAGGAGACATTTGACACGTTGAGCATCGAGGAATGTTTCAGACAGATGAGAAGCGATATTGCGAGTGCCTACACTGGGTGAGATCGTGGACGCACTCCGACTTCATGTGCGTGGGCTGTTGAATTCCTACAGGGATCCAAAAACCCATAAAATACACCGCACATTCCCACTTCCACCACGTACCACCCTGATAGGACTTGCTGGTGCTGCACTGGGTCTTTCAGAGGACATGTTATGGGATGAATGCAAAGACTTGCGGGTCGCAGTGGTTGATATCACAAAGGAGAATATCTTACATGGCACCGGGCGGGCAGAGGATCTGGTAAAATATAAGAAATACAAGGGCAGTACAATTGAAACAAGTATTTATATACGTGAACTGATCTATAAACCAGAGTATATGATTTATTACGCTTCGGATGGTGAAGACGTGCTCGATCAACTTCATGAAGCGTTTTTAAATCCAAAATATGCTCTGAGTCTGGGGAGGGACGACGAGCTTATACTGTTGCATGCAATTGAAAAGGTCGAACTGTCCCAACTGGATTACGGCGAGTATGGAGAAACAGTTCTGCCATTCAACCCAGTCGAGCAGGGATTCACAGTAAATGTCAATAATAGATACTTTGAGCCGTATAGTCTGGCAACACTCCCGTCAACGTTCATAGTAAACGGGGATGTGAGAACGCCATCGGGTCTGCAAACGTACGCATTCCTTAAAAATCTAAAACTGTATGTAAAAGGAGAGGGTTTCACAGATGGGAGATGTAACTTTTTCTTCCTCTGATCTGCAGAACAGAAACGTTCTTGCCAAGTTCAATCCGGAAAAATCGCTCGAGGGTCACATAAGTGATTGCATTCAGGTGTTTAAGAGATTTAAGAAGCATCGTGGATCGGATATAAAAACATTATCTGATACTGCCTCTGTCTCTGAAAACAGGTTGTGGGAAGGTGCGTTTTATTGCATCGCTTATCATGATCATGGAAAAGCAACAGTGCCCTTCCAATTGAAACTGATGGGTGACAAAACCCAGTACTGCTCACATTCTCTGGACTCGTTACCTTTTATTGAGTCGCAGGTCAAAAATAATCCCCTATATGATTCAGTTCGTGAATTGCAACTGGAAACGCTGGTTGTTGCAAGCCACCATTCCCGGTTGCACCCTGACAAGTTCGTAAATTGGAAAGGAAGAGACCCACCAACTTATTTTGGGAATTATTTGATTAGCATGGAAGATTTTATTAGCAATGAGTATTCAGACATTTTCAGTGCCGATAAGCCCGTGATGGACTATCCAAAACTCGATGAGCCTAATTACAATGTGATAAATGATCAAGCGTCGAAACTAAAAGACCTTTATCCAGAAGATTCTGTGATACGTGGTCTCTTCTCGTTTCTGAAGTCTGTAATGCATTATTGCGACTGGTGGGGCTCTGGCGGATATACTGAGAAACGTTTCAGCATCACAGAAGTCAAAAATCCGTTGGAGCAAGCGGTTCTCAAGCGTGCTCAAGAGAGAGACCGCAAACAGGGAGCTACCCCAAGAAAAAAGATAACATGGCACGATTTTCAAATGAAGGTCGGCGACGTAGATGGAGATGTTTTTTTGAGAGCGCCAACCGGTTCGGGGAAGACCGAGGCGAGTTTTTTGTGGGCTCATAAAAATATGAATGGGCATCGATTGCTGTATCTGCTCCCGACGATGACGACAACGAATAAGATGAGGGATCGATTGGCTGACATCTTTGGCGATGAAAATTCCGCTCTTGTTCACGGAACGTCGAGATTCCTTTTGCAGGAGGAATTGAGTGAGGATTACCAAGAAAAAACATATAATTATAAAATGAAAGAAATGAGTGCTTTCTTTTACCCGATTACAACAAGCACGGTTGATCAATTGTTATTCAGTTTATTTCACTCGAATCAGTGGGAAACGAGGAATGATGCACTCCAAAACAGTTTGATCATTCTTGATGAAGTACATGCGTACGATCCGTACACAACAGGATTGATAATAGAGCTAATGAGGCGGGCGGGTCAGAAAAGCAAGTTCTGTGTGATGAGTGCAACATTGCCAGATGTGCTTAAGAGCACAATCGAAGAGAAAAGTGGGCGGCATTTCTCGCTCATCTCCGATAAAAAGTATGATAAACAATCAAAACTCACGATCAACATAGAGGGTGATTTAATCGATGATTGCATCGATCAGGTTGTTTCGTCGTTTTTGAAACAGAAAAATGTGCTCGTTATAGCCAACACAGTCAATCGGAGTGTGGCACTGTACACCACGATAATCGAAAGACTCGAAGAAAAACTTACAGATAAAGAATTTGATGAGTGTGAAGATCGGGTTATGCTATTTCACTCACGTTTCATACTCAATCATCGTAAGATACGGGAAAACACCCTGGAAAATCTGCCACTGGGGGGATTCATCGCTGTCACGACTCAGGTTGTAGAGGTGAGCCTGGACATCGACTTCGACGAGTTGCATACTGAGGCTGCACCGATAGATTCACTGATTCAGAGATTTGGGCGTGTCAATCGTAATAGATCCGCGAATATTGTGTGCCCCGTTTATATTTATCAGGTTAAATCCGGAAGACCATACGATGATTTGGAACTGATAAAGTCTACGGTATCATTGCTTGATGGGGCAGGCAAACAACCGGATGAAGCAACGTTGAGAGGTCTTGTAAACGAATTGTATAGCGATGATTATCTGACGAAAATGGAAAGGGGGTTGGAAAGTGCTCGGAAATTAGTGCATAATGCGATTGATCAAAGGCGATATGTATACACAGGCAAACTTTTTGACGATGATGTTTCTGCTTACACGAGAGAATCAGACTACCCAACAGCGACTTGCATACCGATAGAGTATCAGGAGGTGGTAGAGGAACTTGACCCACTGAAGCGTGTTGGGTATCACGTCCGCGTACCAAAGTGGATTTATGATGAAAATAGAGACGCGGACAATGGAGAGATCAGATATTTGTATCTTCATTATGATGACTCGGTCGGAGTTACGGATAAGTCGCCACTGATAGGTATATTTGATTGATGAATCATGCACTCCAGCCGCCGTCCCTCCCCAAAAAAACCTCCCAACCCCAACACCCACCACGACTACCCGCGCGGCATTACCAGACCAAAGCACACCCATCACAAAAGGCGACGATCACCCCAGCATCCCCGAAAAACAAGCCAGAGTCAAAGAATTAGAAAAAGCAATCGCCATCATTAAAAACTCCAACAAGGAGAAATAAATGGACTCAGAAGACGCACTGGTCGTATTTCAGGGAAAACAGATCAGAAGAACGTGGCACGACAACCAGTGGTACTTCTCGGTAGTTGACGTAATCTCCGTCCTGACCGACAGTCTGATGCCCAGACAGTACTGGGGCAAGGTCAAAGACCGGGCAGAACAACACCGCAAACACAAGACCGCTTGATAACGACAGTACTGGGGCAAGGTCAAAGACCGGGCATTCAAAAAACTTGAGTTGTCCCCAATCTGGGTACAACTGAAATTGCAATCACCGGACGGCAAGTACTACCGCACGGATTGCGCAAACACCGAAGCCCTGTTCAGGATCATTCAGTCAATTCCCTCAAAGAAGGCTGAACCATTCAAGAGGTGGCTTGCAAAGGTCGGTTATGAACGGGTGCAGGAGATAGAAGACCCGGAATTGGCACAGAAGCGGATGAAGGAAATCTACAACCTGAAAGGATATTCTGATGAGTGGGTTGAGAAGAGGGTCCGCGGAATTGCAGTACGCGACGAATTAACTGATGAATGGGATCAACGGGGCGTAAAATACGAAAAAGAGTACGCCATTCTGACTGCGGAGATATTCAAAGCGACATTCGGCTTAACGCCCGGCGAATACAAGAGATTCAAAGGGCTCAAGCATCAAAACTTAAGGGATCATATAAGATGATATCGAGTCGATCCTGACGATGTTAGGCGAGGCGACCACAACGAGATTTACCCGTGACAGGGATTCCCAGAAGTTCCCAGAATTGCGGAAAGACGCAAAGGAAGGGGGAGATGTGGCAGGCGCCACACGTTGGGATATCGAGAGCAAATTGGGAACGAGCGTTGTTTCCAGTGACAATTATTTTGAAACTCCGGAGAACATTAAAAGAGTGGAAAGCAAGAAAAAGAAATTGAAAGATTGACTCACAATCGCCAGCACAATAGATACCATCAACCAATCCGGCACGGCACTGCGTCAAATCGTGCAAGTACCTCGACAACATCTTAAACCGCTACAGACAGTACGAGAACGCGGGCGGCATCCAGTTGAGTGCTTCGAGACAACATCTTAAACCGCTACAGACAGTACCACACTATGACGGACATACAGATACCCCCGATGATGGAAAAAGAAATCCATGCGTTGATCGAGACGAAATACTACGCTTCAATCTCAGAAGCGGTTAAAGACGCCTTCAGAACGCTATTCGCAACAAAACCATCCCTCAAAATAATTTCAGCAGTATACCTATATTCAAATAACGAAGTTTCCATCTCAAAAGCAGTAGAGATTGCAGGAGTCAGTATCGAAGAGTTTAAGGAAATACTGACGAGTCGTGGTGTGAAACGGGAAATACATCCTGATGAAAGAATTAATGAGAATGTAAGAAAGATCCTGAAACATACAACGAATTAGACAACCTGAAGAACGCTTTTCACACCCCATCTCCCCCCCCATCCCACTCATGCGCTCAAAAATCACCCTCCGCAAAACCACGCCCGCCCCGATTCACTATGACTACCAGTACGGCATAGCAGCGATGCTCTACAAAAAACTTGCACACGCGAACATCCGGCTGGCAAACGAGATTCATTCGCACACCGGATTCAAGTTTTACACATTTTCAAACCTGATCATCCCGGACAGAATCCCGAACCGCCACGGTCTCAATTTCGAGCAGGCGCACTTCTACCTCTCGTCCCCTGATCCCGAGTTTATCCGAAGTTTCACGGAAGGACTCCTGCAGGAGCCTGAATTTTACCTCCGGCGTACAGAATCCGGCAAAGAGCGTGCCAGCATCCTGATAGAGAGAATCGAGATCCTCCCAAAAGAGACGATCGGCGAGGTCTGCAAGTGGAAGGCGATCTCCCCGATCTACGTGAAGACGCAGCGGCTGCGGGACGGGCGTCTCCGCGATTTTGATCTCTATCCGAAGGACGGCAAATTCTATGAGAACATCCACGCAAACCTTGTTGCCAGATACCGGGAATATCACGGGCATGATGTCAGCCACGACCATTTCGAGATCACTGACACCAGAAATGTGAAAGCAAAGCGGATAAAGATCGCAAACAACTATCGCAGATGCTCACTGATGGAGTTCGAGGTGCAGGGGAGTTGTGAGTTACTCAAGTTCGCTTATGAGGCAGGGATCGGCGAGAAGAACGCGATGGGGTTTGGGTGTTTGCAGCGCATGGGATGACGGACAGGGAGCGCAGGGGCAGCGTAAACTCCAGCTCTTTGGTGGGGCGGGAGGGAAGCCACGAACACGGGACCCGGAAGGCGGAGATTGACACGATCGTCTGATCTTCGTGGATCTTTATATACCGGGTACACAACCCGCGATCCACGAAAGTTATGGCGG
>QNCM01000065.1 GCA_003644505.1 Candidatus Makaraimicrobium thalassicum | reverse complement strand
CTTTCCGACCCTTTTATACCTGAAAAATACCGGCCCCCTGGAATCAAGCTTTATCAGAACGGCTATTAAGCCGAAAAAAGGGCTCAGTATGGCCAATCCGGCCAGCGCGCAAAAAAAGTCGATGCACCGCTTGATCCATTCCTGGATCTTTCTTTTCACAATTCCCCTTTTACGTTTCCGTACACTTTCGATACGGGATCGGAATTGATCCCGGATTTGATCCCGATCCCGATCCCGCAGCGGGAATTAATTTAATTCCGGTCCCGCGTCGGAACCGCGGGATTTGACTCTTCAGTGGCCGTGCCGGAAGTGTTCGAACTGTCCCGGAAAAACTCCCTGTACAGATCCAGCACTTTACTAACTATGATCTCATTCGAAAACTCTTTTATTATTTTCTCCCGCCCCGCTTTCCCCATCCTTTCCCGCAGATCCTTATCCAGTATAAGCTTTTCAAGGGCCTGGGCAAGGATAAAACTGTTCCTGGCGGGCACAAGGAACCCGTTAACTCCCTGCTCGACAACCTCCCTGCTGCCCGGGATGTCGGTCACCGCCACAGGTCTTTTCATGCTCATAGCTTCGATGACCGTGCGAGGCAATCCCTCCCGGTAGGAAGGAAGCGTGTAAATATCCGTGCTGTATAATATTTCCCTGATATCTTCCCTTCTGCCGGCAAATTTGACGAATGAACCGTTCACTTTTCTCATCCATTCCTCATCGACCGCGTCGGGATTCCCGCCGTCGATCCAGCCCACCACAAGGAACAGCGTGTGCGGATATTTCTGATGAAGTATGTTCGCGGCTTCGATGAATTCCCGGACGCCTTTCGCCCAGTAAAGCCGGGCGATCATCGTTATCACGACCATACCGCCGGTGATACGAAACGCGTCCCGTATCCTCTCTACCTTTTCGCGGTCAGCACGCCCCGGGATAAAGTAGTCAGAATCAACGCCTGTGCCCTTTATGACCAGCCTCCTGGACCTGTCGACAAAGACACCGAGCTCCGCGTAATCATTGTTATTCTGAAAGATGACTTTTGTCGCGACAGCGCATGATACTTTATGGAAGATACTCACAAAGGGGCGGAAGATCCTTGTCGTCATGTTCCGGACGGTATATATGTAGCCCAGGCCGGTTACATGTTTAATGATATGCGGGACTTTCGCCAGCCCGGCCGCAAGCGTGCCGTATATGTTGGGTTTGATCGTGAACGAATGGACGACGTCAAACCCGTGCCTGCGGAATATCCTGAAAAGATGCCATACTGACTTCAACTCCTTGAACGGGTTTAAACTCTCCCTTTGAAGATAATAATGGATGACCTTTATGCCTTCGGCTTCCAGGCAGTCTGAATACTTCCCTTCCGGGACAACCGCGTATATGTCAAACCCTTCCCGGCGCAATGCCTTCATCCAGGGCATGCGGAACAGATAAAGGTTCATCGGACAGTTAGAAACAAACGCTATCTTGATCTTTCCCCTCCTCTGTACCATATTTCCAGCGCGAAGAGCGTCCATAGCATTTTTGCCCTCTGTTCAGGCGGCGCCGCGACAGCCCCTTCAAGCAGCCCGCGAATGAACTCTTTCTCGACAAAACGCGCCGCGCCCCTGCTCCGGAACAGATAATCGAACACCATCCCCCTGAGGTCCCCTTCCAGCCATTCTTTTAAAGGAACCTCAAAACCCCGCTTGGGCTGGTATGCGATATCCCGCGGACAGTACCGGCAGGCAAGTTCACGTAAAATATGCTTCGTGCGGATCCCGCGCACTTTAAAACTGTCCGGCAGCGCGGGCGCATACTCGAGGAATTCCCGGGAGAGGAACGGGCTCCGGATCTCAAGGGAGTGAGCCATCGACGCGATATCGGTTTTAACCATGAGGTCCCCGGAAAAAATCGTGTTAAAATCCATATTCATCATTTTACGCAGCAGCGTGCGTGAATTATCGCTGAAAAGCCCGTTTACATCATCCGCGATCTCATCGGAATAACCGGCCCGGGCCCTGATGGCCCGCTCATGCCCCTCGAAAATATCGACCGTGCCGGCAAGATACATCTGCAGGCCGGTTTTCCGTGAAAAGTCCAACAACCGGTAAAAATAATTGTATCCCCCCATCTTAACACGCGGAACAGGGATTATCCCCTTTAAAAAGGACATGCCGCGGGCGAACCTGATAAGCGCTTCATTCGCGCAGGGAACGTATCTGCGGTAACCGCCGAACAATTCATCGCCGCCGTCACCGTTCAGAACGACCGTAAGATACTGTTTCGCCGCTTTACTGACATAATACGAAGGTATCGCCGAACTGTCGGCGAACGGTTCTCCGTAATTGCCGATTATCTTCTCTATCTCATCCTTGAGATTATCCATGCTAATGGTGACCGTTACATGGTCCGCGCCGCAGTAAGCCGCCGTCCGGCGCGCCAGCGGCGTTTCGTCGTATGTTCCCTCAAAACGCACGGTAAAAGCCTTCAGACCTTTTTTATGTCTCGCGGCCACTGCCGTTATCAGGCTGCTGTCGATCCCTCCGCTTAAAAATGTCCCGACCTCGAGATCGGAACTTTCCAGTCTGCGTTTCACCGAAAGATTCAATATGTCATCAACGGCTGCCACTGCCTCCTGAAACGGCACCCGGCGCGTATCCCGGAAAAACGCGTCGATACTCCACCATTTTTTTACGCTGCACCGGCCGGTCTCCAGATCAACCCCTGCCAGTCCGCCCGGTTCCAGCTCGGAAACCCCTTTATACGGCGTTTTTGTCCTGTAAAAAAAACCTAAACGCAGATACAAACACACACTGCTGTCGTCGATCTCCGGATGAAATACGGCGCGCAGGGAGTTAAGCTCGCTGGAAAAAGCGAAAAGGCCCTCATGCTGATAATAATAACATGGTTTCACCCCGCAGCGATCGCGCGCAAGAAACAGCATATTCCTCTTCTTATCCAGAATGGCGCAGGCGAACATGCCGTCGAACTTATGAAAACATTCAACCCCCCACTGCTCATAGGCATGGACAACAACCTCCGTATCGGTATTCGAAACAAACCTGTGGGTGGAGCCTAATTCCCGTTTGATCTCCCCGTGATTGTATATCTCGCCGTTATAAACGACCCATACGCTCTTATCTTCATTATGCATGGGCTGATGTCCCGACGGCGACAGGTCAACGACTGCCAGCCGGGTATTGCCTAAAATGACCCCGGTATCGGGATCATCGAACATTCCCCTGTCATCCGGGCCCCGGTGCGCCAGAAGCGCTATCATGCGCCGGACAGCGTCACCGGGCAGGGCATCCTCTCCCCGCGCTCCCTGATACTGATATAAACCCGCTATCCCGCACATTACCGCTTCTCCAGCCGTTTTTCCCGCGCATCCCACAAGGTTTGATACAGTCGCCGTGTTTTCTCATGGATATCACTCACCGCAAAATTATTCCGGACATATTGCCGGGCCTGAAGGCTCATCCGCGCGCGCTCCTGAGGCTCACATACCCTGAGAAGCGCGTCAACGAACCCACGCGTATCACCGGGCGGGACCAGCAGCCCGGTTTCTCCGTCATCAACAGCCTCCCGTAAAGGGCCGATATCGCTGGCAACGACAGGAACGCCGCAGGCCTGAGCTTCGGCGAATATTACGCCGAACCCTTCCCGCAATGTCGGCAGAAAAAAGACGTCAAACGCGTTCAGATAAGGCACTACATCGTCCAGGTGCCCTAAAAACGTAAATTTACGCCGCAGGCCGGACGCCTCGACGTCACGTTCGCATTGTTCGCGCAGCTCACCGTCGCCTCCCACGACAAAAAAGAGGTCATCTCTGTCCTTAAGCCTGCGCGCGCAGTCGATAAACGTCTCGATGCCTTTATCCGGGACCAGCCGGGAGATGGCCCCTATAACGATCTTTTCCGGGCCGATCCCCAGTGACCTCCTGACTTCCAGTTTTTTCTCGCGCGTATATTCATTGAACCGCGCGCAGTCAATGCCCATGTAAACCTGATGTATCTTCTCTTCCGGGATAACGCGGCACTGCATGCCGTACTGCTTAACGGCCCTGGTATCGACAATAAGCGCGTCGCACCAGTGCCCCGCCAGCCTCTCCAGCATCAGATAGAAATACCTCAGGTAAAAAGGCAAAAGCTGATGGAACGGCCAGTTATGCGCGGTATGCACCACAACGGGGACCCCGGCCATACGCGCCGCGAGACGCCCGATAAACCCCGCTTTAGAAGTTTGTGTATGGACCACATCGAACCGCTCTTTTTTTAATATGCGCGCCAGCGACACGAAAGCTTTCAGATCAGACAGAGGACGGATCTGCCGGGGGATAAAAATTTCATGGTAGGGGAACCCCCGCTCGCGGATACATTCCGCCTCTCTGCCGCCTCCGCCCGCGGCGTGGACATCATACCCCTTATCCCGCAGGAATTCCATAAAACTCAATCCCAGGCTGAACACCTTGAGACTTAAGGGGATAGTCGAGACCAAAAGTATTTTTTTCATGCGCCTGGAATGGACTCCTTATTCTTCTTCAACGGGCATGAAAGCGCCGTAATAACAAGAAAATAAAGCCATACCCACCGTTCCCGTAACATATAGTGCGGGATAGAGATCAGCAGATATCCCATAAAGAACATAAGGAACATCCCCCGTTCCAAACGTCCTGCCCGCACTTTTCTAAGCCGCGCTAAAAGGAATATCACAAGGATCGCAAACCCGCTGAACCCGATAATGCCTGTTTCAGCAAGCAGGGAAATATACGTATTATGCACTTCATACGTATAGTAAAACTCATGAAAATTCCCGAAACCGATCCCCAGGACCGGATGTTTCCTGAACTGTTCCAGCCCTTTTTCTATACTGATGTCCGTGTTACCGCCTATACTCCCTTGCCTGATATTCTCGACGACACTCAGTGCTCTGTAGATCATTCCGCATCTTTTCTGCAGGCAATTTATCCCTGTATATGAAAAAAAGCTTCCTGCTGCGACAGCTCCCAGAACCAGGATCGAGAAAACATATCTCTGTCTAACGCTGCTAAACCTCATTATAATACGGTAAACCTCCCTGATCCAGTATACTGAAAACGACAGGCCGATAATAGCGAGGTAGACGAACGCGGCGCGGGAAGCGGCGAACAGGCCCGCGAAAAAAGCCAGCGCGAAAACCAGGAATAACTTACCGTTGTTCTTATCTCCGGCGCTTATGGAAATCATAAGATAAATCGCTGTGCTTATGGCCACAAAAAAAGCGTATTGATTGGGATTTCTGCATAGAAATACATACCGGGGGCTGACATTGTGTAAAAACAGATTCATAGGCAGCCCCGCGATGAACATTATCAGCGGGACGACCGAAACTATGAGAGACCACATAAGTACCCTGCGAATAGCCGTTAAAAAAATCTGCCCTCTGGCGCTGTAACAATACCCGAACACTATCGTCAGCAAAAGAGCATACAGATGAGGAACAAAAGCGATAGCGCACTTATAGAGGGAAGAAGCCCCAAAGGCGCTGAACAAAAGAAGCACCATGAACAGGCATTGGACTATAGCAAACCATTTGAACCCTTTTTTCATGGGAATGGTAAACCCGCCGGAAACGAATCTCAGGAATACCAGAAGGCTTGACGCCAGCAGCGCCACGTCAGAGAGCGAAAAGCTGTATAGCCCGAAAGGGATACCCATCCTGACATAAGGAAGAAAAAACACAGACGTCAAAAACAAAAAAGATATTATTTTCGCAAAACTCATCGCTTTCTCTTTTCCGGGTTATAATCTTCGTTCACAGGGCATCCTTGGATTTTTCGCTGTCACACACCGGGAGTGTGAGTACTCACACTCCCGGTGTGTGACAGACCCGGCACAGGCGTGCTTAAAATACGCCGTATAATTTCCATAAACACCGTGCGCTGCTCCTGAATAAGCGGAAAATTCCGTTTTCTGATAAGCACTTCCGGCATATTGAATGCCGTAAAAATACTGTAAAGCACGTTCTTTGTGTATGATCTGACCATCAAAAACAGGGTATAAGGCACCCCGGCTATCGCCGGCCCGTAAACTCTGAGCGTTCTCCGTTCAGTCCGTCCGCTCTGCCAGTATTTGCGCAGATCAAATGATCCCACTTCTGTCACAAATATCAAAGGCTCGGCCAGTTTCGCGAAACGGGAACAGGGGAACGTCCTGCACCAGAGCTCATGGTCTTCATTACGCGGGAACCTTCCGTCGTAAGGGTTCCGGCGCATCCATTCAGCGCGCCCGGCAACAGAGACGTGAACGAATAGTCCCCGTTCCAGGATAGCGCGCGGCCGCGTGTCCAGGGCTTCGACACCCCGTATGCCGAGGGGCCTGTAATCGCCCCCGATCGCGCACATGCCCGTCCCCACAAGATCAACGCCGGGATGTTCGTCCAGATACCCGATCTGCCGTTCCAACCGGTTCGGGAACATCAGGTCATCCGCGTCCATACGCACGATATACGCGCCCCGCGCTTCTTCCGCGATCTGGTTCAAACGGTAAGACAGCCCCCTGTTGATGCGGTCGGGCTCCAGCACCCGCACACGGGGGTCATCCACTGACATGGCAATATCAAGAGAACGATCGGTCGAACCGTCATCCGCCAGGATAAGTTCCCAGTCGGTACGGGTCTGCGCGAACACGGAACGTATAGCGTCGGCAAGAGTGGCTTCACTGTTGTAAAAGGGCATCCCTATGGAAACTTTCAAATATTCCGGTCCTTCCTTATAATCTCACCAGCAGCCTGCTTTTCATCGCGAAGAACTTTCTGCGCCATTTTATCAGTGAATAAAAATTTCCGCGCAGCAGCGTTACGGCCGCCAGCAACAGCAGCGCGCCCGTGTTAAACATGTGTTTCCGAATGGACAAGATAAGCTTCTGCCTCGCTTTATCAAAATCTTTGATCGACAGATAACATACGGCATGCCGGCAATAAACATTTGAGACAAGCCTGTTCTTAAAACGCGGGCTCAGCTCCGGGTTTCTTCGAAAGGCCTTTTCCAGGACAATAAGGTCCTCCCTTTCCGACTGTTCCAGATGACTGAGCGTATAACTTTCCGCGGTCCTGTACAACGTAAGCGGCACATTGACGTAGCCCGCCCTGCACCGCCCGGCTAACCGCAGCCACATATCCCAGTCAGCCGGGTTGAAGATCGTTTCGTCGAACAAACCGGCTTTCTCAAAACACGATCTGCGGGCGACAACGGTGGAGTTGGCGATAAAATTCCTTAAAAGAAGCCTTCTCGAGATCCAGCCGGTGCGGCGGCTCTCAAAAAAAGACACGGAACGTAAAACAGTATCTTCTTCATCGATCAAATATATGGGTGTATGGACAAAACCGGTATCCGGCCTTTCCTCCAGGTAATTCACGGACTTCTCTATCTTGCCGGGAAGATAGATATCATCGCAGTCAAGAAGCCCGATATAATCTCCCGTTGCCAGGCGTATCCCCAGGTTACGCGCGCTGCTCGCGCCGCCGTTCCTTTTGTACACGTACCTTATCCTTCCGGCGTATGGCCTCAGACGCTCTCTGGTATCATCCGTTGAACCGTCATCGACTACGATGATCTCGATATTCTCATATGTCTGGTTCAATACGCTTTCCACTGTCCTGACCGTCAAACCGGCCCTGTTGTATGCCGGGATAACAACACTCACCTTTTTCATTATATCGTCCCCTGCCGGCGGTAGCAGCCGATAGTCTCCTTGATCCCTTCGTGATTCCCGAACGCGAATTCAAAACCCAGCTCTTTCTTTATCTTCTCCGGCGAAAACACCGTTCTGGAGGTAAGCGCCTTAAAACGCTTGATCGAGAACGGCAGTTTTACCCCGAAAAAGCCGCCCAGTTCGCACCCCAGGGCCAGGCAAAACGCCGGCACAGCCGGGATAGTGCCTGTTTTACGATCCCGGTGGAGCAGGGATCGAACATATGCGGCAAAACTTCCCCATTCCATGGGATCATTGATGATAAACTTCCTGTTTTCCCCGGCCGCGGACCTGACAGCCAGGTATAATAATGCCTCTACGACATCCCCGACATAAACAATGTTATAAACACCCTTACGGGACCCGATATAACGGAAATATCCGCTGTTTATAGAGCGGATAAGGGAAAGAAAACTGTCCCTTTCGGGTGGTATGCCCGGCCCATAGACAATGCTCGGACGTAAGACGCTTACGGGCAGGTTTTTCCCCCGTCCGGCTTCCAGAACCATGGTTTCGGCTTCCAGTTTGCTCCGTTCATAATCGTCACGCGGAGCGCAGGGGCTTGCCTCATCAAATACACCCGGCTTTTCT
>QNCM01000064.1 GCA_003644505.1 Candidatus Makaraimicrobium thalassicum | reverse complement strand
GCCTGTATACCCTATCAATTCTATTTCAAGACCGTTTGAAGAAGCATATCCTGTAGCTTCGACAAGACCATCTGTATCAGCTTCGTAATCCGTATCAAGCGATTTCGATACCTTACTCCCAAACGGCTTTATCTCTGTTTCGTTGTATGCATAACCGCCGACCTTATTACTGTCTGCGGCTTTCCCGTCTTTAATCTCACACCCGTCAACTGTTACTCCGGCATCCGCAATTGCTTCCGCTATGGCATCCATTTTGGGGGTGGTTGAATATGTCTGAACGCTGCCATCAATATCAAAAACACTTAACAAGGCGTCAATTAAATCATTATATTTATCATCAATATCCGCCCCTGTATTCGTGGCACCGTTTAATTTATGACTTGCTAATCCCATAACTACCTCCTTAGATTATACGCTTTTTTCGGCAATACGCTGAAAACTATCCTTATTGACTTTATCTTAAAAGAACTTAAACTTTCCTCTACCAGTTTTAAGTTAAAATACTCTCCGATATACGAAAACGGAAGTATTATCTGTTTTAAATTAGGGTATGTTCCTAAATCGACTTGTTCTATTTCAGTGAACTCCGTGTCCTCGTTTGTGTTCCCGTAAACATATAAAGTCTGCCCTGAACCGCCTAAGTATTCTATAACTACCTGCCTTATTCTCTTTACAAGCCCCTTGAAACCTAAATCCCTCAACCCGATATTCAGAGCAAAATTGATAGCGTCTTCAAAAGGAGAACCGAGACCTGCAGAAATCTTAATTACGTAATTATTTCTGTAGAACTTTGTATCGGCGTCGGGCAAATCGTCAGAGAATAAATACATCCTATACTGAATATATTTTTTGGCGGATACGCCTGATATATCCGAACCGGATGAGTCTGTGAATAAAGAGCTCCAGGAAGCAGACTGGCACGCCGCTATGGTATCACCTGTCCTTAGTTTAACACCTGAAGCCCCATTAGCCCCTAAAGCCACAGACCAGTAGAGTTTTGTCAAATTTATGGCCCCGATATATAAGACATCAGACTCTATATAACCGTTATAGTCTATTAAAGTAGTATAGTTGTCTATCGTCTGTGTCATATCGTTTATAACAAAAGAGGAAAATTCTCCGCTCCAGTCGGCGGATTCGTCCAAATTAAACTCTGGAGAGTCATCTGTCCCGCTTTCTTTTATCCTCGTGAATGTTCCTGTGTCTATATCAGTTTTAGTCTTGTGGACCATATCGGATGAGGGAGTTTCAACCCTTAAAACTCTACCCTCATTTGAAGCACCTATATACATCTGTCCGTCATCAGCACTCCCCATAGCGGGAATAAAACACCCTATTCTTGTATCATCTATCGTATATCCGTAGATTTCAAGCCCTTTCGCTAACTGTAAGATAAGAGTTTTGTTATTTTGCTCAAGCCCAGAGTAATTGTCTGTATATGAAAGATACACCCTCCCGCCATAAAAAACGCCCTTAACGTCCTCTAACTGCTGATCTTTGAATGTGTCAAGTATATCTTTTATCCTGAAACTTATTGAAACAGAAGCGTTCCTTGAAGTCCCTGAGAGAATACGCAAGTCTTTCTGTAAGTATTTATTTCTCTCTACATATACAACCCCTTTGTCGGTAGGAACAACAGCCCAAGGACAGCAAGTCCCGTGCTCGTCTATCAAATCAATCTCCCAAGCATTGGGGTCATTGTTGTAAGTCCTTATTATATAAGTCTTTGTATCCTTAAAGCAAAGTATCCCCTCATCGACAGCAATAATAGTTTTTACTTTTTCCCCGTCGTCTTCGGCTACTATCTCATAATTCACGGTTGAGTCATACATATCGGGATATGACACGTAATTGTCTATCGGGGTATAATCTATCTCACAGCTATCAGGTTTAAGCCCGAATATCCTGTCTTTGTGCAAGACCATCATCTTCCATTTGGGAAGGATGTCGTGGTTAGTTTCTATTTGAGCCCCTAAATTCCCGTCAACTGTTGTATCGTCATAGGTTGTATCAGTGTTATTCGATATTATGGCAACCAAATAATAAACACTTCCTCCTGCTGTAGTCCTGTAAAGTTTTCTTCCTGTGCAGGCTGGATCGGTAGATACAGGAATGTTTATTTTCCCGCCTTCGGATGAATAGGTTATCTTGGAAGAAGCCGAAGAAGGATTGCTCTCTTGATAACCGTCATATTGATAGGTTACTTTGTAATAATAATCACCCGACAAAGAACCTGATATTTTAGTGTTCAGCGAAGGTGCGGAAGAAGGCACAGGAAGTCCCATATCACGGACATTCGTGCCGTCATACCGCATATTATTATCGGTTCCATTACACCAGTATAGTTTATCTTTGTAAGTAAGGAAAGAGAACTTTGTGTTGGATGTAAGCCCTGTCTTTATGTCAGAGAACGTTCCCGCACTGTCATCGCCTTTTTTTATAACAGTCTCGTAATTTATGATAAGTTCTTTTGAAGATGTGCCGTAATAATATCTGTATCCATTGTTTATCGGACTTGAGCCTAAGGAAGTCTCATTATACTTGGTTGAAGGAAGTCTTTTGACTAAAGAGCCCTCTTCTTGGTCAATGCGGGCGTTAAGAATCTCTTTGAAGGAAAAGAGATTACGCTCGGAAGGGTCAATATTAGTAACCATCCCCGAACGGAAACTATCAATAATTACTTCTCTCAGCTCTTCCATTACGATATACCGTGCCTGTTCTTTAGCCTTTTGGCATACATCCTATCCAAATCAAACCTTTGCCTTTCAAAATTAGGCTTCTGTTTTACCTTAGAGACTTTCTCTTTTAGGAGAACATAGAAAGGGGCTAAAGCCTCTTCTATCGTCCTGTGCTTTCCTAAAGAGTATTCCGCCATAGCAAGGGCGTAATCTAATAATAATGTATCCAAACTTCTCAAGTTATGGTGGTAGTTAGTGCCTATTGTAAAGGGGTAATCTCCCGAATCGGATAACGCGTCAGGACGTCCCCAATAATTAAGCTCTATTGTTAAACCGCTGTCTTCTATTGGGGGAAGAAATGTAAGGCCGCTCCCCTCGTCAACAGCAAACTTTCCATCTCCCGAACCTTCCGACTTCCAGTCTGTGCCGTATTGGGTTATAGCTTCGCTGATTGTTATTATGCTGATTAAATCATCATCAACATATAGGCCATCTCTTTTAGCGGCAATATAATTATCGGGGAATGTAAGCGTTTCCTGACCAGCGGATGATGTCTCTGTGTAAGTGTCATCGACTACTAGCTCATCAGCTATAGCATTCTGAGCCAAGTTGAACCATTGTAAAACCGTTGATGTATAGCTTGAATAAGGGTAATCAGGCAAAAGAGTTTGAAATTGCGATTGTAACTCTCCTAACGTCATTTTAGACCTACTCCTTTAATTTTGAACGTAACATTGGACACCTCTTTGTCCTGTCTAACGCTATCCACCTCATACTGGACTATCATATCCCCCGTATCGCCGACCTTAAAGGTTTTCTTGAAATAATCAGCGTTTAGAGTCAAACGGGGATAATATGCCCCTTGAGGCGATAACTCTTCCACGGGAGATATTTCTATCTGCCCGCCTAAGGCCTGGACCAATTTATCCCTTGCCATTTCTTTCCTCCTTCTCATTCTCTCTCATCTTAGCGTAATTAAAATATATTCTCGGTAAATACTCAAACATTCCCAAATGTCCTATCTCTATTTCGGGATTAGCCCAAATCTTAAACCCCGCTTCCTTGGCTTTCTTGCAGAAATAAACATCTTCGCCTATCATTTGGTCTGTCTTTTTACCGTCTTTCTCAACCCACCCGAAATCAAAATAAGGTTTCTCTATTTTCTCAAAAACTTCTCTCCGTATATAAGTAAACCCCATCCCTATGGTGTCAACCTGAAAGATATGATTCTGGGGATAATTCTCATATACTTTGTAAACCCCACCATCAGGATACCACCTGCTTATGTTCGGGTAATAAGGCGGTTTTTTCCTGACTATCGGGTAGCCTATAATATCTTTATGCTTCTCAATGAGCAAATCCAATGCTGTATGAGGAAATGTCTGGTCAGAGTCTATAAAGAGAATAGCGTCGCACTCTGTGTCAAACATCCTCTGAACGGCGTTGTTCCTCGCCTCGTGTATCACACAGTTATCTACTGTATGAAACGCCCGCCAGCTGGCGCTAAGTTTCGTTAGAGCGATTAGACAATCTACTGTTGCCGGATGAACCTCTCCTGTTGTCGGAACCGCTATCAGTGTTTTCCTTAGAGGCTGTCTTCTTTTGAGTATCTTCAATTTTTGCCTCCTTTTCTTTTTGTTTTTTTGCTTCATACTCTGGGGAGATGAAGTCTTTACCATACCATTTACTCTTTACCAATAAATCAATTACCTTGGGGTCATCTATAACAGCCTGCCCGTTTTCAAACTGGATATGTATCCCCGGTTTAAACACCAATTCCCCGTCGATTTCAACCTTTTTGGCAGGTTTAAGGACTACCCCGTATCTTCTGTATGGACTTGTGAACCGCATATTTCCTCCTGTTTTACGGTATCACGGGGGCAAAAAATGCCCCCGAATACCTTAAATTTCTAACTATACGCTACTACACCTTTCACAACCGCGTGTGCTTCCTCGTTGTTTAGCTGTAAACCACAAACTGTCCTATACTCATCCTTCTCTTTTGTCTCATCGTTGTTCTGCAAGTTAGTCCTTAATTTGGTGTCAAGATTTTTCATCACACGGACGAAAATCTTATCCATGTCAAGGATTAACCCGTAACCTCCGTAGTTAGCCCCTGAAGAATTAGTAAGTAATCTGTGCTTTACAACCAGCAATGTCCCATGTGCCGACAGGTATTCCTTCACAGAAATACCATAAGTCTCGTCTTTAGGAACGGTTCTTAACTTGCCTCTGCCCCAATAGTTGATAGCACTCACGAGTTTTGCCGAAGCAAACAGAACTTTTGTCCCGCTTCCATAGGCGAAAGCACCTTCAAGAATTGTCTCAAAGGTTGTCTCAGTAATCGTAGTCGCTGTCGTAACATTTGTTGAGATAAACTTCACAGCTCCTCTGGTTGAGCGGATAGGATGTGTCCCCGTGGATGTATCGAGCTTCCTTTCGCCGAAAAGCAGTGCGCGCTCCAAATCTACCTTGTGTTCCACCAGTTTGATTACTCTTTCATTCTGTAAATCTCCGCCTCCATAAAGTTCAGAGTTCATCAGGATGTCGGTAATTTCAAACGGGCTTCTGAAATCCTGAACATAGTTGTAAACCTCTGTGGAAGTTTCCGACTTTAGTCCAGGAGACGAAGCTCCTTCCTCGTTGGCATTGCCCAGAACCAAAAGATAATCGTCGTCATCAATGGAAGAGGAAGCCGCAGTCTCTCCCCATCCTCTGATTACCGTTAACACGTTGCTCGAAACCGAGCTTACATACATCTGCTCGCCTGTGTTCTCGTCCTTGATTACATCCCCGGCCTTGAAATAAGAGCCATGGTCAACGGTAAATGTGGTCTCTGTAGAAGTATGTGTCTTCGAATCATTGATTTGGTCTCTCTTGGGGAATAAATCTCTCTCATACCAAGTAAACTTCGGGTTTATTGTTGTCTTTTTTTTGGCCTTGAAGAGTATCTGGACAAGAGGCGCAGCGTCAGGCTGTAATAGAAAAATCTTCTCAGGAACATCAAGCACTCTCCTTGAAGAAGTGATATTCCCAGTTCCTCTTGAACCAATTATGCTCATCTCTTACCTCCTAAATGTTGAAAAAGGCAGAATGGCCTGCTTTCGATAGCATCTTCCATTTGCTGGAGTTCTTCAGGCATTTTAGGCTCTGAACCCCCGCCTGAAGATGCCCCCGTGTCGGCCGCACCCTGTTCTTTTTCAATTTCTTCCTGCTGTTTTTTCTTAAGTTTTTCCTGAAATTCCCTGACTTTACGGTCTTTAACGGTGAGATATGCCTGTCTTATCGCCAGCTTGGGGTTGACCTTTTTGAAATCAGGGTCAATTTTCCCAAGTTCTTGGGCTATATCGTCAGCATACTCGTCTATAAACTCTTGGGCTTTTTCGTCTCCCTGCTTAACCTGCTCCTCAGCAACCTCATCAATCAATTTAAGCCTTTGCCTCTCCTCGTATTCTTTAAGAATAGGAGAAACTCTCTCCTCAAGGGATTTCAGGTATCCTTCTGTCGAGCCCTTCAAGTCTTTGGCCTTCCAGTCCACGGTAGTTGTAATTATCTTTGCCAAAGTCTCTATCGGGTTGTTCTCAAAGGCTTCCCAAAACTTCTCCTTGAGTTCCTGCATTACGGCAGAAACATCTTGTCCTCCAGTTGGAAAGGCAGACGGTTCCTGAGGTTTTTGAGCAGGGGCAGTCAGAGACTTGCCTTCGTCCGTAAAGCCTAAAATATTACCCTCATCGTCAAATTTGATATACTTCTCTGTTAAGCTCTTAAAGTCTGATAGTTTCTGCGATTTCCGAGAAAGCTCCTTCTCGGCTTCCTCATAAGTTTTCGCTAAGTCATCAAGGTTTTTAAACCCTTTTTTCTTTATAAGCTCTGCCAGAGCGGGAGCTTTTTCTTCGATAACTTTAAATGCTTCATCCGCTTGTTCTTGCTCTTTCTTTGGTTCTCCTTCAGTCTCTTTTTCAGGTTCCTTCCCTGGTTCCTTCTCTGGTCCCTCTTCTGGTTCTTTCTCAGTAACTACAGGAGTAACTCCAAAAGCGTTTTCTGTCCCTTCTATCTGGCCGAAAACATCGTCCTGAATTTCTTCTTTGTCTTTTCTCATTATTCCTCCTTTTACGGTTATGGCTTTTCAGCCGCCTTAATTTTATTTAACTCCGCCTCTACCAGCCCTTTGCTGATTTTGGCGTTTTCTACAATATTCAGAATATCAGAACACACTTTGGCTTTTACCCTCTGTGAAATAAAGTGCCTTAGAAGCTCTGGGTTATCTACATTGTCTATATTAACAGTATGAAAAGCGTTTATCGCCTCGTCTTTCGTTTTTTGTATCATCTCGCGCAGTATTCCCCAGAATCTGCTTTCCGAGCCTTCAACAATAACATTGAGTTCAGTAAGCCTCTTTTCTAACTCGTCATACCGTTTGCCCACTTAGTGCCTCTTTAATTTTGTCAATAGGGTTCTCCTGCGATGCCCCCTGCGGCATAAGACTCTGGACATTTCCCAATAACTGAGATGTTTGATTAAGGAGATTATCACTGTCGGGAATGTCAAACACATTCAAAAGCCTCTTTCTTAGTTCTAATTGATTGAAATACGGGTCATTCCTCGCAGCCTGCCATAATTGTATCATTCTTTCTTCTAATCCTGCTAAATTAGTTGAGCCTGTAACGGTTAACCCGAATTTGCCCGATATATCCCATGGATTAAGCTGAATATCCTTATCATTCTCATAATCGGGTATAATGTAGCTCATAGGCAGTAACTGCTGGTTTAATCTCATTATTTTGGTTAGAATGTCTTTAAAAGCTGTTCTTTGGAGTAGTTTTATCCTGTAACCGAACCTCTTTAATGCCGCCTGCTGAAGTTTTATAATCCCCGTAGCTGTCTCCTGCCGTCTGGGAGTTTCGCCCTGAGCGTATTCAAAAGCCCCCGAAGCCCTCTGCATAGCCCTGTAAGTCTCCTGTTCTTCGTTGTAGGCAGAAGCAGAAATATCAGGCTGTATAAGAGGCTTTACCGCGTTTATATCATCACTCCATATTACTCCTGAAGGACGTGAGATAAAATCATCAGGATTTATTCCTGAATTTCTCTTCGCGACAAACATTCTGTTGACTATCTGCAATAAATTGTCCAAACGGATGTTGGTAATGTCATTGGCTTTATCCTGCAGCGGCATAAGCAAGTCAATATCACTTATAGCGTAGAATTCTTTGTCTAAAGGATAATCTTTAGCGTCTGTGTAAGGAATTTCTCCATATTGAAAAGGATTTGGTGTATCTCTTATAATTACACTCCTATTGGCTAATATTACAATTCTATCGTTTCTCCAATATTTTAGAAGTTCAACCGGTTTATTTATCGGGTCTTGGCGAGCCGACGAGGAAATACCGACTAAAGTATTCATCTCATTCATAACAGGCTTATACCCTGAAGGAAGAGCAGTTGATTTTATTTTATCCAGATTCTTATAAACATCTCCTTCTATCCCCTGCGACTTGAGCTTCTGGATATATTCCCAATCCACATAAGCCCTTTCTATACACCAAGACATATCTTTTATCGTTTCCTTATAGGGCTGAGGATAGAAGTTTTTGATAAAGACCGTGTCTATGTAAGGGTCGTTGTGTAATGTCTCTGTTCTCCTGACATTCACACTTCCTACCATTCCCAGAATAGGGTCTGTAATCCATTCTCTTGATGTGTATTTACGAGTTTGCTTCTTCCATCCTGTGTACATTATTCCGTTTCCGAAGATAAGGATTGACTTAATCCACATCAGCACTTTTAAGAAAAACTGCATTTTCTCGTTTATCTGGTGCTTCATCAAAATCTGCATATTCTCCGCGGGCTTTCTGTATATCCCGTTCCCCCGGACATTAAAGAAATCATCCCCGCCGATAATAGCCGACACAAAATC
>QNCM01000170.1 GCA_003644505.1 Candidatus Makaraimicrobium thalassicum | reverse complement strand
TTCCTTGGAAATATGTTTATCCTGGGCCCTGAAATTGGCCCACACGAAAAAATCTTTTAACTGATCAAGGTTTCGCTTGAGCTTGTCCTCCTGGGCCTGAATCTCCTCCTTAATCCCCTGCGCATCTTTTTGGGCCTGCTCTATGATCTCCCGGGCCTGGTCCCGGGCGGCCTGAATCTCCTGTTCAGCTTGCACCCGATACCTGCCGACCTGTATCCGGGATTGCTCTAAAGCTGCCTGAGCCTCGGCCAGTTCAGCCTCCCAAGCCTGAATCTCTTGCCGGCGACGCTCCAGGTCGTCGGCCTCGGCCTGGGCCTGGTCTTTGATTTCCTGTGCTTCTCTCTGGGCCTGTTCCATTAAACGCTCCCTCTTCTGATTGATTTCCTCAAGATTCTTCCCCACTTGCGGAAAGAAGGAATTCTGATAACTCCTATCAAACATTTCGAGTTTGGTGGCGAATGCCTTTTCCTGTTTGGCTAACCTGGCAATCCGGCCTTGATAGTCCTTCTCCCAACATTGCAAATCAGCAACCTTGGCGTAGTAATCCTCCTCAAGGCGCTGCACGGAATATTGATGATCCTGCTTGCGTTGCTCCAAATCAGCAAGCCGGGATTGATAATCATCTTGCCGCCGTTTTTCCTGCTGCTCCAAGTAACTAAGTCTGTCCTGATAATCTTCTTCTAGCTTTCTTGATTGTTGATCTATGTCCGCCATTCGAGATCGAACCAACGCTTGGCAATCTTTTTCTTTCCGGTCTAACCCTGCCTCCCGGCTGTCTAATGCTTTCTTCCGATTCAACAAAACCATTGCCTCTTTACCAAATCTTGCGTTCTTTCTATCAAGCTCAGCAAGCTTAGCCTCATATCTTTGTTTGAGGCGTTGGACCTCGTTTTCTTGCACTATTTTCTTTTTATCCAGTTCTTCCATCATGGAATTTGCTTCACTTATCCTTTTGGCAAAATCCCTCATTATCTCGGGGACCAGAAACCGGGCACAAAAAACCAAAACCTTCCAAATCGCCATCAGTAACAACGGCGCGAAGATTATGTACAAAAGAAATCCTGTCAACCAACCACAATTTATCTGCACTAGAAAACGTGTAAGCCAAGAAAGGTTTGTATTATCAATATTGTACCAACACAAAAACAGCCAAATGGCTGCCGATATTATTAAGGCCAGAAATGCCGGCCCCAATCTTTCAGGCCACGAATCCGCATAGTTCCGCCCCAAATTTATTTTCTGGTGGACTATTATCCAAGGTTGAACAAAATAAACCACCCAAGCAGAAATCAATCCAATAATCAGGAATATAGGTAATTTAATGGCAATAATACGATTAAACCAAAGGCCATAAAACAAGGGCAGATTAAGCGAAGCAAGCATTTCTTTCTGGATTTCATCGGGTAAGCAGCAGAAACCTATAATGCTTATCAGGATATTGACAAAAATCCAGCCCAGAATGAAATACAACATCCTAGACTTAAAAAACGGTGCCCGCAGTTTTATCACTGTTTTATTCTCCGTAATTGCCTACAACAAATGTTTTTCCCTGCTTGCTTTTGACCTCGAAATGTAACTTTAACAAAAAATCTGCATCTTCGTGATTGTTGCCTAATCTTTCCCTGATCAGATTAATCGCGGCTTCGTAATCCACCTGCCCGTTCCGCTTGATTAAACCGGCGATAGCGTTTTCCCAGCTACCTGCTGCGCCAGACTCGCTTCCGGCAACTTCCGGGACTTGGTTGTCCTGGGCCTGCGGTTCTGATGCCGATTCCGGTTCCGGTTCCGGTTGTTCACCTTGAGTATGCTCTTCCGGACTGCCAACCTGGGTTTCCGGGAAAGATGCGCTATTGCGAACTTCCTCTACCAAAACCTTGAAACGCTCGCTGATCTCCGTATTCAGCACTATGGCGCGTCCTATCCCGGCCACATCCTGGACTTTAGCGGCACTGAGGACATCATAGGCCAGCCACCCCAGGTCACTCAGCTTCCGCAATACCTCGGAGGGCGTATATTCGGCGTAGTCCTTGATAATCTTGTTGCTATCCCCCCAAGCCAGGGATACCTGGTCGTCAAACAGATAATCGCTTCCGGCTACCTTCGCGCCCGCGGCAATGTCGTGTGCCACCCGCAGCAGTACCTCGCCGCCTAAACCGGACTGAGAGAAAAACTCGGCAGAATTGTCAACCTCACCCGCCGGGCCTGCGTTCGCAACCTCGTCCGATGATGCCGGCCCGTCTGGGCTTTCAGACCGGTCGGCCTGATCCCCAGATGACCGCAGCGGGATAATATTTGACGGCGACCCGGATGCTTCGCTTTCCCCTACATTCCGCCAAGGCGAACGGCCATCATTAGGACGCACTAAGCCATCCAGACCCGCAGGCCATACCTTGATTATGGTCAGTGCCCATTCAGGCTCGATGCGCAGGGCTACCAGAGGATCGTCATTTAAGTTCGCCGGCTTTATTTCCCAATAATAATCTCCGTTTGGCGTTTTCCTCA
>QNCM01000169.1 GCA_003644505.1 Candidatus Makaraimicrobium thalassicum | reverse complement strand
TTCTGGCCTTCGATCTTCTTCTCAAGTTCTTTTATCATGGATTCCTGATCGCCAGACCCTACCGGTATTAGCCGGACTCCGAGTTCCTTCTCCAGCATTTCGATCCGGCCCTCACCTAATACGGCATAAATATTCTGTCTTATCCCCACTATCACCTTAAAGTCCTCCGCTGTTTTCTCCACCGGCGGTTCCGTTCTTATTCTGAATATGCTTACAGTCCTGTCCTCGAACTCTTCTGTCATTCCCCGCAGATATCTGACGAACACGCCTGTGGCGGCAGCCGGGCCTTCTATACATATGTTAAGTTCACTCCCTGAACCCACCCAGAGATCCGTAATATCCGTAACATAGATTATCCGAACCGGTTCATCCAGGATCACCTTTCCAACACCGGGCCGCTTGATCCTGCTGCCCGCCTCTATCATGACCGTCAAAGCGTCTTCAAGACCTGTTTCTTCGTTTATGCGGTTTATCTCTGATACCAGTCTCCCAGCCACTCTGGCGTGCACACCCAGCGGCCCTGTCACTGTAAGAGATATTGTCTGTCTTTTGTGTCTTTTCCCGGCTTCGGACAATACTTTTAACTCCTTTTCCGGTTCCGGCGCTTCTATTGCCGCTTCAACCTCCTCCGCTTTCACCTCCGGTATTCCTTCCATCTCCTCCAGCATCATAAATTTCACTCTGTCTAAATTCGCGATGTTATCCTCGACCATCTGCACTTCTTCTTCCGCCCGGCTTCTCAGTTTTTCGTCGGTCTTCCCGAACACGGCTTCCAGCCTTCTGTCATCCACGTGAGTCATAAAGACCCTTGTTTCCACTATCTCCACCGGCGGGATACTCGGGGTTATATCAATACCATACTTATCCGTCATATATCTCATGTGCAATTGGTATGCTTTGATACCGGCGGTTTCACCGCATACGGTCACCGGTATATTCCTGCCCGTGCCTTTCTGGATCTTCGAAACGGCCCTCGCTATCATTTCCAACTGTTCCAGCACTTCAAGCTGTATCTCGGTGAACAGATGTATGCCCCTGATGGCCCGCCTGAGATTAGTTACCTCCCATTCTCTCTCAAAATGCCTGAATATATCCCTCGTAAGATCATTAGAACCTATACTTATGAAATCGGACATCCCCATTATGTTGTTTATGTTCTTTACCGCTTCTTTAGTCTCTATCATGGCGCCGACGGGAATATTCTTAAGTCTCTCCCGTATCTCTTCGCCCTGATCCGCCGGCGCGAGCCGGCCTATCGCTTCCCGGGCCCAGTCCCGGACATCCTTCATGTCTTTGCCCGTATTCACCGCCGGGAACATTATCCTGACGTTATCCGCTCCCGTGGATGCGACAGCTTCATATACCGCTTCCAATTCGACCCCTAACAGGCGATAGCCCTCAAGGGTCCTGTAAAAATCAATACCATACGCTCCAGCGGTATATCCACCGATCTCCTTCTTATCCTCGGCCACATCGAACATTCTGAATGTCAGGGGCTTACCTTCGGAGTGTTTTATCAGATCTTCAACATGCCCCTTTAAATAATTTTTGAGTTCCGCTGCTGCCCTTGCTCTTTCTTCCCGGTCACGGACATCCGACAGGAATGTTTTAAGGAACGGCTGTTCCTTTTTAAGCCACAATTCCGTGCGGATCAGCCCCGCCCCGTCAGCACCGCCGGACAAAGCGGAGAGAAGGCTGTCTTTGTCATCCACATTAGCGAATACTACGGCCTCCCTGCCGGGCTCAGCTTCCCTGACCGGCTCCTTCTGTATCTCATCATAATATTTCCCCAGGGCGGAAATCCTTTTGGTCTTATCGTCATGGTCCCTGACCATCTGCATGTCATGTGCCACGATCAACGAACCCAGGGAGCCGTCCAGGAGCACCTGATCTTCGGGGATCCTGACATCTCTCAGCACATCGTCCATTGATAACTCGAACAGTCTGCCGCCTGCCTTACGCGTGACAAAGAACACCGGCACGTTCAGGCCCTTCGCGGCCAGCACCCAGTGGGTCGTGGGCCCGGCTTCCGCCGTGACTATGGCAGCCACTCTCTTTTCCTCGATCAGGTTTTTTACCTCGGAAGGAAGGAGCATTCCCTTAAGGAACAGGATATGCTTTTCAGCGGTCTCTTCCGCCCTGAATTCCGCGGCAGCGACCCCCTTTAACTGGAAAGCCGCTTTTCTTATTATGCTCTGCTGTTCCTTTATTTCCTCTGCGCGTTTTATCGCTTCTTCACTCTTCTGTCCTTCCAGTTTGGCCATCCGATCATCAAGGTGAGAAGATTCTTCATACAGCGCTATGGAAAGCGGCACCAGGTCCTCCTCTATCCTTCTTGAGACATGTCTTGTCACCGCTTCTATGGAAACCCTTATCATGTGCTCCAGTTCCGTCATTTCCCCGGCTCCGGTTGATTCCAGACGCGCGATCACATCCCCGCCCATTACTTCCCTGATAACGGTCTCAAGCTGCCTCTTTTGAGCCGGGACATCCCCTTCCCTGATCCTTCCATGAAACACATCCTCTATTATAGTCTTAT
>QNCM01000168.1 GCA_003644505.1 Candidatus Makaraimicrobium thalassicum | reverse complement strand
CTACCACGTTGATGCCTTCATCTTTTAATACCATGGAAGTTCCGCCAGTGGATATAATCTCAACGTTATTCCTTTGAAGCTCTCTACAAAAATCAACAATACCAGTTTTATCTGAAGTGCTTACCAGTGCCCGTTTCACAGGAACCACTTTTGAATCACCAGCCACGATATGTAAAAATCTATAATAAGCTTATCGGTATCCAGTAAGTGCTCATTCTGTTCGGAACTACTGATAAACCACGCAACGTGACAGCCCCTTAAAATGACTAAGTTTTTATCCCATATTAACCAAAGGTAGTATAAGGAGGTGAAAGCTCCTTACACTTAAGTGGCTAATTCTTCAAAAGAAAAGCCAGCACTAATGCAGCACCAACAACCAATCCAAGTGAAAAGCCATCCACCGCATCGCCATGCAAAGTTACGGATGGAATCTTATCGACTGGTGTCGGTTGAATCTCTAGATATTTCTGCATCTTAACATCACCTCCTTTTATTTTATTCATCATAGAATGATGATTGTAATGTATCATTTGTTCAGCCTCCGCATAAGTTCAAGAACACCCATCCCTGCCAGTATAGCTACAAGTCCCCAAAATAGATCATCACCATCACTTTCCCGCTCTGCCCTCTCACGAATCTGCTTAAGATGGTAACTTATAGTAGGCACTGAACACCCGATTTTATCACCTATTTCTTGGTTGCTATAACCAAGGGCTTTCATCTTCATGATTTCTGCTTTATCATATTCAGTTAATCTTTTGTATTTAGACATATTTACAACCCAGTTTAACTATTATAGAATATATTCTATTCTATTTAAAACTAACGCAACCATGAGACTGTTACGTCATCTGGTGTTGGCACTGTTTTGAAGTTATTGTTGATTTAAGTCCCATAGACGCCGCTCCGGGTTTGAATATGCAGAGATCCCAAGTTTCAACCGCAACACCACGTAATGTGACATCCCCTACACCACCAAAAAGTTATTACTACCTTCTGCATTTGAGTACAACAAATGAGAGTTTCTATGAACCTTGAGTTAAAGGATATACCAGGACAACTGGTACTTGCACTTCAGCCAATCTCTGAAATCAAAGGCAATATTCTAAGCGTGGTACATCACCATGATGAGCGCACACCACGCGGTACCATTCCAGTGCATGTACTCTTTGAGCTTAACAAGGACAAACTGGATGAGTTAATTGAGCAGCTTGAAAAAAATGGCGTGCTGGTGGCTCGTGTCGGTGAAAAGCGTTTGCATGAAGAGATGTCTGTGATGCTTATCGGGCACATTGTGCATACCGATATACGTGATACCATTGATGCGGTCGATTCAACAGGTTGTGCTGAGATTGTTAATCTGGCTCTAAGCATGCCAGAGATTAAACAGGTTTCATCTGCTTTTATGATGATTCATGCCAGCAGTAAAGAGAACCTGATGTCAGCACTCGATATTTTGCATAAAACAGCTGATGAAAAGGGGCTGCTTATGATTGAGCCTATAAAAAATGCGATTTGAGGTTACATGGTGATGTAGATGAAGGATATAAAGATTTCAATCATCGGTTTTGGTGATGTTGGGCAGGGTGTGGTGCAGGTGCTGAGTCAAAAACAACAAACACTTGAGAAGCTTGGTGTGAATATCAAAGTGGTCGCTATTGTTGATTCCAGATCCTCTTTGGTAAACGCTGACGGGATTGATCTTGAAAAAGCAGTCAAGGTCAAAAGGGATACCGGGATAGTTGGAAAAGCAGGAAGTACTGCTGCTGAGATAATCAAGAATACTGACCACGACCTTGTTGTTGAGGTTACGCCAACAGACATTACTACTGGTGAGCCCGGGCTTACCAATATCCTGACAGCAATAGAAAATGGAAAGCATGTTGTAACATCAAATAAAGGCCCTTTTGCACGCAACCATGCAAAATTGATGAAAGCAGCAAAAAATCATGGCGTTATGCTGCGCTATGAGGCTACTGTTGGTGGTGCCATGCCGATTATTAATCTTATCCAGGAGAACCTTGCAGGTAATACAATAGAGAGGATCGATGGCATCCTCAACGGAACATGTAATTATATTTTAACACGTATGGGGGAGGAGACTCTTGACTATCAGCACGCGCTCCTCGAAGCACAGGAACTTGGGATTGCCGAAGCTGACCCAACCTATGATGTGATGGGCATCGATGCAGCCTGTAAGCTGGTCATTCTTGCAAACACTGCATACAACAACAATGCCATCTTTGATGATGTGAGTATTACTGGTATTACCAAGATAACGCCACAGTCCTTAGAGCTTGCTGACAAGAATGGCTATGCAGTACGATTGATCTGTGAGGTAAGTGAACAGGTGCTTTCAGTTGCACCAAAGCTTGTCCCAAAAAAACACCCACTGGCAGTCGGGGGCACGCTTAATATTGCGACCATTCACACCGATCTCTCGAAGATGATTACTATAAGTGGGATCGGTGCTGGTTCTATTGAAACCGCCAGTGTGATTCTAAGCGATATCATTCACATATACAAAGCTTGTCTGACCCACACT
>QNCM01000063.1 GCA_003644505.1 Candidatus Makaraimicrobium thalassicum | reverse complement strand
TTTGGAGATCAGTATAAAATATTCTACCCGTTATGGGTGTACGATGTCCTGGTACAAACAAGCACTAGGGTAAACGATGTCTTGATACTTTTGGGTAAACGATGTATAGATATATGTCAAATAGACACTAAAAAGAGAGATTTTCTTTCAAGATTTTTGAATAATTATCAATGGTGAGTGAACTTATAAAGCAAGAGGGGTGTGCATGACGTCAATAATCGGACCAGAGGTATTTATCGACGTACTGGGCGAGGATCTCCTGCATTGAAAAACATTCCACTCCCGGAGTGGCTACTCCCGGAGTGGCTACTCCCGGAGTGGAACCGGTTATTTATCGTGTAGGGCCGTCTGCCGCGAGGGTTGATTACCGCCCGCCGTGAGATCCGGCGATCTCCTCACTCATCCATGTCCCGGCGGCCGCGCCGCTGAATGTTTCCGCTGTTTCATTGTATGTCCCCTCCGCTGTGCCGGTAAGAAGGTTCCCCTTGACGGAGCCATCCACTTTAGCGAGCCATTCTCCGTTGGCCCACTCCAGTCCCTGGAAGTCGATCGACGTGCCTTCTCCGGTGGCAAAACTCATATCCCACTCAGGGCTTATCACATCCGAGGCATAATGCCCGTTCACCAGCCCGGCCCAGATACCTTCCATGGCGGAAACGTCCCTGAACAGGGTTAAATTCATGGCAGCGTCGAGAATGCCGGTGCCCATCCCGGCAAGGTCGGTTATCGGTATGGAAACAACGTCAAATCCCGCCATCTCTTCTATCTGTGAAGCAAGCCCGGCAAGATCCTCCATATCCGGAAATATAAGCTCCCCGACCTCGACCCACTCTCCGGCAGCGACCGCCTGCCAGCTGCCGACAAACTCCTCTCCCGCCTCTATATATTCATTGTTCCCGATAACCTCGCCTGAAATAGTCCCCCATCCCAGGCCGTCATCATTCTCATCCAACCAGATACCTTCGAATCCTCCCGCGATCCTGCCGTCCTGCTGCCACTGGGTCCCCTGCACAACACCCAGATAATAGGCGTCAGGTATCTCAGGATGGCTGTCTTCGGGGTCCAGTTCATACTCCATGGGGTTGCCAGGGGCAAGTCTGCCGTTGAGGACTTCTCCGAACAGCGGGATGCTCCAGGAATCCGAAGGTTCTTCTGACCCTTCAAACGTCCCGATGATCGTCGCTCTCCAGATCCCCCAGCTCGTGATGTCAAACTCATCAAGGTCGAACTCAAGGCTTTCGCCGGCCATCTTACCGGAGATAACCCCATCCTCACCAAAACATCCCAGGCCGCGGCCGTCCAGGGCTCCGCCGCCGAAAAACTCCTCAAAATAACCGTAAAGCGCCCCGGGCAGAAGGCCTACTCCTCCCGGTGCCATCTCCGTTATATCCAAACTTCCCGTCATGCTGAACATGCCCGTTTCACCGAGCTCCGGGTATATCCCTCCTGAAAAACTGCCGGATATATAACCCCCGGCCCCGCCCGGACCGACATAAAGAGCGACCATCAGGCCCTCCATCCAGTTTTCCGGACCTATTTTCGAACCCAGCACATACCCGTAATAAGCCCCGCCGTCATAGGTGGTATATGTTTCATTGTTATAGTCAACACTGAATACCGGGGCATACCATAAATGGGACAACTCTTCATCCAGCACAGCGCAGTCCCCCATCAACGTCACGTCAGCGCTTCCGGCCCATAACGACCCGACCCCTCCCATAAGGGCTGATATGTATCCGCCTGTAGTATAATTATACCCGCCCCTGTCATAGTAACATGAAAGGAACAGGCTCTCCTCGATCTCACTGACATAGGAAAGCGGCTTATATGCCCAGAGGCCGGCGCCCACGCCCTCAAAATAATAAGAATCAGCTTGCTCATACTCTCCTACAATACTGCCTAAAGACACGCCAAGAGAGAAAAGGTCCAGCCAGGTGGTAACAACGTCCAGACGAAGGAACCCGTTATCCTGATCGTCCGTTCCTTCAGCCACGCCGAAAATATAGCCTCCGTCACCGGTGCTCCCTCCGAGGACGCCTGCCCAGCTCGACAACCCCTCAGGCCTGTCATAACCGGCGCTGTACATGCTTCCCCATATACCCCACGGTTCATCCTCAATGTTCAGCAGGGTCATCATAAAATCCGTATTCAGGTATCCGGCTCCGCCCGCCACTGAAACGGAAACACTTCCTTCCATCGGAGTGCCGGCAACAGTATGATCACCGAGTTCCCCGGGCAGAACACCGGTTACGCCTTCCGGGACATAAGTGATACTGCCGGAACCGGTAAAATCGCCGATCTCCCCTTCATCATGTGTCCCGGTCATATCAGGGGCAAGCATTGTCCCGCTGGTCCCGGAAGAGTCAACATACAGAGCCGCAAGCACCGCGTCCCATCCTGATTCTCCGTGTCCGGAGCCGGCCATAAGACCGTAAATACTGCCGTCGTCCTCGCCGGAACCCGTTATTCTTCCCGCGAAGAAAGCGGCATCCTCTTCCCCGGTGTTGTTAGAAGACCCTGATACCTTAGCCTGAAAAGAACCGTTCCAGGGCGCCTCACTTCTGTCAGCGGTCAACACACCGGTCAGATGGTTATTCTCGTCTCTTTCAGCGGTGAACGGATCATATCCTTCTTCCTTCCAAGAGCCGTAATTCCCGAACCTTCCCTCGAGATCAGAGCAGGTAGTGGAATAAGTCCAGCCTCCTGTAGTCCCGGTTTCAGGTATTACCTCATCGAACGGCGCTGTGTCATCATCACCCGGGCCGGAGCCGCCCGGCAGCGGATCAGAAGGGGGCGAAGGATCCGGATCGGAAACGGAGGACGCGCCGCCTCCTGTATCGGTATCCGGATCCGTATAACCGTATTCGTCCTGGCCCTCACTGCCGAATTCGCTGTTGAACTGGGAACGCTCTTCACCTGTCGTTTCCGTGGGATCGGAGATGTTCCCATCCGCGTCCACAGAGGAACTCATCCCGTTCTGAATGACCTTTGTCACGCCGTTTATCATGTCCGTCACATAACCATCGCCCCCCTCAAAGAAGGCCTTTGTCATATTCGTAAGGATGTCAAGATACATTATGGTCCCGCGGACACCGCAGACAGCATGAGGGGTCCTGATCATAAAACTGGATTTCGGCGGCACCTTCTGAAGCTTCGCTATTATCTTTCCATACCCGGCCTCGAACTCATTCGTGTAATCACCTGTCCTGGG
Source organism: Candidatus Makaraimicrobium thalassicum (assembly GCA_003644505.1). Classification (GTDB taxonomy): domain Bacteria; phylum Omnitrophota; class Gorgyraeia; order Tantalellales; family Tantalellaceae; genus Makaraimicrobium; species Makaraimicrobium thalassicum. Next base: position 5,732 of record QNCM01000063.1, on the reverse strand, counting down.
GTCGCGGGTCAACCTCGTGATTATAAGCTGGGTTTCGGGCTTCAGCTCTATGACGATCCCGTTATCGAAATTGATCTGTATCCTGCCGCTCTTGCCGGTCTCTATCCTGCCACCCGTGCCCAGCGCCTCGTTCTTCACCGGGGCATGCCATTTCTTTGAACCTCGCGGCTGGACGCGCACGGCCCCCGTGACCCTGGTGACAACGGCGCCGGTGAATTCAGCGCCTGCCGCGATGCCCTCTGCTTTATACGTCGCGGGCCCGGTGACAGCCTCGATCCTGTCCTTTTCCTCGGGAAGGAAAACACGCGGCTCTTCAGGCGGCGCGTTATACGGGACCAGCGCGGTCATGCCGTCACGGACATCGATACATTCTCCGGGAAAAGACGGGTTCTCCATAGTGAGAAGCCCCCCGGCGACCAGGACATTCGTTGTGGACTGCTGATAGGACACGAAGACATCCGACCCTTTGACATTTCCGGAGGCGTTCGGCGTGTTGATCTTAAAAGGGACTTTGTCCGCTGTTCTGGATACTATTGCCCGTATCTTACCCCTGTCCACGTCTATAACCCCGGCTCTCCTGTATCCATCCTCGCCTACGGCATAATCCCTGACCCTTATCAGGGAAGTATCCCCCATCCGGACGACAGAATCATCGCTGAAGGTGATCTCCGCCTTGGAATAACTCTTTGTCCGTATCACATCGCCGGTGGAGATCTCTTCCCCGGCCCTTACCGGGATATAGGCATCCCCTCCCTGAGCCAGCCTGTCAACCCTTCCTTCGATAAAGGTAATGGCCCCGACCGGGCCTGCCAGGGCGTTCGGCGGGAACACAAGCATTATGGAAAGTAATATTACAGGAATCAGTTTTATTTTCTTCATGGCGCTTCTCCCTTATTTAAAATTTATACTGAACTCCGGTGCTTACGATATGCCTGTCATACTCGTAAATACCAAGATTCGACCGGTCGTTTATATAGATATACCGGGCCTGCAGCTCTATGTTCTTGAATATTTCGTAGGATAAGGACGATGACGCGGCGTATACCTGGTCCTCCCTCTTTTCCCCGTAAACCGTATGCGTGTTCTCGAAATCCTGGAAAAACACCTCACCGTTCAGGTTCAACTTGAACTTGTCCCACAGCGGATAAAGGACCCCGGCGCTTATCTTGTTGCCCCAGTACTCCCAGTTGTTCCCTTCTGCCCAATCCCTGGTAAAACTGTATCTTAAATTCACAAAACCTTCCCTGCCCGCGAAAAACCAGAACCAGCCGGCAATGCCTGTCAGTTCACTCCCTGTCCTGTCCTCTTCCGGAAGCGCCGGCCGCAGATAATCATCGTATTTATATAAGGCCCCGAGCTGGCCCATCTGGGACTTACCTATCATGAAATTATTCACGTTCCCCGCGTTAAAGCTTGAAAGATAATTCTTGTCGCCGACAATGGTATGACTGTAGTTCACGGGAAACGTCACAAGTATTTTTCCGACAGAGACGTTGCCCTGCGCGGACAGGCTGTTCCCTATAACATCATACCCGCCGAAATCGTTCTGTTTGGAGACATGGAGCCCGTATCCGGTCTTTAAACTCAGGGAATCATCGTCGTTCCTGAATATATAACCTGGTTTAAGATCGAAGACCTGTCTGGTATCGTCATTCTCCGTTATTCCTGTCACAAGCATGGAATCGGTAGGCTGCAGGAGCACGTTGGAATCGTATTCAAAGGCGCACTTTGCCATGAGATGGAACGGCCTCTCTTTTTCAAGCCTCCGTTCCAGCGCCTTGATGTACCTGTCCGCGTAACCGGCGATATCCGAATAAGGGTCAAGCGCGAACACGTCCTCGAAAACATCCCTGGCATCCCGGAACCTTTTCATCTTTAAACAGCACACGCCTATCTGATAATCGGCGGACTGCGTCAGCCTGTCATCCAGGTCCTTCGCCTGTTCGAACGCTTCTATGGATCCCTCATATTCCCCGCTTTTCTGAAGGGTCAGCCCTTTCAGGAATTTCGCCTGGGCGGGGCGGATACCCTCGTTCTCCGCTACACTGATCCATTTTTTCGCTTCATCATACTCGCCGATCCTGTAAAGAAGGTCTATGAGCTCCATAAGCGCGCCTTTTATCTTCGGCTTCATCATTAAAGAAGCTTCAAGATGTTCCTTTGCCGCCACATAGTCTTCACCCCTTTTATATGTCAGCCCGAGATAATATTCCGCTAAAGAAGATCCAGGATACTTCTTTGTGACCTGCCCGAACGTATCCAGGGCCTCTTCATAATTCTCCTGCCGGAAGAGATAAACCCCCTTCTTAAAAAGCTTGTCATCCGCTATTCCTTCGGCGAAAACATGGCAGGTAAAAAGCGCCAACCCCAAAAATACCGCGAAAAAGCATTTAAACACACGCCCATAACGCCGCATGATCACTCCTTCTGAAAAAATGTTGTATATAACGTCAATAATCGCTCCACAGGTATTTATCAACATACCGGGCCAGGATCTCCTGCATCTTGGCGGGCGGCGGGGTATCAAAGTAATTGCATATTACCGCGTGCGCGAATTCATGAGCGAGGATACCATCGGTGACCTTGTCGGCGTAAACGGTAACGGTATTCACTCTGTATTTGTACTTCGCGATCAATCCCTTTTTATATTCCGGGAACAGATCTATTTTTACATGCAGGTTGTCGGGATACATATCCAGAATGGACTGGACACGGTCTATCAGTCTGTCAACCCTTGACCGCGCGAGGCTTATATCCTCGGTAAAACTGAACCTCTTTCCGCTTATCCGCCAGAAAAAATCGCTCAGGGCCTTATCATCCGAATAACAGATGTCACAGTAACTTGTCTTGAATATTTTTGATGTCTCCGCGGAAACATCAGGTGGTGAAAAAGAAAGGCTGATCAAAAAAAAAGGAACGGCCAGAAAGTAACTTAAGCGGTGTATTCTTACCATGCCTATTGAGAAGTCCTGAACTGTTCCAGAGAGGATCTTATCTTTCCGAGGAGTTCCCTGACTCTGCCCGTATCCCCGGCTGCCCCGCTCTCACGGCTAAGCTCCAGGGCCTCCTCAACATCGCGCTTGACCCGGGATATACGGACGTCTATCCCCTCCAGAAACGTATTCAGCCGGTCCCTCAGGTCCAGCAGCTGGTCAGTGTTCCTCAAATGCATTCTCTGGGCAATATCCCCTCCAGCCGCCTCTTCAAGGGTCTTCTCAAACTTGTAAAGAGGCCCTCCAAGCCTGTGAGTCAGGTACATGAAGACAACGGCGCCCGCGATACCTATACCAATACCGACAATAACCGTTATCAGGATGAAATTCAGGAAAAAATAAGCACCGGTCTTTTGAATGGTCAATTCGGTCCCGTGATACGCGGTCGTAAGCGTGCCCCTGGCGATAAACATGAACAGAGCGGCTATTAAAACAGCCTCCAGAAAGAGAAGCACGGCAAATTTTATGAAAAAGCTTGCCTGGAATCTCCGTTTTATGAAATAATTTCTCCGCCTATTCATGCCTGTATCTCTCCCCTCTCAGAACATTCTCATTGATCCTTATGTCCGCTTTTTCCCTGGTACTCCTGAGCCAATCCTTGAACAGTTTGTGCTTCTTCGCGTTAATGACCTTCTGCTCTATCTCATCTTTTATCTCATCAAAGGGCGCCACCGACACACTCGCGTCTTCTTTGACATAAAATAGATAATACATATCCTTATCACGGAACACTTGCGTTTCCCCTTCCGGCACCTTAAACGCTTTCATAAGTATCTCGGAAGAAATGTCACTGTAACTGACAGGTCCGATCGTCTCGTCCCATTCAACGGAAGCAGGATCCTTCCTGATGAGTTCGGGAATAAGGCTCTTGTCTTTACTCTTTACGACCTGAAACGTCTTCTGATGGGATAACAAGCCGTAATAATCGCGGATCTCCTTTTCGCTGACAGTAACGGAACCGCTTATCTCTTTGTCCTTGTGTGCCATCAGGTCCCTGATAAGTGTCTGCTCCCAGAACGTCTTGATGGTATTCACAAACCGTTCCGTCTCATCAAGGCCCTCTTCCCGGGCCTCCTGAATAAGCAGCCTTTTGTCTATCAGCATATTGACCTGTTTCTCAAGCGTCTGGGGAGTTACCCTGAACATAGGGTCCCTCTTGAAGCTCAATGCGAGCGCGCGGTTGAAATCGCTCACATAAACAGCCTCTCCGTTTATGGTAGCTATAACCTTTTCTTTCTGCCGGCCCGCGCGGCCGCCGCCCCGGATCACGAAAACAGCGGCAATCGCCACCGCGACTGCCGCTGTTGTGAACACAATTACGGTTTTCCTCATATTTTTCTGTCCTATCCGGCTCCGGTTAATTCCAGTTACGGTGTTGTCCAGGTCCCGGCACCGGCACCCTCGAACGCCCCTTCACCATAAGTCCCGGCGGCCGTTCCCGTAATGTTATTAGCGCCGACAGTACCGTTGACATCCGCGAACCATTCGCCGCCGATCCATTGCCCGTTGGTAAGATTCACATTACCGCCGTCAAAAGCTATATTCCAGCCTGCCGCCGGCATATTACCCGTATCATATGTGCCGTTTACCAGCGCTGCCCAGATCTGCGTTCCACACACGTCATACAGGGATATATTCATTGCCGCGCTCTGGAACCCGGGCGAAAAGGCCGTCCCTGTAAGCCCTGCTGTCACCGGGGTTACGACCTCATTGAAAGCGGCTATTGTATCAGTCATGCGGTCAACAATGTGGATCATCTCAAGGTCAAGGTCCAGGAGATCAGTGACTTCAACCCAGTCTCCGGCGCCTATTGTCTCCCAGGTGCCGTCGTAGTCTCCCATGTCCCCGGTGTACTCGTTGCACCCTACGAAATGATCGGCCAGTATGCCCCACCTATCATCGGCATCGCTGACCCATAGAGCGTTGAAATCGCCTTCGATAAACTCCGAGGTCCAGTCTATGCCCCGGAGCACGCCCATATAGTCTCCCTTTCCAAAAATCGTTCCCGTAGCGGTCATATTGCCGCTCATCAGCGATAGATCCGCAACGTCGTTGTATGCGCCCCTGAAACAGCCGGACCACACACCCCACGGTTCATTGACTATGTTCAGCAGGGACAGGCAATGGGTGCCCACGGGCACGCAAGCCTGTGCAAGGACACCCATCTGCTTATCCATCCCCCCCGTCCAGATGACCCAAGCCCCCCAGAGATCCGCCGCGGGCGTAGCGGTCCCATCGGTCATCCTGGTGTAACTGACATATCCGTTTCCGCCGATATTCCCGCTTATTCCCGGATAGTGAGTTCCTTCCATCATGCCGTCCATGACCCCGGCAGACTGTAAAGGATCGATATAAAGCGCGGAAACCACTGACTGCCATGTGTTTGTATCGGCCCCGGAGCCGACCATGTAGCCAAAAACCCTGCCGCCGTCACTCGCGGAAGCCTCGAATAGTGTCCGGAACAGACACCTGTCATTAGGATTATTAAACCTGCCTTCTACAGTTCCCGAATAAGGGCCGTTTGTCCAGGGAGCAGCGCTCGCGCCTACCGTAAAAATTCCGCTTATCTCGCTGTCCCGATCCAGAAGTAATCCAAAATTGGCGTCGCACTGCGCGAACCATCCGGAAAACTCACTGGTAATAGTGGTCGGCGCGCCGGTATCAAGGCGCGGTTTCAGCTTCTTCTCCTCAAAAGGATTTTCCGGAGCGGCCGGGCCTTCCTCGCCGCCTACTCCTACA
>QNCM01000167.1 GCA_003644505.1 Candidatus Makaraimicrobium thalassicum | reverse complement strand
TACTCCGAGTCTGCCTGATTTCCAACGCACTTTCGACGCAAAATCGATCTTGACATCCATCTGCCGACTTCACCTATATTGCCAATCAAATCCGACACACACCAACTGCCAGACGTACAATTAATACGGGCCATTCCACAATACGCCAAAATTATAATTTCAATCGAATGCATTTCGATCTTATGCATTACAATCTTATGCTGAACGTTTTTATGCAAATTCCATATACCAATCCATATGCTGATCTGGCTTGCCGTCCTCGCCGCGACCATCTTCTTCGCTACCACCGCCTACTCCTACCTACTTGCCAAGGCCAAACGCTGGGGCATGATCTACCCGACCGCCCTCTACGCCGGACTCACGATCCTCGCCAACATCTTTACAGCAAAAACCGTCCAAATCGGTCCGTTCATCACGACTATTACCACGATACCATACGCCATTACCTTCACGATCACCGACATCACGGACGAGGTCATGGGCCGGAAGCCGACTCATCACATAGTCTGGGCAACGGGCATCTTGAACGTCATCGCCGCTGCCGTAATCTGGCTCATGCTACACACACCGCCTGCTCCGTTCGCCGCCGAAACTTCCGAGCTAATGAACAAACTCTTATCTACATCGCCTCGCATCTTCCTTGCATCTGCTACTACCTTCTTCGTCTCCCAGCACCACGACGTCTGGGCCTTCCATTTCTGGCGCCAAAAGACCAAGGGCAAATACCTCTGGCTCCGAAACAACCTCTCTACTGCCACATCTCAACTCATCGACACGGCCATGTTCTTCACACTCGCATTCGCCGGCGTCTGGCCGATACACGTCCTGCTATCCGTCATCGTCTCGACCTACGTCTTCAAGCTGATCATCGTCCTCGCCGACACTCCGTTCGTCTATCTCGGCGTCAAGATCTTCAACCGCTTCCGTGACGCCAACTACTGATCATGCCAATAGTCATACACTCTTCGCCTCGCGAGTTCCAAAGACTTCTACCCTACTTTCTTTCTGGTCATCTGCACATCGACGGCATCTTGTTCTCCTTTCTCGACCGCCACGACATCGACCTGCAAAGCCTCTACCATCTCAAACGCAAACTCGGCACGATCATAATGCTCGACTCCGGCGCCTACTCCATCCTTGCCGCATCGATCTCAGGCTTCGGACACTCCGCCCGCGAAGACGACTACATAAAAATGATCGTCAAGACAAAAAACTACGAACGCTACTTACAAGACCTAATCACTTACATCCGTCGCCACCGTCACATACTCGACCTCTACGTCGAGCTCGATCTCCAAGACCTCGTCGGTTCGCAAAAAGTCTGGGACTGGCGGGCTGAATTCAAAGCCGAGGGCCTAAAACCAATACTTGTCTGGCACGGCGAGGACGAAGACGAAACACGAGAAATGGCATCATACACCGGCAAGTTCGGCATTCCGAGATTCACTCCAGACGGAACGCTTCCGACAGACAAGCTCGAATGGCTGATCGATATTTCCGAACACGCAAACTGGCGACATGGCTTCGCATATGGCCTCATCAAGAACAAACGAAAATTCGATCTCGTCTCACATCTCAATAGCATCGACTCGACGGCCTTCGTTCTATCTGCCGCCATGCTTAAAATCATCTACGTATCAAACAACAAACTTAAGACCAAATTCTTACGAAAGCTGACCAAAGCCGATGTCGAAGAAATTCGATCTGCCGATCCCGAACTCTTCGACTTTCTCGGCCTTCGAAAAGAACTGGCCCGAGGTCGATACGGCTACACGACGAGCAAACTCCTACCTATCTGGAACGCGATGCAAATTCAAAAATACTACAACCGACCTTACTTCTTGCGATGACCGAGTTCAAGATTGCCGATCTGACTGCCGACCTCAAGCTCTTCAACTGCAAGAACTGTCCGTTCGCCGATAAATGTCCATACGCCGACCCAAACCGAGACTACTGCGAAATCGAACGCCGAATCTTGTCCGGCGTCTTTTCTTCTTCATCCGACCAAGAACTGGGCATCGTTCGCTGGGTCATAAGCCAACTGATCCGCCGCTACGCCCGGGCCCGTATGTTCGAAGACCTCGCAGGCGGAGTCCTAGACCGCCACACCACCACGCTCGAGACCAACCTCGTCCGCATTCTCGAAACCTACTTCAAACTCAAAACCGCATCCGCCGAGTCCGGTCAAGGCGAGGACGTTCTCGCCGAGCTCCAGAAACTGGCCGAGGCTGAATCATAATGCCAACTCCGATCCGAGCCACAAGACCAATCGCCAAGGCCATTCGCCGCATCTTCAAAAACGACCCGGCCCTCTTCATGTCCAAGATCTACGGCATGAAACCATTCCAATACCAGACCGAATTCCTGCGCGACGACCATCCATACATCATAGTCGCATCTGCTCGTCAGGTCGGCAAATCGACGATGGTCTCGGCCCGAGCCCTCTGGGAAGCGCTCGCCAACGACGGCATCACAGTCCTAATTCTCGCACCGACATTCCGTCAATCGCAAATCACATTCCGCAAGATCCGAGCCGCAATCGAACGAAACAAACGCATCTTTTCCCGTCTCATCAAACGC
>QNCM01000166.1 GCA_003644505.1 Candidatus Makaraimicrobium thalassicum | reverse complement strand
CGAGACTTACCCGGCGGAACATACATATCTGGCGCTCGCCGATCATGGCCGGGGAACGTCCGGTATTGCCTGGGACGATACCAGCGGCGCGGGAGAGTTCATCACGGTGGCCGAATTAGGAACCGCTCTGCGGGAGATTACGCAAGAGGGTACGGCGCCGTTAGATGTGGTGCATTACGATGCCTGCCTTATGGGTATGGTGGAAAATGGTTATCAACTCCGGGACTACGCTGACTTCATGGTGACTTCGGAGAACTTAGGTTGGAGCACCTTCGCCTATCCGCAGTATGCCGCTTTGGTTACCGCGACGACCACCCCACGCGCGCTGGCGGCCGGAGTGGCTGACACGTACTTTGATTCAGTGAGCGGTTATCCCAGCACTATCGCAGCCTGGGATTTGGGGCAGGTCACGCCGTTGCTGGATGCGGTCACGAGTCTGGCTACGGCCTTGCAAACCGATCTGGACGCCAACCAGTATCATATCCAGAACACCCGCACGGCGACCCAGAAATTCGATTCGCAGGATTACTTTACCCTTGACGATCAGGACGAATACATTGATCTGTACGACTTCGCGCGCCTGGTAAAACAGAACGTACCTGGAACTGCCGTGAAAAGCGCCGCACAGGTGGTGATGAATACCGTGGATGCTTTCGTGGTCGCTGAACATCACGCCAGCGGCCGGTACAAGAATCACTACCTGGACCTGGATGACGCCCATGGCGTCTCCATTTACTTTCCCGCTGCGCCCGGCGGTTGGGATTACAGTCGTTATCTGGCGCATGTTTTTGATTTCACGATTGATAGCGAATGGGACGAATTCCTGTTGAGCTACTTCGGCATCACGAGGATTGTGCCTACGGTTCCGGTGAATCCAGGCGTGCCGCCGGTGTTGGAAGTGCGCTATCGGGTTTATTTACCGCTGGTCTTGCGGTGAGTTGTATAAAAGATTGCGGATTTTGCTCGGGTTTGGACCGGGGAGCATGTTACTATATCTGGTGAAGATCTTAAAATTTATCGCAGTAAATATTCCAAAAATAATACTTTAAGGAGGTATTAAGATGAAGAGGAGATTGTTCTTACTGTTTAGTTTATTTGTGGGCTTGGGTCTGTTTCCTGGTCAGAACGCATTGGCGCAGTTCGAGGCTTTGCCAAGTACAACTGAAACAGCACCCACTCAAGAAACCCCGTGGAATGTGGAGTATGTCACGGAAATTGAGGGCAATGCTCAAGCCGTGGTCGTTCAGGGAAATTATGCCTACGCTGCTATTGATCAACGTTTGGTTGTGTTGAATATTGCTGTTCCTGAAAGTCCTGTTGTGGTTGGGCAAACCGAGGTATTTCCGACGATAACACATAACTTGACGGTGTCGGGAACTCGTGCATATTTGGCAAGCGACACTGCTGGCGTGCGTATCATTGATACTTCTACACCGGCTTTGCCTGTACAAATAGGTGTTTGCGATACTCCTGGGCGGGCGCGTAGTGTCGCCATTTCCGGTGATTATGCTTTTGTGGCTGACGAAACTGGACATTTCCAAGTCTGTGACATTTCGACGCCTTCTACTTCAGCGGTAGTGGGGGCTTATCCATATCTTTATAGCACATACGGTGTGGCGATCTCGAGGAATTATGCGTATGTAGGTGCTAATGAATTTGTGGTTTTTGATATTTCCACGCCAATAACCCCCCAAAGAATTGGCTCCTATCAGCCCAGTGTTCCAGAAGGATATGCTCATGAGGCTATAGTTGTGAGAGATGGGGTAGCCTTTGTCGGCGAGAGTATGATAACCTCACCTCCTTATGTGGGCGGAGGCGTGCGTATCCTTGATGTAGCTACCCCGGAATTTCCCCGTTCACGTAACTTTTATGATACTCCGGGTACAACGAAAGGATTAGTTCTTGAAGGAGAACTTTTGTATATAGCTGATGGTAGTGGCGGTTTGCGTATTATTGACGTTTCCGACCCATTAATTTTAATGGATGCAGGACTGTATGCACCAAGTGGGTTGTTTGTAGCAGATGTTGCCGTATCTGGTAGCTACATTTTTATTGCTGCTGCATCGGGAGGGATAAAAGTTCTGCGCTATACCGGCAATTGTGCAGTGCCATATTTTTCGCAACGTGATCCACAATGGATTGATCATCCTCTTCGCACCACCGGCAGCTGTTCTGCAGACTGTGACACCATCGGAAAGTGTGGGTGTGCGCTGACTTCATCGGCCATGCTGTTTGGTTATTATGGAGCAGATGTGACGCCTGCCTCCCTGAGTGATTGCATGGGAAATGAAGCATGTCCTTATTATTGGAGAACTGGCGCTGCTTGTACCTTGGGCAAAGCTCAATGGGGTGGCAAAGCAAGTTTTACTTGGGAGCGGTTGGATCTGGAGTTGAACCAAAATCATCGTTCAGTGTTATTGGGTATGCGTAAAGGGAACAATACGCATTGGTTAGTTGTGTTGAATGGAAATGGAACCGATCCCTCGAACTACACGGCGCATGATCCCTGGCCTTTGCATGGGTCTCACATGAACCTGGACGTTTATAGTAGTCTGGGCTGGAGCTTCGAATGGTTAGCGTT
>QNCM01000165.1 GCA_003644505.1 Candidatus Makaraimicrobium thalassicum | reverse complement strand
TGTCATAGGTGATTGTGATGGAGAATAGACGGTTGTTGAACGTCAGAAAACGACAGAAGAGTAAAAAGCCTGCATTCAGACGAGCAGATGGTCACAAGAAGAAGAAACTGGATTGCAACTGGCGGCGCCCGAGAGGGTTGCAGGGTAAACTACGAAAAGGGATTGCAACGAAAGGCGCGATCGCGCAGGTCGGATATGGCAGCCCCCGCGCGGTTCGGGGACTGCATCCATCGGGTTTTGAGGAGGTTCTGGTGCGAAATCCTGATGACCTCCGGTCGATCGACCCGTCGTATCAGGTTGCGCGGATCGCACGTACCGTCGGCGTCAGGAAACGGATGATGATTGAAGAGGTTGCAACCGCAAGAGAGATCAGAATTCTGAATCCGCTAACGGCAGAGATATCGGAAGTGGTGTTGGAAGAGGCACCGGAAGAAGCAGCAGAGGCGCATAAATGACTGATCTATCCAATCAACGGCGCATGGCTGCAAACGTCCTCGGAGTCGGAGCGCACAGGATCTGGCTGAACCCGGATGAAGCGGCAGAGATCGCGGAAGCGACCACGCGAGACGATATTAGATCCCTGATCGAGTCGGATGCGATCAAAGCAAAGCCAAAGAAAGGCGTAAGTCGCGGACGCGCCCGGTTGAGGGACGAGAAGCGCAGATACGGACGCAGGTCCGGGCACGGCTCTCGGAAGGGTAAAAAGTATGCGAGAACGCCACGAAAGAGGGTATGGATCACAAAGATTCGTGCGCTTCGTAACCGCTTAAAGGAACTACGCGGCGATGGCACACTTCCGCCGAGCGTGTACTGCAAGGTGTACAGGAAGGCAAAAGGCGGCGAGTACAGGAGTGTCGCGCATCTGAATGCACATCTTGCAACACAAGGTTATCTTAAATGAAGATAGAAATCATCGAACTGGGCGATCGCGCGGCGAAGTTCGTACTATCAGGTGTTGCGCCCGCGTTTGCAAACAGCATCAGGCGCGCTATGCTTGCAGAGGTCCCAACGCTCGCAATCGATTATGTGAACATCTATGATAACACGTCGGTGCTCTTCGACGAGCAACTTGCGCTCAGGCTCGGATTGATTCCACTCATAACCGACCTCGATTCTTATGTTCTCCCCTCCGAATGCAGCTGTGGGGGGGAAGGATGTTCACAGTGTCAGGTTTCACTCACGCTGTCCGCAGAGGGGCCGAAGACCGTATATTCCACAGAACTGGTCTCCGCCGACCCATCTGTGATGCCGGCAGAGGTCGTGCCGCTCATCAAACTGTCGGAAAGGCACCGGATCTCGCTTGAGGCGATCGCGCGGCTGGGAACCGGACACGATCACGCGAAATGGCAGGCTGGAATTGCGTGCGGATACAAGAACGTGCCGAAGATCACAATATCAGACGAGTGTGACGCCTGCGGTATGTGTGTAGACGCATGCCCGCGCGGCGTACTTGTTATCGCGGACGACGTTGTTAAGGTGGTCAATGAACGCGCATGTTCGCTCTGCAGATTGTGCGAGGGTGTCTGCGAACTGAATAAGATATACGATGTGATCAAAGTCGAAACGCATCCGGATTCGTTCATAGTAACCGCCGAAACCGATGGTTCGATTCCGATCAGGGAACTGATCACGCGGTCTGCCGAGAATATCAGTGACCGGGCGGAAGCACTGGATGGGTACCTGAGTGTGATTGACATGGAAATGGAGATGGATCACCATGCTACCTGAACCGATTCCGGTGATTCCGATAGCCCAGGTTTAAGCTAACTAACGTGCGGGGGTTGCCCAGCCAGGTCAAAGGCGATAGGTTCAGGGCCTATTCTCGTAGGAGTTCGTGGGTTCGAATCCCACCCCCCGCATTCTCAGGTTCACAATCAAGTCAATAGAGAACCGAGTCAATCAAGTCAATTGAGTGAGATCGGATCGATCAGAGAAGGGCGACAGTGTGAGAGTGACGGTGGCAGAGAACTGGTGGCAGGTAAGAGGCGCAGAGCGATATTTAATCGAATCAATCGCTTATTTCAACGAAGCACGAGTTTACAGCAGAGATGGCGACGAGACCAGCTCACACGAAGCGATTTTCAAGGGACTGGACGTATTACGGACGGGTATGGACATCAACCCTCTGCTTCTCGAACCGGATCACCTGTTGCGGTCAGTAGAACTGCTACTCGGGAGTCCGGGGAACCGGCTGGCGGTTTACGGCACCTTGCGGCCGGGGGAGTCGAATCACAGGGTAATCGCAGGGATCAAGGGTGAGTGGATCAGCGGTTTTGTGCGCGGGCGCATGGAGGAGTATTACGGATTCCCGTTCTTTGTCCCGGACGCGAGAAGTGGCACAGTTCCGGTCGAGGTGTTGACTTCCTCTGAACTGTGCAACTCGTGGGCGGCGATCGACCGCTTCGAGGGGCGGTGGTACGATCGAAGCCTGATACCGATCCTCGATTCAAACGGCGAGGTTCTCGCAATCGCAAACATCTACTGCAAATCCCGAAGTCCGAAGATACGACTTTGCGAATCTATGGACAAACTCGCTTCAACACCAGATCAAGACACTTCCGGATTTCGATGATGTGTTCTAT
>QNCM01000062.1 GCA_003644505.1 Candidatus Makaraimicrobium thalassicum | reverse complement strand
CCAGTGGCCGCTGAGCCGAAAAGATACTTTGCTTCGGCCTGGGCGGCGACAAAATCGTAATTCGGCCTGTACCAGAACTCTATCGTGCCTTTGGACCAGTCGCTCATGATGTTCGCCGAGGTGGCGGATAAGTTCTCCCCGTCCTCATCGATATTAAAGGCTGTCCCTCTTCTGGCAGTGGTTGTAGTGATGTCGGTAGCAACGTCTTCCGAACTAACGGCATCCCGCCCTGCTGTGCCTTCGGCGTTATCCACGGCAGTGCCTGATGTCTCGTCACAGCGGTAATGGGCCAGTATATGGCTGCCCGCGCCGGTAACCGGATACATATCATGGATCTTGAATACGGGTTTATACCTGGTCTGGCTTGAACCGTCAAAAGTAAAAGCAAAATCGTTCTGCGCGGCGCGGATCTCATAAGCGCCTTCCCCTTCGTTGAACCCGTCATTATCATCGTCGCCCAGGACAGTGGTCTCCAGAGTGCCGATAGTAAGGACGGGCGCGCCCGGATTCTGGTAATCCGTGACCTCTCCCGTGTCAGTGCCGATAATCTCAATGATCTGCGTGTCATAATAAGTGTTTGTGGCCCTGTCCACGGCCGGGGTCGAGCCGTGGTAACCGCTCATACCCGCGGCCACGTAATCTGTCTGGCCATCGTCAACGCTGCGGGTTTCAGTGCCCGGCTCTGACTTCACGTATTTCACGCGTTTGACGATCTTACCTGTGGGGTAAATGGTCCATTCCTCGGTGACGTCCGCCTCAGTGCCCAGAGAAAATTCGTTACTTATCCTTGCCCTCACGGGATTGGCCTCCACCACTTTCAGCCGCATGGATGTCTGGTCAACCTGTGCTGAGGCGTCCTGGTCCAATTCCGTCAGGAATTCCGTATCGCTGCCGTAATTCGCGCTCCAGGCGCTGCCGGTCCCCTTGCAAAACTCCGAGACCCCGGAATCCACCGCGCCGTTAAAGGTGAGCTTAAAATCCGAGGTTGTCAGCCCGCCGGTCCGCACCGTGACCATGCCGATCCCCTCTTCAGCCGACAGGATCGGGTCAATGTCGATCCCGCCGCGGTTGCCGTTCTCGTAAAACCAGACGCGGCAGGTCGAGGCCTGATGCGGGTTCTCGCGGTTAGCCGCTGTCATGCGCTGGGCCCGGGTCTCGCTCTGCTCGCCGCGGAGGAAACCGAAAAGCCCTTCCCCTTCCCCCGCCCGCTTTTTATTCTCCGTAAAGTCCCGCCAGTCAATGACTATATTGTCAAATTTTTCCCGCAGGACCTTCTCCTCAACCAGCTCTTCTCTCGGCCTCCGCAAAAACCTTTTTACCTTCTTTTTGACCAGGCGCCTGACGTCCGTGATATCCGCCGCTATCGCGTCCTCCCCGGCCAGCACCGTATCCCAGTAAACGCGCGTGTTCCCCTGGCCGGATCCGGGGATACAGGAGTTAAAAGAAAACTTATTATAATATATATCCCCGTCAAACCCGAGATTAGCTGTCAACGTGCCCAGGGGTGAGCTGTTGCAGATAGTGATCGTGCCGTTATCATTTTCCTCATAGGATAATTTTCCCTCTTCCGTTTCTATATCCTGCCACTGCCAGGGGAAAAACCCTCTTTTCTGGACATAGAACCATGAGTTCCTGACCTTTTCCTTAAAACCTTCTCCCTCGTCCTCCAGCAGGGCCACGCCTTTGCCTGTAAAGATATATTTCTGGACGCCGTTCAGCGTCTTTATCAGCACTTCATAATGATCCGGGGCTATTTCAAGGAATATATAGGGGACATAAACGCCATTTTCGTCCTTCAGGTAAAAATCCTCAGGATCTGTCTGGGCGTTATACAGGTCAACCAGGAAGCCGCGTCCCGGAATCATCACTCCCCGGAGGACTTCCTCCTCTTCTTCAAGTATTATTTCTTCCTCTTCCCCGGCCGCCTCGCCCTCTTCTGTGTCCGCCTCTTCCGCCGGCGCCTCTTCCGCCTGCTCACCGGTGAAAGGTATGATGGCAAATACATCATCCGACTCATCACCTATTGAATTGTCATACGCGTCGGAAACCCTTACCCTGGCCTGTTCGGAAACGCCGTGGGCGGGCACGGTCCAGGGGAAGCTGCCGGTATCCGCGGCATCCTCCGCGATCACCTTATAGGTGCGGCCTCCGTCCAGCGAATATTCCAGTTTCATCGGATAGTCCTCCCCATACTGCGACGCTGTCCACATGATCTCTTTTCTGGTGCCTTGTTCCCATGTCTCCCCGCCGTTAGGCGCTATGACAAAGATATCGCCCGGCCGGTAGTCCATTGCCAGTTCCTCCAGCTCAAGAGGGAACGCTTCGCCGGGATCGGTTTCCGGGATGGTGACCCGGAATTTCATGCGGCTGCCTGCCGTAAAATCCCCTTTGGAAACGTAATACAACGTGTCCGCTTCGCAGTTCTCCCTGTAATGCCCTCCTCCGTCCGCTGATACGTCTATTGATATCCCGTTATCCGCGGGCCGCCAGTCGGATACCACTATACGGGCCGTGAACGGGGAAAAAATGTTTTTCGAAATATAAGTGCCGGCGGCGCGTGTATCCAATGCTGTCAGATCGCCACGGCCCGTTATGGTCGTATTGATAAATACGGGCTGATCGACCCGTTCCTCCGGCGCCGGTGCATGTGAAACGTCCGCGGCCGGCTCAGGGTCCGCGAACTTGCGCACCCTGATCCAGTTATAATAGGTTACATTTCCCTTGCCGCTCTCTAAGCCGATATGGCCGGAAGCCAGCCCGCCGGTATCTTCAAAACTTACCGAAGCTTCCGCTTCGGCAAACCCGTCGTCATATCTATCGAACCTTATCTCCGTCCCCCGGGTAACAACCCGGTAGTTATATTCAGTGCCGGCTGAAATGGGTTTATCATCGTTCGCCTTCACGATATCGCCGATCACTATACAGTGCTCGGCGCCTTCATAGGCCGAAGAATAAACGAGCTGGGTAAAATCTTCCGAAGCCGCGGGCTCTTTTCCGGTCTTTACGATGAGGCGTGTTTCATGGCCGCTTACCGCGTTTGCCTGATATTCGATTATTCCGTCGCCCGCCTGATAGTCTTTTGATATCATTTTTGCCGAATCCAGTTTCAGCCGTGAATTCACGACACTGCATTCTCCTCCCAGCTCCGGGTAAACCTCCCACTTCTCCGTATCCAGGGTCTCCTTGCTGAAATCATCAAAAAAATCAAAGGCCGCTTCCCCGCTGGAGAGGTCTTCGGCCCCGTTATTGCCGTAATAAACGTATATGCCCACCCCATCCTCCGGCAGCTGGGGAACCTTCACCCAGAAGCACGCCAGTTTATCATGCCCGCTGTCCGTCACGCTCTCCCGGTAATAAGCCAAAAGGGTCTCACCGTCAGCGGCAGTGAAACGGATGCCCGTGAAATCCGCTGTTACGCTCCCCCCGCAATGCACGTCACAGCCTTCCACCCCTTCGGAGGCGCCCACCTTTATGAGGACCTGATAATTGAATAACTCCTCGCCGGAGGGGTTATCTATGTAGACCGGTTTTCTGAACCTGAACCCGGAAAGTTCCGGCTCGCCAAAACTTCCCTGCACGCCTGAAACGTCGGTATAGACCATCTTTACTTCGGTGAGTTCACTGTCAGGCCCCATGATCACTCTCCATCTGATCCTGCTGCCGGGCATAAAGCCGTCTGTCAAAGGCACACCGTTGACTACGGAAGTATAGCTCCTGCCGTTATTGGCCGAGACCTCCATGGCCACTTTGCCCTTGAACTCCCAGCTCGCTGTTATACTTTTTATCTGCCCGCCGGTTCTGATGCCGTGGGTAAGCTCATAAGCCCTTCCCGGAGAAAATTGCGGCAGGAGATAATCCCCTTCGCCGTCCACCCGCCAGATCAGCGGGGATATAAAACTTGTGGCTTCGGGATTGGACAGGCCTGTAGCGGAAAAAAGAAAGCTGATCAGCACCGCCAGAATGATCAGCAAATGAGACGCACGGCTCGCCCGAAAATGCCCGCCGCCTTCATCCTCCTCTTTCCTGTTATATCCGCGCCAACCAACCATCGTTCTCACCTTTCATCTATAACTACATTTCGGTTTGTCTTACTTTACCGCTATGCCAAGTATATCATTTATACCCTATTAATAACCAGACGTAAAAATACACATTCTCCTTGCACACTTTACTCATTAAATGGGGACATGCCCCCGGGGGACACACCTGCATCATAACCACATAGCAAAAATGCGACATTTTCGGTGAAAAACAAAAAGAGGAGCAGCCTGAGCTTAAACCCAGACTACTCCTCTTACTATCAGGTGTGTCCCCCGGGGGCATGTCTCCTGTCTAATATTCGTCGATATCGACTATGCCGTGCTTAATGGCGTATTTGATAAGGTCACTCGTCTTATGCAGGCCCAGTTTTTTGAAAAGGGCATTCTTGTAGTTTTCGACCGTCCGCCGGCTGATAAAAAGGGTAGCGGCTATATCCTTCGCTGATCTTCCTTCAGCGACCAGGCGCGATATCTCCTGTTCACGGGGAGTGAGTAAGGTCTCTTTATGAACTTTCCCCTCTGACTTCTGCAGGGCCTTATCCACAAGATAGGAGGAAATGGACGAAGTTAAATAGATCGCGCCTGAGGCCACTTTGCGGAGAGCGGGCAAAAGCTCCTCTCCGGCGTTCTCTTTCTGAAGATACCCTTTCGCTCCCGCTCTGAACGCTTTCATTATATAGGCATTGGCCTTATGCACGGTAATAACCAGGATATTCGTTTCCGGTGACCTGCGCCGGACCTGCCCGATCGCCTCAAGACCATTCATCTTGGGCATGGATATATCCAAAAGAAGGATATTGGGCTTGAGCTTTTCCGCTTTCTCCAGCACTTCTTCACCATCAACGGCCTCGCCGACCACTTTATACGCCGGCTGGTCGCAAAGGATGTTCTTTATCCCCTCCCGGATAATATCATGGTCATCCGCGATCAATACGGTCAAAGGCATAATTAACTCCTCTCCCGTGGAAGCTGCACTATAAGTTTCATGCCCTTCCCGGGCGCTGTATCGATAGTCATGCTTCCGCCCAGAAGTTCAGCCCTTTCTTCCAGTCCTGTCAACCCTAATTTGCCGCCTCTGGCGCGCTCCCGCAGCAGTTTTTTATAGTCAAAACCCTTCCCGTCATCCTGGATCGAAAGGCGGTGGGCGTTACTCAGGACTTCCAGTTTGACATGCGCGCTCTTTGCCTGCGAATATTTTATCATATTGGTCAGCCCTTCCTGTACTACCCGGTAAAAAAAGAGGGAATGTTCTCCGGATAATTTCATCTCGGTCTTCGGTTTTTGATAGATAAACTTTATGCCTGTCCTCTGTTTCTGCTGCAGGATAAGGGCGCCTATCGTATCCAGGAATCCCACTTCTTCCAGCGCCGGCGGCCGGAGAAATTCGGATATATTATGCCCCTTTTCTATCAGATCGGAAAGGATCTTTTTACATTCATGTATGTTCCTTTTCAGCTTCTCATTCCCGCGCGGCAGTTCCTTATTTATGATATCCAGGTTTATCTTCAACCCGCTCAGATCCTGGCCCATCTGGTCATGTATCTGCATCGACAGATGCTTCCGCTGCTCCTCCTCGATCCTGATCATCTTTTGCACAAGCTGTTCTCTTCTTTGTCTTTCGCGCCTGCGGTCCCTGTAAACAAACCAGGCGGTCTGACTCCCGATCAGCAGGACTATGACCAGGGAAATGCCCAAAAAGGAAATCGCCTGGTTCCGGGTCAACTCAGACGCTGAAAGCTGTTCTTTTATCAATTCCAGATTATCTTTTTCAAGATTTTTCTCGATAAAATCGTTTATCTTGTATAATTCGTTCTCAAAAACCATGACCGCTTTATTTATCGTTCTATCCAGTCCTTTTCTTCCAAGATCAGCAGCGTTCTCCCCGAGCTGATCCACCAAGCCGATAATCTTTTTCCCCATTGCGCGGAGTTCCTGCTGTGAGGCTGAAATCCTCTCCGCCCACTGCCGCTGTTTATCCGACTGGATATGCGAAGAATATACAGCCAGGTTCCGGTCAAAAGCTTCAGCCGCTGCGTTAATCATCCTTAGATTCGCGCCGGCGCTGGCCGCTTCAAGATATTTGGAGTTTTTCCAGAAAATGTAGTTGCGGATCCTCATGGCATATAAACCGTTATTGGTCTTCATCTCCAGTATGGCCCGCTGCATCGGAAGATAACTTTTCCCAAGGGCATCCACTGTTTCGCTTAAGGATTGTATCTGGAAAATCCCTATAGCGCCGATGATCACAATGAAAAAAAGTAACGCGCCGAACCCGCCCAGCAGTCTCCAGTCAACAGAGTATTTTCTCACATTTCAGCCCTCTATTAAACGCACAAAGTCACACGCCCCATAATACTCCCGCTGTAACCATATCCCTTTTAAATATAAGCAGTTGCATGCTACCTCCCGATATCTCGAGCTATTGAGTAATTTTACACGAACTTCAGGGTAAAGTCAAATCCAGGAGGGATTCCACCCCGGTGGTAGCCACCCCCCGGGGTGGAAAAAGTGAAAAAAAGGAGACTACGATCTGGATACTGTCAGATCACGATGTAAACTGTCAGTCGAAATTATCAGGTCAACCTTGACCTGCTCTATCTCCCGCTGTCCAAAAACACCCAGAGGAATGCCCTTTGATAATGCCGCGTTCTTTGCTTCGTAATAATTTCCATCGTTGATCAGTGTCTCAATACTTTTTTCAGTCTCAGCCCCGGAAATCTCCAGGAATAAATACTCGTGCCGGGTATCTTCGATCTGTATGAGGATCTTCATGGCTATACCTCTTTTCCCCGTTTGTTCCCTCTTCTTTGTAACGCTTTCAGTATTATTTTATCACATTTTGTGATACTGTCAAGTTCTATAATATCACTTTCTGCGTTAGTCTATATTGACTTACATGCAAATCCTGCTATACTTGACCTATGACATTCGCGGAAAACCTGAAAAAAAGACGCCGGCAAATGTACCTTTCTCAAAAAAAGCTGGCAGCGCGTCTTGATGTCGCCCAGTCCACGATAGGGATGTGGGAGTCCGGGAAGCGGACACCCAAACTGGATGAGATCAACCGTATCGCATTGACACTTAAGATTACAGTCGCCCGCCTGCTCGGCCGGAAAGAGCAAAAAGTCGAGATCGTCAAGAACGAAATATATGTCAACGGACGGAAGATGAAAAAACTGGGCGCATCCGACGTCGAAGCCGTCTTAAAGCACATCAGCGACCTGCAATCCCAAAAAAAGGCCCCCGGCCGGGAATCGGTTTCCATCGGGAAACTAAAATACGCCAAGAAAATCCTGATCATTGACGACGAACAGGGCATGTGCGAACTCCTGTACTCCTTCCTGGTCCCTCATAATTACAAAGTATTTCTCACCTTCAACGGCCAGATGGGGCTGGAATACTTTGACGAGATAGATCCGGATGTCGTTCTGCTGGACCTGTGCCTGCCGGATATAAACGGGATAGATGTTCTCCAGATCATCCGCAAAGTCAGCAGGGTCCCTGTGATCGTAATCACCGCCCATCCCGGGGATATCGCCGATATTCATCTGCAGGAACTTCATATCGACGGGTATATTGAAAAGCCGCTGATCCTGAAACAGGTATTGAACACTTTAAAACATATTATAGGTGAATAATGAAGGAAAAACGCAAATCAAAAAGAGCTCAAAAATACTTCGCTATCAATATTGTCGCGCTCGACAGTAAAGGGAAACACCTGAACTTCGGGGATCTGAAGGCCAGTCCCAAATTTTACGACGAGAGCGGGCTTGATTTCAGCCCGGAAGGCATAAAGATAATGTGCTCGAAACCGCTTCCGAAAGAATCGAAGATACAGATGAAGATGCTTATCCCGGATGAAAACAACCTGAATCTCTTAAAAGCGAACGGGACCATCAAATGGTTCAAGCAGGTTAAGGGCAAATATAAAAAATATTTTATTATCGGGGTGACATTCGGCAAACTATCCGCCGCGGACAGGACCAAACTGCTGAACCTCTGGAAAAAATACAAATAACGCCTTTAAGGACGGGCTTCTGCCCTGTTCCTGCCCTTGTCTTCGTAAAGCCTGCTGTCGGCCAGTTCAAACATCCGGGATTCACTCGTGAAACTGTCGTCATAAGTCGCTATACCCGCGCTGACAGAAAACGTCAACTCCACCTGGATATCCAGGAAACGAAATACTTTCCCGTTTATTTTACTTTTCAGCCTTTCGATCGCGGCGCTTGCCTGTTCATAATCGGTCTCCGGCATGATGACGGCAAATTCATCGCCGCCATACCTTATGACCGTATCCGCCGTCCTGAAGGTCTCTTTTGCTATTACGGAAAACTTTTTCAGGATAAAATCTCCGGCCGCGTGGCCGTATGTATCGTTTATATGCTTGAACCTGTCAATATCGATCATGGCCAGCGAAAACACTTTTTTGTATCTTTTCGCTATATTAAAGAACAAAGGGATCTCTCTTTTGTAGAAACTGACATTGTAAAGCCCCGTAAGCCCGTCCGTCATGGAAATCCCTCTGTAAAAATCCCTTCTGCTCAGCGCCGACTCAATACGCGCCAGCAGTTCTTCATTATTGAACGGCTTGGTGATATAATCATCCGCTCCGAGCTGAAGGCCCTTGATCTTATCGGATATGTTGGTCTTCGCAGTCAGAAATATCACAGGGATACCGGCGGTCGATTTATTCCTGTTCAAATCGGTCTTTACCTGCATGCCGTCCCTTCCCTGCATCATAATATCGAGCAGGATAAGTTCCGGCGCGGCTTCTTCTATTCTTTCGAATATACGCTCCGATCCTGTCGCTTTGAACACCAGATACCCCGCGTTGGACAACCTCGCGTCCAGCACGTTCAAAAAGTCCTTTTCGTCGTCAACAATGAGTATTCTTTTCTTTCTCATAAAAACCTCTTTTTGCACGCTTTAGACGATATT
>QNCM01000164.1 GCA_003644505.1 Candidatus Makaraimicrobium thalassicum | reverse complement strand
CCGAGCCTTAGCCAGTTTCCTGACACGTAAAATGGTCTTGGCCACATCGCTACCCTGTCGTTTCAACCATCCTGCTGTGAAACTCGGGTTGCCCTTCGCTGTCTTGGTGTACTCCATGCCCTGTCTTATAAACACTTTCTCGATAGACTTCGGTGCGTTGACAGCCACCTCCATTCCAGACAGCTTATTAAGATAGTCCTGCTGTAAATTCTCTTCCACCTCCAGTTGATCCCTTACCTGCTCCGCCTTAGCAACGTCTACCTTCACACCACGATAGCGCATATCTACGAGCATTGGAATAAGACGACACTCCATGTCCAGCACTTCTTCTAACCCCTCCGCTTCCAGTATTGTCCTCTGTTTGCTATAACACTGCATGGGGAGCACGGCATCAATCTCCGCATAATGCCCCATCAAACGAGGTGGCGTCCGATAGAAGTTCTTACCCTGAGAGTTGTTGGGCTTACCGCCATAGTAGTCTGCACACCACTGGTAGAGGAGGTTCGTATCCTTACCACTGTCCACGTACTTCTTGGCGATACTGTCTAGGCTATAGGAGAACTTGCTCTCGTCTATAAGTGCTTCAGCAAACTGGATGTCTATGCAAGGACCCTTTACCAGTACCCCCTCATGACGAAACCAGCCAATATCGTACATGATATTAGCGCCTATTTTTGGTTGCAAAGGGTTGGATAGATAGTCATTAGCCCAGCGTAGAATACTGACTGGGTCTAGGTTGCACTCCGGCTCTATCTCGTGTCTGATTGGAAAGTACCACCTGTGCCAGTCCTCTGTGCAAACACTGAAGCCGATAATGTGTCCGTCGTTCCGAGACCATCCTGGACCGTGAGTTAAAAGTCTTGGGTCGTACGTCTCTGTATCTATGGACAGTATCTTAGCGGCCGACAAGTTAGGAAGCTCCGTTGGCGTAGTCCACCCTGTGTCTGGGATCGGGGGCTGCACATACGTTCTACCGGCTGCCCCCTTTTCTTTTGGTATGTCTTCCCAGAAGAAGCCCTTGCTATCAGACCTCATACGGTCATACCCACAAGAGCACCGAGCAGACCGTTTCTGTTATTCCAGAACGGTGCGGGATTTGGGTACGGCGTTAGGTCCACCATGTTACCCTCACCGGCCAGTTTACGGAACTGATCGATAGCGTAACAGGTAGTCTCCAACGCTCCAGTATCACACTGAGCAATAGCACCCTCCACCTTCGGATCCATGGAAGTGCTTACAGCCGTACTACCGAGATAGACCCCGTTATCCACCCCTGCGAAGTGCATAACCTTTTCTATGGACTCGATAATAGTATCTGCCTTTACCCCGTCACCGAGCTCTAACTGGTCTAAGATGTTGTTGAGGTTAGGCCAGTCCATACCACCAAGCACAGCGGTGAGCCTTCTATCTCCAGGATACAGCACGGTTATCTTCGTGTTATCCTCGTGGAAGACAAAGGCGTTGGGGGACTCGTTGATACGTAGCATTTCCCGTACCACAAAGAGCGGCAGGTTGAACCACCAATCTTCTCTGACACCTGTGTTGATCCTTGCTACTACGATGTTGTTCGTTGCGTATGCGTAACCACCACCAAACAGCACTCCGGTAGACCATGTACGAGATGCGTCGTCCGAGATAAACGGTTTGATATCCCGTATCACATCGAGGATATTAAGGGGTGCTATAATGGTCGTGCCCTTCTGTGGGTTCAGGTCTAGGGCAAGGTCGGTGTGGTTCATGGTAGGCACAATAGCAGAGAAGTCTCCGCTCAACAGACGTAGATTACCTGTGTCTGTCATACGCACCTCCACGTCGTCCTCGCACTGGTCTAGAGCTCTTATTAGCTCCTTAGCCTTTGGTGCCAACGTCACGTTGTCGTAAAGTGGTGCTGTGATTTGCATCGTCCCATTGAAACCAGTGACGTAGCCGTCCCGCATGAGAAAGTGAGAAAGGGTTGGATCCAAACGATTGTCATCCACAGCCCCCTGTACGAATTTGAGATTGTCTAGTGCTTCCTTCATTAGAATAGTCCGAGGTCTAGTACAGCTCCTGTGAACCTCGGCTCCTCCATTAGTTCTAGTTGCTGGTAAGAGTACAGGTTAAGCACCCGTCGTGCTGGGTAGCCTGACCTGAGCTCATCTATCGAAATACCTGTAGGTGCTATGAGCCTGTCCACTGCGGCCTGCTTGGGCGGGGACAAACGATCATAGTGCCTTGACTGGTATAGTTTTGCTTGTGGACTTTCGTCCGAGAAGTATACCTGTTGGAACTGTGGGGTGCCGTCATACAGTACGCAGGAACCGAAACCAGCACTGAGCATCCAACTGGTAGAGTCCACGCTCGTCCAAGGGTATCTGAAGACCATGTCCAGCTGCGTAAGACCGAAGCCATGTGTGTCCACACGGGCTGTTCCGTCTGGGTGGCACAGTACCCTGAAGGCACGGTCAAGCTCCCTGAGGACTGTCTTCCGTTGCATAACCAGACCACCTAGCAGAATGTACTCGTAGTTATCGAGCATCTTCTTTAGCCATTTAGGGTCTTCTCCAACGTGGTAAACTGGGCAGGGGTTACAGCCGTTGCTCTCCAGTGCTT
>QNCM01000061.1 GCA_003644505.1 Candidatus Makaraimicrobium thalassicum | reverse complement strand
GTTATACGGTGATTTCACGGCGGACCAGAACAGAACGCCTGACCCGGACGACCATACGTCCGCATACGCTGTATGGGATCTGAAATTCGGTTATACCCTGCCGGATCTATATTCGGAAGCCAAAGGATTAAGCTGGCTGGAAGGGTTGAGGTTCGATTTCGGCATAGAGAACCTTTTTGACAGGGCTTACAGAGAGCATCTCTCGACTATTTATGCTCCCGGAAGAAACTTTGTTGTCGGAGTATCCAAGGCGTTCAAGTGGTAACACGGGTAACACGGGGTCAGGCCTACACTTTTAAGTTTTTAAACGTGTAGGCCTGACCCCGTTAAGTAGAAATTCCCCATCAAAAATATTGGAAAATCACATTATACACCGTATAATAAGCGCATGGAGTGTGTTCAGTGTGCGGTGATAGTTTGCGAATAGTAAGGGGGCCAAAATGCGGGAGGGCGACATATTGCTGTTCAAGGGTGAAGACTGGATATCCAGGCTGATACAATGGGGCACAGGCAGTAAATATTCCCATGTGGCTGTCTGCGTCTCTCCGGGGATGTCTCTTGCTATCGAGTCCATCACAGGCGGCGGGGTAAGGGCAAGGGATGTCAGGCAAATAAAGTCGGAATATGACGTATACAGGGTGAAAGAGGGACATAGTTATGACCTGGATAAGACCGTCTCTTTCCTGGTAAGCAGGCTCAACCTGAGATACGACTATCTCGGCGTCGTTTTTCTGGGCCTGCTGAAACTTCTGTCCAGGCTGGGACTGCCGCTGAAGAACGCGGCGAATAAATGGCAGATAGACCGGGATTATTTCTGTTCGGAACTCTGTTACGAGGCTTTCTTCCGCGGCGGCGGGCTTGATATTGTGCCGAATGTCCCCGACGCGGATATTACATCACCGGGGGATATATCAAAAAGCCCGGTGATAGAAATGGTTCGGTAGATAATGATGAAAAAAACAGTGATCGTTTGTTTTGCGTTCAGCGTCCTTAGCGTGTTTTTGCCGGAGATATGTGCCGCTGATGTGATCACACTGAAAGGCGGCGCCAGGTACGAAGGCAGGATCATAGACGTTGACGAAGGGCATCTTCTGCTGGAAGAGAGGGCCGGGCTGATATGGTCTTTTTCCTCATCGCACATCAGCACGATCGAATTGAAGCCCTTTGAGCCGTCCGAGGCATCTTCTTTAAACTTTCCCGTAACTTTTTTCGCGAAATTTCTCGCGGAAATAAACGCTTTTGACCGCCTGGTCCTTGAAAAAGGAGCGGGTTTTCTGGGGATCGTGGAGAAAGAAACAACGGAAGCCGTATATCTGTCGTTATTACTGGAAAAAATGGGGATAGGCATAGTCGAATTCGAGAGAGAAGGGATCGTAGGGATCGAGGGCTCTTACGGGATAAAAAGGCTGCTGGCGAAATTGTATTTTAAATGGAGGTATTTCGTGAACGATTTTCGATTGTTCATGAAGAAGACGGTTCTCAGGGAAAATCTGTCCACGGTCGATGGCGCCCCGATACATGAATTTATGAAAGAACTCGAGCTGAAGGAATTAAAGGACAGCATCGGGGGGCGGAGGGTCTTCACGCCGCGGACGTTAAAAAAGTTTCTTGGCCCTGACCGTTCATTGCGCGGGAACCGGCATGAAAAGGGCGTGGAGGAAAGATGTTTGTTCCTGGGCATGGACCGCGGAGATGTCAAGTCGATCCTGGGGGATCCCCCGCGTGTAAGCGGCAAAAGGGCAGAGGAGTCCTGGAGCTATCCCACCGGCCTTACCGCGATCTTTCATGGAGACAGGCTTATCGGCTACACCAAAAAGAACCGGGAAAAGATATTGGGCGGTATAGATCGTTACTTCCGGGATAAGATCGCCGGGGGACCGGCAGTGTTACGATGAGGATGTTGACCCGGAATCTTGCGGTTGCGGCGTTTTGTATCCGATAAAGAAGATAGGCTTTATGCCTGCTGACGCCGGACGACAGACTCTCAGCGGTTTTATCGAAAAGGCCATCCGGGACTGGATCCTAATGGAGCGGAATTTAATAGAAAAATTTGAGAAAGCCGCGTTAGAACATCTTAACAAGACCGCGATTCAGCATAAAAAGCGCGGAAGGTGGCTTGATATTTCTTATGGCGGCTTCAGGAACAGTGTGAGATCATTATCCGCGTTTTTACTGGAAGAGGGCATTGAAAAAGAGGAGAAGGTCGCTGTTTTAATGGAAAATCGGCCCGAGTGGCCGCTGGTGTTTTTCTCCACACTTTGCGCGGGAGCGGTCTCCATCCCTGTCAATCCCGGATGCACACCGGAAGAGATCGAAAATATCCTGAAAGATTCTGAGTGTAAATTCGTCTTTGTAAGCGAAGATTCCTTTGTTCTTGCGGACGAAGTCTGCCGCAGATGCCCCTCAATAAAGAAGGTTATTTCCGTGGATTCGGACGCGTTTAAGGACGCGGTTAAAAAAACCTCTGAGCGGAGGGGGGAAGCGGAAGTCGGCGGGCATGATCTGGCATGTATTTTATACACTTCAGGCACGACCGGTGAGCCGAAAGGCGTCATGCTCTCGCACGGGAACCTGCTTTCCAACTGCGATTCAATGCGCAGGCTGAACCTGCTCACGCAAAAGGACAACATTGTTTCGATCCTTCCGCTGCATCACGCCTACCCTTTAACGGCGACAATGATCTTTCCGCTTTTGTACGGCGGCAGGATCGTCTATCCGGGGACTATGCGGGGGTCAGCCCTTTTAGAGGCCGTGAGAGAAGCCGGGGCGACTGTCTTTATCGCGGTGCCCCAGATCTTCTATTCGTTCCATCAGAAGATCACGGACGCGCTGAAAAAAATACCTTTCCCGTTCAACCTTCTGCTGAAGTTTGCTGTCGGGTTTTCATATAAGATCAGAAAAAAGACAGGCCTCAACCTGCCGCGGTATCTTCTTTACGGTGTTCACAGGAAGTTCGGCAGATCGATGCGGCTGTTTGTGAGCGGAGGCGCGAAACTCGACGAAAACGTTGAGAGGGATTTATCCAAATTCGGATTCACGATACTGGAAGGGTACGGCCTTACGGAAACTTCGCCGATCTTGACGATGAATCCCCTGAAGAAGCCGAAGATCGGATCGGCAGGGCTGCCTGTGCCCGATGTGGAGTTAAGAATAGCGAATAAGAATGAAAAGGGTATCGGCGAAGTTATCGCGCGCGGCCCGAATATCATGAAAGGCTATTACAAAAGGGCGGATTTAACCGCTGACGTTATAAAGGATGGGTGGTTTTGGACAGGGGACCTCGGGCATATTGATGAAGACGGGTATCTCTTCTTGACCGGAAGAGTGAAAGAAGTGATCGTCTTGAGCTCAGGTATGAACGTATACCCCGCGGAGGTAGAAGAGGCTTATAGCAGACAGATGCCGGTCAAAGAGATGTGCGTGTTTGAAGTCCCTTCGAAGAAGGGCGCGGAAGGGGCTCCGGAGCTCTGGGCTGTTGTTGTGCCTGACCTTGAATTATTCAGAAAACATGGTGAGCTGAATCTGAGGTTCGTGATAAAGACAGGGATTGACACTGTTTCGCGGACATTGCCCCCTCACATGCGGCTTATGGGGTTTTCCATAACACTTGAAGGGCTTCCGCGCACGCTTCTGGGGAAGATCAAGCGTTTCGCCGTTAAAGAGACCTACGCTGCGAAAGCGGCGGAAGAAGCGTATACCCCGGAAACAAAGGAATTATCCGAAGAAGACTTAAAGATGATGGAGAAAGACATAAGCAGGAAAATAACAGGTTATCTTGAGAAACAGACCGGGATCAAAAGAGCCGTTGTGCCGGCTGATCTGTTGGAGCTCGATCTGGGCATAGATTCGCTGGCCAGGATCGAACTCGCTTCAGGCCTTGAAAAACTGGTGGGCATGGAGATAAAGGACGAGATTATCGGAAAGGCCTTTACCGTCAGGGACCTGATCGCGGGCATAGAACCGTTTTTGCCGGCAGGCGGCAAAGCTCTCCCTGTATATGAAGAAGGGGCGCTTTTTGCCACCGGCGCCCCCGGGCAATGGAAAAAAACGCTTCAGGTCCTGCCTCGGCAGGAAAACCTGGAGAAGATAGATCTGAACCCGGGCAGGGGCGCGTACCTGGTCGGGTTTCTTTTTACATGCCTGTTCAAAACATTTTTTAATTTATTTTACGGCCTGAAAATAAGAGGAACGGAGAATCTGCCTGATAAGGGCCCGTATATTCTTTACGTGAATCACACAAGTTATTTGGACCCTTTTCTTGTTGTCGCGGCCTTCCCCCGTTTCCCGAGGCTGGATCTGTTCTTTATGGGTTTTAGAGTATACGTCGATGTAGCTGTTGTCCGCGGCCTTATAAAGGTGGGCAGGATCATCCCCCTTGATTTTTCCACGCATTTTCTGGAAGCCCTGAGAAGCTGCTACTATGTTTTAAAGAACGGCAGGGGAGTGTGCCTTTTCCCGGAAGGTTTACGTTCGCCTGACGGGAGAATAGCTGAATTCAAGAAGGGGTTCGGCATCCTCGCGAAAGAGACAAAGGCGAAACTCGTGCCGGTCCTGATAGAGGGGGCATATCAGGCCTGGCCCAGAACGTCCAGATTCCCGGGACGCTATCCAGTAAAGGTAACCATCGGGAAGGCGCTCGACCCTGAGGAACTGGAGAAAGAAGGCCTTGAGGCAGGAGCCGAAGACAGTTACGCGGCAATATGTACCTCAGCCAGAAAAGCCCTGCTGGATCTGCAGAACCGCTAGTCACACATGTCACACACCGGTAGTGTGAAGAATCACAGTCCCGGTGTGTGACTGAATTCGGATAATTTTCGATGCTATGAAAAAAGATATACGGGACATCAGTCCTGAGGAATTGAAAAAGGAAGTGGCTGCTATGGGAGAACCTGCCCATAGGGCGCGGCAGATATTCCTGTGGCTGAACCGCAGGAATGCCGGCAGTTTCAGTGTGATGACCGACCTTCCAAAGGGCCTTATCGCGAAACTCCGGAGAAAGTTTATCATCGGAACGCTTGAGTGCGCCGAGCGCCTGATATCGAAAGACGGAACGGAGAAATTCCTGTGGCGCTTGGAGGACGGGGAACACGTGGAAACGGTGTTCATCAAAGAGAAACGACGCAGGACTTTGTGCCTGTCAACCCAGGTCGGTTGCAGGTTCAAATGCCCGTTTTGCGCGAGCGGCATGAAAGGTTTTATCCGGGATCTCCGGGTATCCGAGATCGTGAACCAGCTGCTCCTCGTCCAGAAGCTCTGCGCGTGCCGCATGACCAATATCGTGTTCATGGGGATGGGCGAGCCGCTGGACAATTATGATAACCTGGAGAAAGCCATCCGCGTCATCAATCACCCGGACGGCCCGGGCATAGGAGCCCGGAAGATCACGGTCTCGACCTGCGGGATCGTTCCGGGGATACTGAAGCTGAAGAAAATAGGGCTGCAGGTGGGGCTGTCGGTATCCCTGCACGCTGTGAATGACAGGGTGAGAGACGGGCTTGTCCCGGTCAACCGCAGGTATCCCCTGAAAAAGCTGATATCCGCCTGTAAAGAGTATTACGGGGAGACGGGAAGGGTGGTCACTCTGGAATACACATTGATCAAGGGCAGGAATGATTCTCCCGCAGACGCGGAAAAGCTCGCAGGGATCGCGAAAAGACTCAAAGCAAAGGTCAACCTGATAGAATACAGCCCGGTCCCCGGGCAGAAGCGCCTCATGCCGGGGATAAAGCGGCTGGCCCTGTTCAAGGAGAGTCTGCGTTTGAAGGGCGTTACGGTAACGGTCAGGAAGTCCAGGGGCGGGGATATCCTGGGAGCATGCGGTCAGCTCGCGGGACGATATGCGGAAAAAGCGGACAGATGAGATATAAACTTATAGTTTTCGACATAGACGGGACGATAACGCGGCATGTTTCAAGCTGGAGGTATATACACGAGAGGCTGGGCCTCTGGGATGTTCTGGCGAGAAAATACCAGGAACAGTTTCTTGCCGGGAAGATAAGTTACCGGAGGTTCTGTGAGCTTGACGCGGCCCACTGGAAAGGCATCGAGGAAAAAAAGCTGCGGGAGGTCTTCCGGCGCGTGAAATATTCGAAGAACGCCGTGCGCGCCATAAAGAAGTTGAAAAAAGCGGGGTTTAAGCTCGCGGCGGTCTCAACAGGGCTTCAGTTCATCGCTGAGCGGATAAAGGAAGAACTGGGGTTTGCTTATGTTATATGTAACCGCCTGAACGTGCGGAACGGCAGGCTGACAGGAGGCGTCAGGATAAACATAAGTCACGGCGCCAAGGGAAAGACCGTCAGGGAGATACTGAAACGCTTTGGGGCGGGCCCCCGTGAGATGATCGTTGTGGGGGACAGCGAGGGGGACATCCCCATGGCCATGCTGGCGGGATATTCCGTGGCGTTTAACTCCTCCAGTGAGAAGTTGTCCGGTATAGTGGATCATGATTGCAGGTCGGATGACTTTATGGAGGTATGCGACAGGATTCTGGCTGTTTGCGGTAAGGAGGGAATATGACAGGTTTTCTGCGTTCTGTAATATTGTTTTCCGTGTTTGTTATCGCCGGCAGCGCTGCCGGCTCTGTTTCCGCGCAGGACGATGTCTTCGCGGCCAGGAGACAGGAGATGGTGGAAACACAGATAAAAGAGCGGGGTATCACCGATGAAAGGGTCCTTGAGGCTATGGCAAAAGTAGAACGCCATCTTTTTGTCGCGGAGGAACTGAGGCAGAAAGCATATAAGGACACGCCTTTGCCTATAGGATATGGACAGACCATTTCGCAGCCGTATATCGTTGCCTACATGACGGAAGCGGCGCGGCTTGGCCCGGATGACACTGTCCTTGAGATCGGGACGGGCTGTGGGTACCAGGCAGCGGTCCTTGCCGAGATCGTGAAAGAGGTCTATACGATCGAGATACTGAAGCCGCTTGCCTCTTCCGCCGGCGCCAACCTGAAGAGGCTGGGGTACGACAATATAGATGTCAGGTGCGGGGATGGTTACAAGGGATGGCCCGGCGACATTTCTTTTGACGCGATCATCGTGACCGCGGCGCCTCCGGAAGTGCCCGAAAAACTGGTCGACCAGCTCAAGATCGGGGGAAGGATGGTCGTTCCCGTCGGTGCGTTCTTTCAGGAGCTTTACCTGATCGTTCGTACAAAAGACGGGGTCGAGAAAAAAGCGCTGCTGCCGGTCGTATTTGTTCCAATGGTCAGAGGCGGGGAATAAAAAAAACAACCTCTGGAAAGGTTGTTTTTAAAATAGCTTTTCTTTTACCTTTTATTAGTTTTTTTAAGGGGGACAGAAAAGCTAGAAAAGACCCATGGTTTTCAAATACCCCATTTTTTCTTAACCTCCAATTGTAAAGTATAGCATAGAATATAATGAAGGCAACTTTTTGTAAGATAAAAATCCCCAGTAGATAAGAAAGGCAGAATTAATTAATGAAAAAGTGAGATTGAAGGAAAATTTAATAAAAATAAACGATTTTAAATAGAAAAATAGTTATGTTAAGAAAAAAAATGTAGACTTTTTTGGATATCCCAGCCATTCCACCTGCTCCGAAACAGGTCTTGTCCTGCTTAATATCGCCGTTCAGGGAAAGATCGCGGGAGATGCGCCCTGAGATAAAATTGCCTTATATCTGGGGGTAAGGTATACTAAACACTAAAGGTTTTTACGATAAATAAGCGGCGAAAAGGAGCGTATTCAATAAAAAATGAGTGAGGACCAAAAGAGAATAGTCGTAGCTGAAGATAGTCCTGAATTATGCGATGTCCTGAAGGACATACTGGAAGGAGAAGGATACAGGGTTGATTTTGTCCATGACGGGTTTTCTCTGGTCTCTTATCTTAAGGAAAATCAGGATATTGACGCGATCATACTTGATCTGGTCATGCCCAAGAAGGACGGAATAAGCGTTTTTGATACGGTCCGTTCTATTTCTCCCGCTTCCAGGATCATTATCTACACAGGCCATACCGACTACAGGCATTCCGTGTTCGCGAGGAAAGCCGACGCGTTCATAAATAAGACCGACAGCGCCGAAAAGCTTCTCGGAGCCCTCAGGGAAGTCCTCGAATAGGCGGAAGTAGCAGAAGTATATGATGGCAAACGGGGCTATTCCTTTTTTCCGTTATAAAATGCCAGATTAACAAAAAACCCGGCTAATATTACAGCCGGGTTTTTTGTTAATCTGGCGGAGAGGGGGAGATTCGAACTCCCGGTACCCGAAGGCACAACGGTTTTCGAGACCGCCGCTTTCAACCGCTCAGCCACCTCTCCGATGTAATTTTACCAGAATACGGGGAGATTCTCTACTTTTTTTATTATATAAAGGAGTATAATGGCTGCCCGTATCCCGCTTATATATCTGCCAATAAAATTCGTGACAAATCGCGGATCTATATGTAGAATAATTAGGCGCATAACCATATGACCGCAAAAAGGAGAGTTTATTATGGAAAAACTGGTCATCATCAAAAAGGTCCAGGATATTGATGTTCTCACTTTTTCTTTTAATGAAATAACCCTTGAACAGCGGGAGCAGCTCAAAAAAGAGTTGAGCGATCTGAGCCGCATGCGAGAGGATCGGTTTATCATCGACCTTTCCAAAGTCGGATTTCTTTCTTCGCTGGTGATAGTAGCTATAATGTCTTTCGCTAAAGACGTATGGGGAAGGAACGGTGAAATAAAACTGAGCGGTTTATCCAGCGAGATGTTCAGTATATTCCAGCTTACCCGGCTCGATAAGATTTTTGAGTTATATGATACCGTAGACAAGGCACTGGAGAGTTTCAAGAGCCATACATAGAGCAGGTCCTCATTTTGGCGGGACGCGGAGAGGTGGCCGAGTGGTCGAAGGCGCGTGTTTGGAGAACACGTGAACAGCAATGTTCCCAGGGTTCGAATCCCTGCCTCTCCGCCATTGTGGTATATTCCGAGTACATCCTTAACACTTTATTCCGAGCACATAGTTTACACATTTTGGTATAGTAACCTCTATAAACAAAGGAGGGTACTATGCCATGGAAGGAGACTAGTGTTATGGATG
>QNCM01000163.1 GCA_003644505.1 Candidatus Makaraimicrobium thalassicum | reverse complement strand
TTTTTAGTTAGGAGGGTAACAAGATTCGGGAACGGTGCAAAGGTTGATTGTCCAAAAGAATATCTGGGCAGGAAGGTATATTTAGTAATAGTGAAGGATAGAAATTAATTTTGTCCCAAAGCCAGGTTAAGGAACAAAATTCTTATAAATTGCATTTTAAATAGATAAATATATGAAATTCAATATGTTGGGTTCTGGTGGTGTTGTTCCACCTCCACGACCTGGTTGTAACTGCAAAGTTTGTAAAGAGGCTAGAGAAAAAGGTATTCCTTATTATAGAACAGGGACATGCCTTTATAACTATGAAGCTAAACTATTATTTGATGTCCCAGAAGAAATAAGACAACAATTAAATAGAGAAAACATTAATGAAGTGAGAAATGTAATTTTAACTCACTGGCATCCCGACCATACCTTAGGGTTAAGAATTTTAGAGCAGTTAAATTTTGATTTTGTAAATCAGAAGCCATTTAACGAGCTAATTAATGTGTTTATTTCCCACTTTCAATTAGAGATGTTCAAAAAACTATCTTGTGGTAGCTTTTTAGATTTTTATGAGAAACAAAGAGGGATAATAAGAATAAAGATTTTCAAAGGGTATGATATTTTGGATTTCGGAAGTGTAAAGGTTGAGCCTGTATTGATTGAACATACAAAAGGCTTCTATTTTATTATCACAGACAATAGAGGTAGGAAACTGGTTTATGCACCTTGTGAATACAAAAATCTTAAAGTGCATGAGAATTGTAAAAATGCAGATATATTCATTGCACATCATTTATTTTTTGAAGATAAATCAATAGGCAATCCTAATATAGATTGGTCAAATGAAGAAGATAGCTTTGAACAAATGTTACAACATGCGAAAGAGATGAATGCCAAAAAGATAATTATAACACATATTGAGGAAATGTTTGGGTTAAATCATGATGAACTTAATAAGACGGTTAAAGAAAAATGTCCTGATTTTAATATCGAATTTGGTTATGATGGAATGATTATTGAAGTATAATTTTGTTTACCATTATGATGCTATTATTTTTTATTTTGGTGTGCAATTTAAAATCCAATGTGGTTGTGAGTGTTATAGGAGTAAGGAGGGCTGGAAAGTCCTTCATATTAAGGCAAGTAGCAAGGAAAATCAGCAAGGTATGGGGAAAGGAAAATGTAGCCTTTGTAAATCTTGAGGATGTGCGCTTTACGGAGCTTTCCCCAGAGCTTCTAAATACAATTTGTGAAGCCTATCTAGAGCACTTAAATCCTGCAAAGAAGCCTCTCTTATTAGTGGACGAGATACATAGAGTGAAAGGATAGGAAAGGTGGGTAAGAACGATCCATGAACTAGGAAAGGCCAAAATAATAGTTTCAGGTAGCAGCTCACAGCTATTAAAAGGCGAGCTTGAGGCTTACTTACTGGCAGACATCTTGATGTTACAGTTTTCCCTCTAAGCTTTGAAGAGTTCTTAGAATTCAAGGGTATTAGCATTAAGAACAAACTGGATATAGTAAACAGAAGGGTGGAGATAAAAAGATTGTGTTCTGAATAGATAACATTTGGCGGCTTCCCGGAGGTTGTTTTGAGCAATAATAAAAAAGAACTCCTCCTAACATATTTTGAAGATATAATAACCAAAGACATTGAACAAAGGTATAATGTAAGGGAATCAAAGAAGTTAAGAGCCATAGCAAGGTTTTATTTAACGAACACGAGCAGGCCTGTAACATTCAGTTCTGTAGCAAAAATGATAGGTATGAACACAGATACTGCGGAGAAATTCTCATCTTATTTTGAAGATGTTTATCTAATTTTTTGTAAAAAGGTTTTCTTGGAAGGTTAAAGAGCAAGAAAGGGCTGCGAGAAAGGTTTATTCTATAGATGTTGAACTAAGTAATACTATTGGCTTTAAGCTAAGCAGGGATGTTGGGAGGGTTTACGAGAATATAGTAGCTGTAGAGCTTAAAAGAAAGCAAGATTTGAATAAAAAGATAGAAATTTATTATTGGCAGCATCATAATGGAGAAGTAGATTTTGTAATCAAATAAGGCTCAAAAGTTAAGCAATTGATTCAGGTTTGCTATACTCTGGATGATATGGAAACAAGGAAAGGAGGAGATAAGAGCGTTATTGCATGCCTCAAAGCATTTAAAATGCAACAATCTGCTTGTTATTACAAAGATTATGAGGGTGTAGAAGAAATAAGCCGGTTTAAAATAAAAAGAAAATTAAGTTCATTCCGTTATGGAAATGAATACCCAAAAACTTACTCCCCAAAAACCAAACTAAATCCTTTATCTATGCCTACATTCCTGTCCAAAAGCCTTAGCTTCACTTCTCTCCCTATAAATCTATAACCCCACTCAGCATCGCCCTGAACATAACAAAAATCCACCTCCTGCTCCCCATTTCGCTCATGGGAAATAATTAATCATAACCTTATACTTCCTCCCTTCTCCAGAACCAAAATATCTCCAAATCCAAGAGCAGGAAATCCATTATGAATTTCTCTGAGCCTTGATTGTTTGCTTTTTTAGCATGTATGCTATATCCTTCAAATCAAAGCATTGTACCTTTTTCCCTTCAAAGTTGTTGATTTTTCTTCTGAAGCTCTTTG
>QNCM01000060.1 GCA_003644505.1 Candidatus Makaraimicrobium thalassicum | reverse complement strand
CCCACAGTCTGCATATGCGACACCTACTCAGGCGGAACAGACACCTGCACAATAGACAGCCTACACAATTTTTCTCAAATCGGGAATAATGACATTAAATTGAGTCTAAATTTCAATAATATAGATATAGAATCTTCAGGCATTCTGATAGCAAACACAGTATATGGCATAGCTTCTATTTCAATAGACTCAAAAGATGTAGACATATATGGTATGATTGATGCTGTGACTGGATTCAAAAGCGTATCTACTGTTGGAACAACTTCAAAACTTACAATTAAAGCAGATACCATGCTAAGAATTCATGGTGGAGGAAATATAGGAGGTAGTACCGGTAATGGCTACGCCATGGCACTGACAATAGATACAGGTACTCTTATCGTATCCGGGATCATCAATAACACACGCGATAACACATTCAGCTCCGGATCAGATGATTACTCACTCAGTGGCGCAACCACAATCAAGGCCGGTTCAATATCCTTAGGCGGCGGCCTGATTAAAAGTGGTAATCAAATAACTCAAACCATCAAATATTGCACATTGACTCCAGAAGTATGTGAAGATGCAGTAGGATGCCCGAATATAATTGCAGAACCAGGTAAACTATTCCTAATTAGATACTGCGAATTCCCCCCGCCAACATGTTTCGGCGGCGATGGATGTACACAACCATGTAGTCCTGTGGATCCGGACTGTCCCCCCCCACCCACACCAACATCCGCTCCAACCCTTCTCTCTCTTGATGGCACAGTAACAGACACAGACAATCAGCCTATCAACGGCACAGTAACAGTCGAATCACTTAAAAAGTGCAGAAACTCTGGCTGTTCTTCTTTCAGTGGATTTGTAAGTCTCGCTGGCGCAACAAACGACGTATTCATCATAGACGGCATAGTCAATGGCATGATTGGTCCATACAACACATTCACAGACATAACCTACCTCCTTACAGTAAAAGTCTGCAACGATCTGAGCACTCCTATCTGCGACCAGATACAGATAAGATTCACAGACTAAAAAACAAATATAAAAGAAGGGCATCCAAAAATGAAACCAACACAAATCATTTGTGCAATACTCACAATTACCTTATTAATACCCTCAGCTTATGCCCAGAACTTCAACGTAAACCTCGGTGTAGGCAGCGGCTCAACAAGCATCGGCACAAACTTCAAAACAAACCTATGCATCGGCAGCGGCACAGTCCAATCCACAGGCAACTTCAAGACAAGCCTTGCAATAAACAGCAACTGCATCAGTTTTATCCCTATAATATTCTCAGCCTGCTTCTCACATGCAGACTGCAATGACTTCAACCCCTGCACACAGGACACCTGCGAAAGCCCCGGCACCTTAAAATCAAAATGCGCAAACACACCACACTGCGCCGGCAATGAAACATCCTGCGGATGCACAGACTGCCTTAACTGCACAGAAACAGGCAGCAAAGAATGTGGCTATGACTACTGCATGGACTCAGAAATGCCCTATTGGTACTGCGAAGACCTGAACTGCAAATACAGGTGCGTATCAGACCCAAGATGTACTCTCATGATACCGCCAAACATCACAACATTATCTGGCGACGAAGCACTCATAATCCTATTAGGCTCAACAGATCACATCGCAGTAAAAATCAAAAACAACCTGCACATCTTAGACACAGTAACACTCACAACTCACGGAACCCCCACAGTAATAGAAAACTGGGTGGATTTCGGTGACGAGAAAAATGAGATAATCATCTCTCTGGAACCAAACGAGGAAAAGACAATATCATTTGACATACTCGCAGGCAAAACAGGCACCTACAAACTAAAAATATTCGCAGACTCCCAGGCAAGCCACCTATACGCATACGAGATAAAAACAATACACATAGTCAACAAAGACGACGGGGCATTTTCAAGAAGCCCGGGACTCGCAGGACTCTCAATACTGATTATACTTCTGATGGTATGCGCCATAACCCGCAGATTTTAGCAGGATGCATCTGTATGAGCCACAAGATTTCTTGTGCAGTCATGCATTGTGGCGACATAACGTAGCTATCACATAATCACTCAACGTAATGGGCGTATCCTCTGCACTGAATATCGCAATATTCATCTGAAAAATCCTTCTTATTCCCTAGGGACCTATTATCTCAATAATAACTCCACTCAAAATACCCGTCACCGTCAAGATCATCACACGTCCCGCGCCCCAAATCATAACAAAGCCCCCGGCAGCACACTGGGCTATTCATCATGCGCCCCTCGCAATCGCTATTCTCCCTGCACGACGGAAGCGGGAAAGCATCAACACTACCAAGCGAAAAACTCTCAATAAAATTCTTGGTAGGCAGGCACCCGAGTTCATCTGAAAAATACTCAACAGTCAACTTTAGCTCAGATATATCCTTGCCCTTGGTCTCAACAATTATCTCAGATGTCTCCCCACCATAAAGGCTTTCCGGTTTATAGATTACATCATACACATCTGCGTTCAGACTGACAGTATCAATATGCGCAAGCATATCTCCTGTATTCCTGACAACGAGGCGCAGATAAAGCGGTGCACCTTCATACACCGAAGACTGATAATACGACTTGGTAATCTCAATATCCGGACCGCGCTCACCTTCGGCAGGTTCAACAGGTGTGAGCGTCATAGAATAGCTTGACTGGAACAGCGGCGCGTCAAAATACCGCTCAATCCAACTCAAATCACTGAAATAATGACCCAGATCGTTTCTGCCGTTACGTGAATTTCCAAATATCAATGGCTTAAATTCAGGCAGATAATTGTACTTCACAGACGGAACATCCATCCAATCTCCCCATCCTCGGGTAGAATATAGGCTATCGAAATACATTACACATTTCGGATCTGAATTAATTTCATAAACAGAGACATCATTGTCTTCTGCCTCACTCAACGGAGAAGTTTCACCCTGGCAGCAAAGAAGCGCAAGATAACTAGACCAACCCCTACCATAGTGAGCAGAATTGCTTTGATACACCACAATATCATCCCTGTTAACAGCATCATTATCCACAATATAGCTATCTGACGCACTACCATCAAACACCGGCTTATAATCATCAGGGTAAACATTAGTCTTATGCCATTCAACAAGATGCGTCACCATATCCTTCAATTCAGGACAACTCATCCACTGTATCGGCGGCGTATCCGAAGGTCCCCCTTTCGTAAACCACTCACCACCAGTATTATCATATTTTGATTCAAGTTCATCGCCGCTGCAAAACGTGTCACCGTCTTTCAACACATAACCCCTATCAACTATCTGGAGTGAAGAATACAAATTTATTGCTGTATGACCTGCAAAAGCCCCGTAACATACAGGACAATAACCAACACCGCATCCATGGCCTCGTATGATATCATCATAATCCCGATTATGAATATTTATCAGACCACTCCTGACAATATCTATGGTCTGGAGCTCCTCAGTCATCGAATCCGCAGCATCAGGATCACTCACATTCAACTCGACAGACTGTCCATGCGTCACATACGCATACGTAACCGAGACTGCTGCCAAAAGGCAGAACAGCGCCAACATCCCTACAACAAACAATTTATTCATAGCAATCACACTCCATTCACTTCTTGCCCCTACGCATAACCATAACAACCATAACACCCAAAACAACCGCAACCAAAGCAACCAGCAAAACAACAGGCATCATATTAGGCTCATCAGAACCATCATCAACAGCCACAACCTTACCGGCAGCAAGCGCAACCGAAGTCTCCGCAAACAGGTCATGATTCACCTCGCGCGCGACAATCTTATATGTACCCTCATCTCCATGAAGCTTGATGCTGTTCTCAAAAACACCGTCAATCCTCGCATCCTTGACCCTGTGGATAATATTACCATCCGGAGCCACAATATATGCAACAACATCGCCTCTTAAACTCGTTCCCCTCTCATCCTTAAAACTGACTTTGTAATTCAGCGCATCACCCTGCTTATAATTGGACTTATCTGCCTCAACACTAAACACCTTAGGCACATCCCTGAATTTCGAATAGTCATAAGTCAACATAGCCTCATTCACAATGTTATTGTCCGTATCATAAAGCCTCATCCGAAGCTTAAGATAATTCAGGCTCTCTGTAGGTGAAAAAGTCCACTTCATACCCATAGGGTCCGCCACAATAGACATCTCATCAAGAGTATCTGTAAAAACAGTCTTCCCGTTCTTATCCATAATCTCAACGGTCCCATGCCCTAAAAACGTACTGGAATAATCCGCAGTATTTGACACACAGGAAAAAACAGTAACCTCATCGCCTGCCTCAAACGGGAACTTATCAATGCCAAGATAGCCGATACCGCCCTTTTCGCCCCCTACAGCAAATCTCATCTTAAGAATAGCATTCTGTGAAGCACTTGTTGCAATAAACTTTACCTCATAAGCACCAGTCACAAGCGCACCAACATCATAGGAAACATCAACAGACGCACCCGGCGCAAGTAGAACCTTCTTCTCCTGCGTATGAGCAGCCATAGGTCTCTCAGTCAGGTCATCCCACTCATAAATATTCATCATGAGGCTAACC
Organism: Candidatus Makaraimicrobium thalassicum; assembly: GCA_003644505.1. Classification (GTDB taxonomy): domain Bacteria; phylum Omnitrophota; class Gorgyraeia; order Tantalellales; family Tantalellaceae; genus Makaraimicrobium; species Makaraimicrobium thalassicum. The sequence continues at coordinate 4,604 of QNCM01000060.1, read as the reverse complement.
TGCTTTTTCAGAGTGCCCTCGTTCACAATCTTCGTCTTGATGGAGATAGGTGTGGATTCATCAAAAGTCGGCGCAAAAGTCCCAAATGTATACTTCCTGCCGTTAAGAGTAGTAGAATCCTTATCAAAATAAATCCTGGACTCAGCGCCTTCATTCACAACATCAAATGAAGTCATCTCACCTGGCACACCGGGGGGACCGTAAGGAAGCATACTGATACCGCAAAGATTGAACATTGCCCCGACAACAAAGTACATCTTCACAGTATACTTTCCTGCCTTAGCATTTTCAGGAACACTCCATTTGAAATACAAAGGAACCTTCTCATCAGGATAAAGACTGACATCACGCGCATCAAAGAACTCATCAATCATCTCCTCTCTTGCATCATCACCATCATAAAACATCTGCACACGAACTTTTCCCTCGACAATAGGCACATCCATGTGGCTTAAAAGATTGTAAAAGACGCGCACATCATCACCTGGCGCATAACTCACCTTCTCCGCATGCAGATCATTAAACTCAAGCCCGCTCTGGAACTTATAATACTCAAAACAGTCAATATTCTCACTCGCAGCAAACGCAGACGTTCCCATGCACATGAGATACAACATCATACTTAAAATCAAAACTTTCATTTTCTTCATATCACATCACCTAATCTATTTTTTATTTTACAAGTTTAATAATAACTCCACTCAAAAGTGCCGTCGCCGTCATAATCATCGCAACTTCCGCGCCCCAGATCATAACAAGCCCCACGACAGCACACAGGACTATCCATCCCGACACCCTCACAATCCCCATTCTCCCTGCACGACGGAAGCGGGAACGCATCAACACTTCCAAGCGAAAAACTCTCAACAAAATTCTTCGTAGGCAGGCACCCTAGTTCATCTGAAAAATACTCGACAGTCAGCTTCAACTCAGAAATATCCTTGCCCTTGGTCTCAACAATAATTTCAGACGTCTCACCGCCATAAAGGCTCTCCGGCTTATAAATCACCTCATACACATCCGCATTCAGGCTGACAGTATCAACATGCGCAAGCATATCACCCGTATTTTTAACAACGAGGCGCAGATAAAGCGGCGCATCCTCATACACCGAAGACTGGTAATATGACTTGGTAATCTCAATATCCGGTCCGCGCTCACCCTGTGCAGGCTCAACAGGTGTGAGTGTCATAGAATGGCTTGAGTTAAAAAACGATGTTTCAAAATACCTGTCAATCCAACTCAAATCACTAAAATACTGACCAACATCATTTCTGCCATAAGATGCCTTTCCAAATATCAATGGCTTAAATTCAGGCAGATAATTATATTTTAAGAAAGATGGTGCCTTAGGTTTTTCACCCCACAATCCGTTAAGTGAATACAAGCTATCGAAATACATTATACATTTTGGGTTGAAATTTATTTCATAACTATATTCTCCCTTATCTTCTTTTTCAGCTAATGAAGATGGTTCATCCAAACAGCAAAGAACAGAAAGATACGACACCAACCTAACATTCTGATGAGTACTAATCAGGGTAGATACCATAGTGCGATGCACGACAATATCATCACGGTTAATTGCGTCATTATTAACAACATAACTCTCTGGTGGGCTATCCGTAGATATCGGCCTATAATCATCCGGATAAACATTGGTCTTATGCCACTTCACAAGATGTGTCAGCATATCCTTCAATTCAGAGCAACTCATCCATTGTATAGGCGGCGTATCTGATGGTCCTCCTTTTGTAAACCACTCTCCACCATTATTTTCATATTTTGCTTCAAGTTCATCATCACTACAGAACATATCTCCGTCTTTTAATACATAGCCCCTATCAACAATTTGGATCGATGAGTACAGATTTATAGCCGTATGGCTTGTAAAAGCCCCATATACCACAGGACAGCAGGAACCTAATGTTGGTGTGCATGCCTCATTTTCACCATAGCATCCATGACCTTTTACAATACTATTGTCAAGTTCAGCCATACTACTTCTGACTATATCTATGGTACTCATACTTTCTGAATTCATCTGACTCGAGGCATCAGGATTCATAAGATTCAATCCAAGAGCCTGAAAATGGTTCACAAACGCACATGTACCCTGCCCCAACACTACAAACAACATCGCAGCCAAAAATCCAAAAACAAACACTTTCTTCATAGCAATCACACATCCATCATTCCATACACAACCTCAATAATAACTCCACTCAAAACTCCCGTCACCGTCATAATCATCGCAACTTCCGCGCCCCAGATCATAACAAGCCCCACGACAGCACGCAGCATTGTCCATACCTGTACCTGCGCAATTACCTGTCTCCTTGCAGAACGGGCGCTCTTTTACAGAAACACTGCCAAGAGAAAAATCCACACTAAAATCCTTTGTGTTAAGACATCCGAGCTTATCTGAAAAATAATCAATACTCAACTCCAGCGAAGAAATATCCCTTGCCGCAGTTTCAATAATAATCTCTGACTTATTGCCTGCATCAAGACTCTTCGGCGCATAAATCACCTCAAACTCACCCACATTCAGGCTGACATCATCAATATGCAGTTTCATATCACCTGTATTTTCAATCTGCACACGCACATAAAGCGGATCATACTCATACAAAGACGATTCCAGATCATACTCCAGCATCTCGATATTCGACCCGCCCTTAGCCAAAGGGCTGACTTGGCTCACCCTTTTAGAATGGCTGAAATCAAATAATGAGGTCTCAAAATACTCATCAATCCACTTTGACTCACTAAAATAAGTGCTGCTACCGAGATAACCCTGGAAATTACGCCCGAATCCAAATATGAATGGCTTAAATACAGGCACAAGATACCCAGCAGTTTGGTAACTCCCTGAATTATAAAAACCATCAATATACATTATACATACTGGTTTAGAATTGACATTATAAACTGTTTTGCCATCATCATCAGTTTTAGTTAAAGGAACATCTTCACTCTGGCAGCAAAGAACCGAAAGATAAGATCGCCATCCAGCATAATTCGGGGTAGGATACACAATAATATCATCGCGATTAATCACATTATTATCCACAACATAACTATCAACCCCATATTTTATATCTGTCCTGTAATCATCGGGATAAACATTCGTCTTATGCCATTCAACAACATCAGTCAAAAAACCTTTCAATTCCGTACAACTCATCCACTGTATCGGCGGCGAATCAGTAGGTCCTCCTTTAACAAACCACTCACCCCCATTACTACCCTGTTCTGCTTCAACTACCTCATCTGCGCAGACTTCATCCCCGTCCTTCACCACATAGCCATTCTGAACCATCTGAAGCGAAGAATACAGGTTAATAGCAAGATGACCTATAATAAACCCGCCATACGGCCGCGGGCACTCGACACCATAATAACTATCATCAGGGGTACAGCCATGACCGCGTATAATATCCTCATCAAGTGTAAACATACTACTCCAGACAATATCAAGTGCATTAAGCTCTTCCAGAACATTGTCCTGGCCTTCCTGAACCTGCTCATGATATACATATCCCCATACGGACTGCCCAAAAAACAAAACAGCAGCCAAAACACCAAAACCAACAATTTTCATAACATCCATATTCATCGCCCCAACAATTATATTGCACTCACCATACCTTCATAGCATATAAGCCTAACAAATAATCCGCGCAGCAGCACGAAACTCAAATCCTTCAATGCCATTCACAAGCGGGACTTTGGCATAATTCGTACTTGACATCACACCGCACCCGCAATAGCACCCGGTCTCATCAAAATGAAGATCTTGACGGATTGCCGAAAGAATCTTATTCGCCGCCACATGTTGCGGCACATTAACATCCTGCTTGATACCCTGCGCAGACTTAAACTCCGCATCAGGCATGCTCGAATAATCTGTAGTCAAAAACAGCTTACCCCCTGATTTCACATATTTCCGAACAACATTAACTTCTGCGCCAGACCACGTCCTGACATCCTCACAGATAAGATCTCCGCTCCTCGCGACTCCATATATGTCCTCACCCGAACACCATCCGGGCCTGAAAATCCACACCTGCCCGTAACTGCTAAGTGTTGCAGGCGTTATTTCAGCATCATGCCTGAGATTATCAACTTGGGTAATGCCTGTGGCAGTGATATTATCTATCAGCGCATCAAAATTCGCCAAATTAGGATTCATCTTCTTATCCTCCCATATAATAAGCAGTTTATTGTTTAGTCCTAAAGGACTCTTGAAATAATTTGCCACCTTAGCCGCAAAATCAATCGTGGGTTTCGGTACATTGCATGCACTTGAAGTCCCTACATGATTGCAGAAAGGCGTAGTATCCCCAAGCAAAATCACCTTATCCTCGACTCTCACGCACGTTGGCATCCGATTGCACCCCATAAGCACAGTATAATTGCACCTTGAAAAGACGCAGCCTGTCTCTGCCACAGTAGCTTCAATATCCTCTACAAGAACAGACACCCCGCACTCATTTTTCACAAAATAAGTAGGAAAAGTAGTATAACTCGGCTTCTTCAAAATCTTATCTGCAAGCGACAGCACAGTCTTTTTTTGCCCGAAATAACTCATCTCAAGT
>QNCM01000162.1 GCA_003644505.1 Candidatus Makaraimicrobium thalassicum | reverse complement strand
GTAGAGCCAGATACTCAGCGTAATCCAGCCGAGCTAACTGATATGCCTCTTCCCAGTCGTCTACATACTGCAAATTCCTGCGTAGAAACCAGTTGAAGTCCTTGGGGAGTTTCACCCCGTTCAAATTGGAAATTTTCATTTCATCCAACCAAAATGAAAATTTCCCGAAGTATCGGAATTCTACCGGAATTCAGAGATTCTGCGTGCCTGTCTCTCCTGAGACAGGCAAAAAGCACAATATAGGAGAATTGCCATATTCTTTGGCTGTAGTGGCGTGTGATGATTTCTGACTCTGGAAGAAATCACACACTGCCACAAATTCTCCTTATGTGCTTTTTAGCAGAATCGACTAACTGACTGGAATTCATACCTTATCCACTGCTTGAATTCGTTAAATTTCTTATTGAATAAAGATAATGAGGATTATGCCCTGGATAAAGTCTATAATTCAAATCGAATTCTGTCATCTGCGGAGCGGAGGGACCTGCGGAGCGAGTGGAAGAGTCCGAAGGATTCTGCAGGGAGCGGAGCTTTATGCTCCCGGAGCGAGGCATGTATAGAATTCTATATTGAATTCAGCGGAGCGAAGGAACTTGAGAAAACCGAGCGTAGCGAGGCTTGACTTTCCGAAGGAAAGTTTTTCTTAGGTTACAAGCAGAGCTTCAAAATTGGCGAGCGAGGCTTATAAATCAACCCGAAGGGCCTTAGTCCTTGCGAAGCAAGGATTGATTTTTGAGCCGAAGCGAGCCTGTAGGAATTCATTTTTCAGAGATAATTGCGACGTACAACTTGATTGTAGCAAGCTATATCACTATGTTATAGCCATTGGCACTTCATATTTCCTGATATATAAACTAGTTTAGCACTATATGCTTATTGAAAGGAGGTCTATAAGTTGAAATATGGAATCGACACACAAACATTAGTAGATGCAACTCAAAATCTTGCTACTATCGAGTACATTGATTCAAAGGTGAAAGGTGCTAAGATAGCTGTTTCATCAGTTGTATGGAAAGAGACCTATGGCGTCCTAATTCGTATGGGACAGACAAAAGAACATGCTGATGGAGAAATTAAAAGAGCAATCAAGGAACTAAATGGTAAGGAAAAAGAATACTCTGAAGAGTATGATGCTGAAGCAGAAAGAATATTGAATTCCTACAAAGAGATGAAAGATAATGAAAAGGATCATAAAATATTGGCACACTACAAAGGCATCGGAGTGGAAACAATACTAGTTCGTGATAGAGAATTTGAGAAAGTTATCTCCAAGGAAGGGCTAAATATATTACACATACCTACAAAGGAAAAACTCCTTGACTGGAAGCTTAGAAAGCTAAAGCTATTTAGGTAAACGCTAATTCTGATTTTCTTTGATCAATTCTGGTATAGGTCTTTAATTTAAAAACCAAGTTCTCAAGGTTTCGCTTGAATTCCGCCTCTAGAGCAGGGTGTTCTTTCTTTGTTACTTCTTTATATTCTTCTTTTGAATCTCCCTGAACTGTATCGTAGAATCTACAATTTCCAATCATCTTCTGGAGCGTATCAAATGTATATTGTATATCCCTAGTGACAATATATCTATTTTTCTTCCATAAAAGTTCCTTTGCTATTTCAGTGAATGCATATAGGTGTTTTTCTGTCATTTTTTTGGTGAAGGATATATCCGGGAATTCTTTAAATTGCTCATTTATTTCATCTATAATAGGGAAGATTTCCTCAACAGATAGGTTCTCTTCTATAGCAGACATAAATTTATCAAAGTTTATGTAAAGGCGATTATCGTGCATCACGTGTTGAGCCGCAGATATCGACTCTTTATTCTCCATATAATCAAATACATTACATTTTTCTTTCACAAGAAGATTAAAATCATTTTCATCAATAAAACTAGGAAGTTCTGTATCATTAAACGTAACGTTTGGGATAGCATTTGCGGGGGGTAGAGCTATTATCTCTCCAAAATGTAAAACACCTCGGGTAACGAAGTCTAATTTAAGAGCTCTTACTACTTCAACTGCAGTTTTTTGCATGTACGTGTCAGGTCTAATCTCCACTGATTTTTCTGCTAAAATATCAATTATCTTATTGTACATGTAAGAACCAGTTTTAGCTTCTCTATCAGAAAGAGTTACACCATAATAGCCGGTTACTCTCTTATCGACTTTCATCTCCTCATTAACAATATTAGCACAATAAAGTATATATAAGTATCGTTAATTTCAATCTCATATCATATTTTGAATTTTTATAAATAAAAATCAATTTAACTTCTCCAGTTCCAGATTCTTCACCAGATACCCTACTTAAATATTTACTTCCCTCACTAATAATTATTATGGTAGTCCTATACTGCCCTGCCTGCGGGAAGAAGGTGCTCATCAAGGGCGTTCAGCCCGGAGAGTATCCGATAGAATTTAAGCACTGCGGGCATAAGATAGTCGTTGATGTAGACGAAAAGAAGAAAGAATGAAAGTATCCCCAATCATCATATCATCCCTAGCATACACTTTACACTTGACTTGAACCAATTCTTCAAGTCCCGCCCTCGGCATGAGAAAATGTCCAAGCCATTGCTTCCCACATTGAGAGAAAGAAATCGCTACATAGCCTTTGAATTAATCTCTAACTCCAGATTCGGGAGGGATGAAGTTGTT
>QNCM01000161.1 GCA_003644505.1 Candidatus Makaraimicrobium thalassicum | reverse complement strand
TTTCATCACACTTTTCAACCTCAATCCCGCTTCTTATTTTCCTTGCCCGCCCTCGTCTCCACCTGCTCGGCAAACACATTCAGGAGGTTCATTAATTTCTCGTACTGTGCGGTCTCGATGTGTGAATACCTGATAGGCTTCCTGTGAGCTTTTGTCTCCTTCTTCAACTGATTATAGAGACTCCTGGATCGGTTTGTCAGAACCTCGTCCGTGGTTCCTTCAATCAGCATCACCCCACCGGCACCACTCTCGTAAGCATGGTTTATAATATCTGCATCCAGTATATGTATGGACGGCACCTGGATAAACCTTATAAGTGGAGAATACGGCGATCGATCCATACCTGCAAGATCGGCGGCCGCATAAGCTTCAGGATCGATATACACAATCACACCCATGCCTGATCTAAGAATCCCTTCTGCCTGTGCTTTTAACTGATCTCGTCGGTAGTTTGCAATCTCGATCGCTTTTTGTGGACATGTTGCAACACAGATGCCGCACAGCTTGCACGACAGCGGATCAAGTACAGGCTTCCCGTGTGCAATGGTTAGTGCATCGTACGGGCACTCCTCCACACAGATACCACAGCAGTCACATGTGTCCAGGATCACTGGTTTTTCCGGGGAAATTGAAATAATCCCCTTTCCAAGAAAGCTTGAAATCTTGTGAGCGGCACCGATACCCTCGGTTACTGAATCATGAATGTCCTTTGGTCCAACTGCGCATCCTGCCACAAACACGCCCTGGTTTAGTGTATTTACAGGATCAAGCTTGACGTGCTTCTCTTCGATAAATCCATCAGCACCAACTGCCACATGCAATTGATCTGCAAGATTCTGCAATCCTTTTGAAGGGATGAGCGATGGGCAAAGCACAATCATATCAAATTCGTCACGTCCAATTTCTCCAAGAAACGTATCTTCGTAGCGGACCTGTAATTTACCGTCATCCAGTGGAGTAATATCAGCCACTCGCCCACGAACAAAGTTGACTGCGAGCTCTTGTGTGTGATGATAGAACTCTTCCATACGTCTTCCTGCTGCCCTCATATCGATATAAAAGATAGTAACCTCTGCACCCGGGTTCATCTTGAGCACCAATTGTGCCTGCTTCTGCGAATACAAACAGCATACCTTTGAACAGTACTTGTTCCCGCGGTTAAAGTCGCGAGATCCGACGCAGAGCACGAAAGCAACCTTTTGCGGCATCGTTCCATCCGACTTCTGTAGACGCATGCCTGTCCTGCTCTTTGCAGAGAGCATCTCCTCAAACTCTATTGCTGTTATCACATCAGGATGCCAGTAATTGTACTCCTCGATGATGGACGGATCAATCGATTCAAATCCTGTTGCAATGGCAATGGCTCCAACGTTTATCTTCAGCTCTTCTGTAGCATCATCAAGCTTGATTGCACCGGGATTACAGACTTTTACGCAAGCACCGCATTCAATACATTGATCCATGTCAATGATGTACGCCTGCGGGATAGCCTGTGCAAATGGGAGGGAAATCGCGTCCTTCGAGCACTTCTCTTTACACCTGCCACACGATGTGCATGCGTCTATATCCACGTATCGCGGCATTCGGCGCAAAGTTACCTCAAAATCCCCAACGTTCCCCTCAACCGATACAACCTCGGTCTGGGTGTAGAGAGTGATGTTTGGATGGTTGAAAACAGCCACCATCTTTGGGGTGAGGATACACTGCGAGCAGTCAAGAGTAGGAAAAGTCTTTGAAAGACCAATCATGTGCCCACCGATATACGGCTCCCTTTCGATGAGAATAACATTGCGTTCGTCAGCCAGTTCAAGTGCCGTGGTAATTCCGGCAATTCCCCCTCCTACAACCAGCACACGATTTTGTAGCTGCTTTGTAAGAGGTTTCAGAGATTCAAGCCTCTGCATTCGCAAAACCGCACCAATTATCAGACCTTCTGCCTTTCTTGTGGCTTCTTCTTTATCCTCGTGCACCCATGAACACTGCTCGCGTATGTTTACGATTTCAAGAAGTATCGGATTGATGCCAGCCTTCTGTGCCATTGCACGAAACGTCTCAAGGTGAAGTTTTGGAGAACATGACCCAATTACCACGCGATTGATCTTTCCTGCTTTGATGTCGTCTTCGATCTGACCCTGTCCGGCGCTGCTGCATAAGTAATCCTGAATATTTATAAGTGTTACGTCATCCATCCCGGAGATTTTATCTGCGACCTTCTCGACATTAACAACATCGCTAATGTTACCTCCGCATCTACATAAATATACACCAATATTTTTATTGCTCATATTTTTTTACGTCCCAGTATATTTCTCAACAATGCTACATACTTCGTGTGCCATCCGCCTCGACGTAATCGAGGCTCTTCCCATACATGACCAACAGATACAGATGTAACTTAACTATCTCAAGATAACTATTCATATCTTTAAATTGCTTTTCTCATACATGACCAACAGATACAGATGTAACTCTCATAAGTGCATCCCATACAAAGCTTACGGTTACAACATAGTGTCACATTACGTGGTGTTGCGGTTGGAACGTTGAAATCTCTCTCGTATTCAAACCCGGAGCGGCGTCCGCGAAACTAAAATCAACAATAACTTCAAAACAGTGTCAACACCAGATGGCGTGACAGTCTCGGTTACAAAATAATTTGGTA
>QNCM01000160.1 GCA_003644505.1 Candidatus Makaraimicrobium thalassicum | reverse complement strand
GTCCTCTGGGTGCACCCTCGCCGGAACGACCACCTGGCGCTTCAGGACGAAGAGGGGGACCACCCCCTTTGATCCCGTCTGGTGCCCCATGATCAGGAGGTTTCCGGCCTTCGTCCTCACGACAAAGCTGTCGGGATAGTCCCTGGGACCGCCCCGTGCCACCCCCGCCGCAGTTCTTGCAGCCGCCAGGGGGATGGCCAGGTACTGGGCCCTCTTTGGGCGGATCGTTGTCCTCTTTCCCCTGGGACCCACATGGACGGAGGCATATCTGGCCCCAAACTCCACGCCTCCCACAATCTGGCCGTCCCGTTCGGAGACCCTCTTCGGCTTCGTCGATCTCCTCAGATGGCCCGACCTGACCGCCAGCCTGTCCGAGGTGGTCCCACCCGTGAGATGTCTGGTCTTCACGTACTGGGTGAGGGCCCGGCTCTGGCGTCTCACAACCTGCTTCAGGACCCGCTTCAGCCTGCCCCAGAACCGCTCGATCCTCGCCCTCGTCCTTTCAAGCCCTCTGATCTCCACCGTGATCATCCGAAGGTCACCCTCCTGTGGGCTGCAAGGATCTGCTTCACCTCCGGCAGCAGCGCCGCCGGCTCGTTCACGCTCAGCGAACCGTCGGGCATGCTGACCGTCCTGAGCCCCAGGTCCTTCCGTCTCCTGAACTCAAAGGCCACCTGAAGGAGACAGGCCCGCTTGAGGTCCGCCGGCACCTGAAGCACTCCGTTGTCGTCTTCTGCGTAGCCCCCCGTGTACGTCACGACGAGGGCCCTCGGCTTGTAATCGCCGGTCCCGTAGGCGAACTCGATCAGCCCGTTTTGCGGATCCAGGTAGAAGTCCTCCCCCTTGGTCTGGCTCTGGCCATCCAGGGTCACGGTGAAGTCTGCCGTCTCGTCCACCGGATAGGCTGAAAGCAGGTAGACCGACTCGCCCTTGTCGAAGTACTCGGTCCTTTCGGCCTTGGTGAGGTTGCGGTTCAGGGCTCGCTCGATCCTCGCCGATACCTGCTCGATCAGGTTCGTCAGGAGCTGATCGTGCTCCGTATCGGTCTTCTCCAGGAAGGCCTTCACGTCCGAGAGCGAAACCAGCTTCATCTCCGCTTCCTCGGCCTCCTGATCGCCCTATCCTTGGGGGGCTCGGTGAGGTCCTCGGTCACGGGCCCCAGGATCTCAACGGCGGAACCGAGGGCCCGGGCCCTCTCCTCGGTCGTTTCGAAGACCGTCCCAATGGCAATGGGCCTTCCAGCTTCAAAGAGCTGAACCTTAGCCTTCACTCTGACCTTCATCTGCTACCCCCTGAAAAAAGGGGGAGGGGCTTTTAACCCCTCCCCTCTAATCGTTAGCTCGCAGCGGTCTTCAGCACCGCAAAGGCTGCAGGCACAGCGATATTGATGGCGATCCGCTCCACGACCTTGATGGCTATCTCGTCCTCGGCGAACTTCACGTGCTCCGAGGTCCCCACGGTGATCTTCTTGCGGTCACCGAGCAGCGCGTACTTCAGGTTGCCGAAGAACATGAAGGGCTTATCTGCCTGGCTGCCGTCTGCCGTGGAGGGCATGACCTCGGACACGAGATAGGGGTAGCCGAGGATCGTGGCCGGATCACCACCGGAAGCGCTGGCCCAGATGGGATGGCCGTTAGAGTCCTTGAGCTTGCGGATCACCCCCAGCACCGTCCTGTGCAGACACCAGACGCAACCCTCGGTGTTCTTGACCGCGCTGATCATGTCGCAAAGGTCGTCGTAGCTCACCTTGTCGTAGGTGGTGTCACCGGAGCCCATGGTCACGGTGTTCACGCCGCTGGCATTGAGCACTCCGTCAAAGGGATCGGTGCCGCTGGAGTCGCCCTTGAAGCCGACCCTGTCCTCCTCCTTCGCGATGGCCTCGGCGAAGACCGTCACGATCAGGTCCACCACGTCGAGGGAGCTGTCCTCCACGAGCTCCTGGGAAGCGGTGATGTATCCGGCGAGCTTCTTGGCGGTGAGGGTCGCCTGCCCGAAGATGTTGGCGCTGGCCTCGGTTATGGCATTGGCCTCACCCGGCCAGTAGACGTTCACGCCGCTGGCCAGCTTGGGGATCTTCATTTCCTCGCGGGTCATGGGGATGACCCTGGCGTTCTTCCTGAAGAGCCCGTACTTCTCCACGAGCCTCAGAAGCTCGGGCCTGAACTCCTCGGGCACCAGGTATCCACCCTCTGCGTCGGTCCCCTCGTTGAGGGTCCTGGTGAGGGCCCCCTGGAACCACCTGAGGAACTCCACCCTCTGCTCGGCGTCCCAGGTAACCCGACGGTCACCGATGGACACCCGGGCAGGAGTGGCACCCTTCTCGAGCTTCCAGATGCGCTCCTCATGGGCCTTGAAGGCCTTAGTAAGCTCCTCAATCTTCTGCTCATAGCTGGCAACCTTCTCGGTTGTGCCAGCAATGATGTCCTTAAGCTCGGCAATAGCCGTAAGCACCTGCTGCATCTCCCTGTCACCTCCTTGAGAGTTTTTTGAGGTTGAGATGCCTTTGCCGCGGTCACTTCAGCCTCATCCCCTTGGTCAGCCTTGGCGTTGCCAGCCTTCCAGGGAGAGCCTCAGGTGCGGCTACGGCAATAAAAAAGGCGGCCTAAGCCGCCATTAACGAATGTTGCTGGACACTAACGTGTCTTTCTCGAGCTACACCTCCTTCAG
>QNCM01000159.1 GCA_003644505.1 Candidatus Makaraimicrobium thalassicum | reverse complement strand
GTGATGGATTGGATCTGCATAAGAGGGTTGTAGTTGTAGTCCACAACTGTTCCGCCCGGCAGGGTTTGTCGATTTGGATTTTGCCACTGGAAACTGTTAGTGGTTATATAACCCTGTTGAAATATTTCCACACCTGTAAGACGGTTTGCGGCATCATAGCTGTAGGAATATGGTATGTCATCCGGCCCGGTGAATGATTTTTTCAGACCGTTGGCGTAATATTCATAGCTGTAATCAAGAGAGAAACCTCCATAATTTACAATTTCGCTGGTTTTACGAGACAGATCATCATAACCATAGCTGGCTAACGTGGTACCGTCATCATAACTTGCCAAACGATTGAGTTCATCATAGGTAAACCCAATTTCCTTGACCGAATTTTCGTGGTCTCCGATGCTAAAAAATCTCTTCCATATTAACCGGCTTGCGGCATCATACTCAAAGGCGATCTTCTGCCCTTTGGCATCGAAAACAGCTGTACAATTGCCAACACCATCATACTCGAAAGTGGTTTCCTCATTCATGGGTTTGATAAGTTTGGTCAAGCGATTATTACGATCATACTCAAAGCGGTTGAATTGATCGTTCGGATCCTTAATAGCAAGAACATTGTCCCGGTCATCATAGGTCTTTTCAGTTATTCCGTTTTCAGCATCAGTAATTTTAACCAGCCGGTTTATTTCATCATATTCAAGCTGCGTTTCATTGCCGGCGGGATCAACTTTCGAGATAATATTTCCAGCAAAATCATATTCATAAGTGCTGGTTTGGGAAGTATCATCATCAAGCACTTTCACTTCACGAACCAGGCGCTGCATCCGGTCATAGTAAAAAAACCTGCTGAACGTTGGATAATCAATGCGTACCGGCTTATTCGATGTTACAAATGATGCCTGGCTTTCGTCATAATGATAGATAGTCTGGTTGCCTGCTCCATCAATGGATTTCAACAGCCGACCTTCATTATCATAAACATTGTGAGACTCTTTACCTTCCTGATCTACAATCAGCTCAGGATTACCATCAGTGTTGTAGCAGGTTGTCACATATTTGCTCAAAGGATCAATGGCCTTAATCTGTCGGTTATGATCATCGTATTCAAACTCAAACCGTTTCAAAGCCGCATTGATTACTGCTGTGCGATTGTTGGCCCCATCGTATTCATAACTGGTGATATGGCCCAACGGATCAGTTTCAGAAACTAATCGTCCCATATCATCAAATCCTGTAAACCAGGTATTCAGGCGGGCATCTTTTCTCTCCAAAACGTTCCCCATATTGTCATAGCTGGCAAATTCAGTAATATAACCTTCGGGACCGATGATGGTTAAGACATTACCCTGCTCATCATAAGTAAAAGATGTGGTTGTAGCTGCAGTTCTAATGTCTTCTTCTGTGGTAATTGTTTGAAGTTGATGGTGAATATCGTAAGTGAAATTAACTGCCCGCTCAGAAGCAGTACCAACAGCCTCTACTTTACGTTTCAGGTTTCCAGCTGTGTTATATTCAAAGGTTGTAATCACCCCACGTTGATCAGTTATTTTTGTGACATTATTCCAAGTATGTTCGTATTCGAACAATACGGCAGTTTCATCAGGATAGGTGATTTTTGTTAGATTATCCCATTCATCAAAGTCCTTCCGAGTAACATTACCCTTTTCATCGGTCACAATCAGAGCCCGACCATCCTTGACAATTCTACTCATGGTACGACCATTAATATCAACCCGTTTTGTCTCACCGGTTTTATCGTACCAAACTTCTTTGACCATGCCGGAAGTGGTAGTAATACGAGCATAGGATTCCTGTTTAGCCTCATCATAATCGTATTCAAAGGAGTGGCCGACACCATATTGATCAACAACTTTTACGACATTGCCGTAGTCATCATACTCAACAATAGTCGGTCTACCGGCAGAATCAACTTTACGGGTCAATTTGCCTTCCGTATATTCATAGGTTGTCTCATAGTTTAATGCATCAGTGACCCTCGTTAACTGATTTGTTGAATACTCATAGCTTACTTTTCGGCCAACGTTGTCCCTAATCTCTTTAAGAGCACCATTGAGGTAATATTCAAACCAGAAAATCTGGCGGTCATTCTGGTCGCTGATACCGATGAGTTTTCCATCCTCTCCTTGCTCGTATGACAGATTGGCAACAACGCCGGAACGAGAACCGTAACTGATCATTCGCCCCGCATTTCCATATTCTTTCCAGTTTTTATTCTTGTCTTCCCAACGATAACCATTTTCAATTTTGAAAATCTTATAGCTGTCGTGGATAAAAAGTTGTGTCTCGGCAGGCATCTTGTCATAAGTAACATCGCCTTTTATAACAGCCTTAATGTTATCAAAAGCGTCATACTTAAATTCCAGGTTGTTTCTAAGATGTTCCCAGTGCCACTGGTTGTTATAAAAAACCCGTTTTATTCCGACACTGCCACCCCGAACTTTAACGGTTAAATCAACCGCTTCATCATTGAACTCACGGAGAACAGAGTTAACGGCACAGCCAACCGCATTTTTTATATTATTCCAAGTATCTTTTACACTTGGAACCCCAACATCAAAGCCAGTAACTTCTTTTCTTTTCGCAACTGGCCAGCATTTAACGCCGTCAATTTGTTTATTTGGAGGTGCAGGCTTAGTTGGCCTTATCACTGGATAAGGAGGG
>QNCM01000059.1 GCA_003644505.1 Candidatus Makaraimicrobium thalassicum | reverse complement strand
CCGTTTCGGCTGGAGAATTGCACAGCGTCGAGAAGATAGAGTAGATACAGCCGCATTTTGCACAATTATATGGCACAACTTATTCTGGATAGGAAGATAACATTATTTTGTCCCACAGCCGATATCTCCTGATTCTTTTTATGCATTCTTGCATAAGTTCAGTATCTTCCGGTTGAATTTCTTTGATTATATATAGGATTAAGATATATAACATGCTGCCTACGCCGATATTGAGTATTATTTTATAGATTTGTGATACTTCGATGATTTGTGATGGGAGTATCGCCAATGAGCTGGCAATAATGCATTTGCTCAATGTTTTCCATGGAAATGAATATTTGAGATATTTGTGGGTGACAAGTGCGTATGCTGTTGTTCCTACAATGAGTCCAGAAGTTATGGCGATTGCAGCACCAAACGCACCATATAGAGGGATTAGTATAATTGCTGATGACACAAGTATGATTACGTTGATTATGGATATCTTTATGTGGATATCAGGTCTTCCAGCGGCAGTGGTCGCGGGCGGTAGTCCTATGAATACTATGTTGAAAAGGATACCATAAGATAGAATCTCAAATATTATGGCGGATTCTGCATATTTTATTGTATAAAAGAATGTTATAAAAGGATAGCTGATAGAGTGGATTAAAAATGCCAGAAATATCGAGATAATGAGTGGGTATCGTATCGAACGTGTGAGTGCTGAGCTGATGTCGTGAATTTCACTTTTTTTTAGGAAAGATGGAAGCATTGCACTTTTAAATGATGTGCCTAAGATAATGACCAGATTTGAGAGCGTCTTTCCTATACCAAATACCGCGAGTGTTGTGTATTCGTTTAATAGGCCCAAGGTGACTTGAACTATGTTTCCCATGATGGGTGTTAATATACTACCGAGCGCAAACCACTTACCGTAATGATACGCTTCGGCCTTCAGACTGCGGAGGTTAACAGGTGCTGTTTTTGGCAGAGTACCTAAAATGGCTCTTGTAGCGAGAATACTACTAATAAGCATTGGAATGATGATTGCAAAGAGGATGATGCTGAGTTGAGTGGTGGTTATATATGTCAATATTGCATATATTAGTATTAATTTGACTATACTTTCTATAATCTGGAGTTGACCAGCTAAACGAAAATGTTGGAGTGCTTCCAGAAGCCCCCGTGTGTATTTGTTTGGTACGAATGCCACAAGGAATATGGCGACGTACCAATAACGATAATCGTAAAACCCTATAGCTGTTAAAATAATGAGAATTAATGTTGTCAAAATAAGTTTTATTTTAGTGCTTAAGAGAATTATTGATTTTGCAACATCACTCCGTTTGTCTTTGTTTCTTGATATGAAGTAGAAAGAAAGTCCGTCCACTCCGAAATTAGTGAAGAGGTATATAATTGCGCTAAGTGATATCACGAACAGATATAGTCCAAAGACATCTTTTTCTAAATATCGTGCAAATAGAATCGAAACAATAAACATGATGGTTGTGGAGATATATGCGCTGCTGGAGAGTACGATTGAACCTATAGCAACAGTTGTTTTTTCTTTCATTGATACCTACTGTTCACGTTTTGTCTGCTCTTAGAGCACAAGAGATAGTATGAGTAAGTAGTATAGTCGTGATCTAGGACTTTACTTATGATAATTGATAGTAGTGATTTGATGGCGAAAGATGGATTTTTAGTCAATAAGCATGTTCTTTTGTATTTTTTAAATTTTTGAATATTAAATTTTCCATCTTCAAGGAACTGTCTGATTGATTCTTCAGTATACCCTCTTTTATGAGTATAATCCCTCCATAGGTTTGGAGATGTTTCACATGGGACTTTTACATATAGTGTTCCTTTTTTTTTTAATACTCTATATATTTCTTTTCTTATTTTTATGTGTGAGTGAAGGTGTTCTATGATATCCTGCGCTATAATATAATCAAACACTTTATCTTTAAAAGGCAATATCCCTGTTTCTAAGTTGTATACTATACTATTGTATCTTTGCAGTTTAGCCTTTTTTAGACCATCTTTGTTTATGTCTAAGCCTATAAAATTGGATTTATTCTTTGGCATGTATTCGTTCCATCCTATAAATTTGATGCCGTTCAGAGAATTGCCTTCTCCGCAACCTAAATCTAGAACAGTCACACTATTCCTCTCCAATAGTTTAATAAATCTTCCATTGTCTTTTCGAATGAGATTTCTGTTTTCCATCCTGTAGCTTTCCTGAACTTTGAACAGTCTCCTTGCAATATTTCAACATCTGATGGTCTCATCCTTTCTGGATCCTGTTTTACTTCAATATTTTTTACTTTGCTCATACTTAGCAGTAAATCTAAAACAGACTGTATCGTTCTTGCTTTTTCTGAACAAATATTGTATGCTTCACCATATTCACACTTATTGACAGCAAGCCAATAGGCTCTCACTATATCTCTTACGTCAGTAAAATCTCGTTGAGCATTCAGATTACCTACGGACATGAATGGTTCTCTTTTTTTCTTTTCAATTTCTGCTACTTGTTTTGCAAAATTGGAAGTGACAAATACATCGCCTCTTCGAGGTCCAGTATGATTAAATGCCCTTGTTCTGACAGTTTTTATTCCATATGATTTAAAATATTGCCATCCAAGCATATCTTCAGCAACCTTTGAAACGCCGTATGGAGACAAAGGCCTGAAAGGATTTGTTTCTTTGATAGGAACTTCATCAGGATAGACAAGCCCATACTCTTCAGAAGAACAGGCAATCTGCACAACAGCGTCACATTCTGATCTCCTTATTGCTTCAAATAAATGTGCTGCGCCAATAACGTTTGTATCGAGGGTGTCGGCTGGCGCTGTCCAACTCATAGGTACAAAACTCTGTGCTGCTAAATGATAAACATAGTCCGGATCTACTTCTTTTATAACCGTCTCTATCGAATGAGAATCGCGCATATCTCCTTGCTTTAATTTTAATTTCTTTTTAATATGATCAATATTTTCTGTCTTACTTCTCCACCTTACGATACCATGTACTTCAATACCTTCGTTTAGCAAATATTCTGCTAAATGGCTTCCAACGAATCCAGTAATACCTGTAATTAATGCTCGCTTGCTCATATTATTACCTCCTTATTTATGTAGCGTCTCTATCTTTTAATTTCTTTTTGGCTGTATTCTTTAGTTTCAATACATCTTGAATAGAAAATTTATCCGATTCAATTGAGGGCATATCGCTTTGTACCATCATATTTAAGGGATCAAAATTTTTTATCGCATTTTGTTTGATGCAGTCTTTATATAATCGTGATCCTGGAATTGGCATACATGTGTAGAGTCTTACTTTATCAAGTTTTGAGGTTATAGCAAAGTTTATGGTATCTTTCATTGTCTGTTTGGTTTCGCCTAGCATTCCTAAAATGAAATAGCCAGTGGTTGTGATACCTATGTTTTTGCATTCTGTGATTACTTTATGAACTTGATTTAAGTCTAATTTTTTCTGGGTTATATCATTTAAGTATTTTTCGTTGCCATTTTCGATACCAAAATACAACGAGGTGCATCCCGATTTTTTAATAGACTCCAAAATTTCTTTGTCTAAACTTGGAATATAGACTCCGCTCGGCATAGTGTATGTTATGTCCAATTTTTCTAAACCTTTGCAGATTTCTAATGTTCTCTTTTTTGATATGGTGAAGTTGTCATCTTGTATGTAAAGGCTTTTGACATTGTAATTGTTAACAAGCTGATTAATTTCTTCTAAAACATTGCTAGCAGATCTCATACGGTATTTGTGACCCCATACGTTATGGACGGAGCAGAAATAGCAATGATTAGGACATCCTCTGCTTGTTAAAATGTTTGCTCGTGGAAATCTCAATTTAAATATCTTATCGCGAATGTTTGCGATAATTGGTAAATTAATTATTTTATCTACAGTTCGTGATTTTCCGCGAATTCGTCCCAGTTTGGAGTAAGTATTGAATGGAACGAGGTCGCGTGCAGGGAATGCTATTGTGTCTAGATTCATTATAGGGGGGCGCGGCTTCGTTTTAATGACTTTGCCTTTTTTTTTGTAAGCAATCCCTTTGATGTCTTTAAGATTTCTGAATTTTTTATCCAGTAGTTCTTTGAAAGTAATTTCTCCTTCACCGATATTAACTATGTCCACGCTATTATCTCTTTCTAGAATTGTGTCGGGATCAGAACTAGCTTGAGGACCGCCTGCGATTACTATTATGTCCTTATTTACTTTTTTAGTTAGTTGGGATATTTCGTTAGCGCAAGGTAGTTGAGGGAAGAAGTCATAGCCGATGCCAACTGCTTCTGGATTGAATTTTTTTATCTTTTTTGTGATTTGCTTGTTTTTGAGTCCAATATGTACTATTTTTCGATTGTAATTATCTGTGACGAAATCATTTTTACTCCAACCGTTATAATCCTCAGCAAGACAATCAAGAATTGAAACATTGTGTTCTTCCCTGATTGCAGAAGCTAAATACTCTAATCCTAATGGTTCTGTGACAACAGGGGGATAATAAGACTGTGGAATCCTCCAATATGGTCTTACTAATGACACATTCATGGATGTTCATTCTCCAATTTTTTGTATATTTCTAATATTTTTTTGTAAGTATTGTCCCATCTATATATTTTTGCTTTTTTTAGCGCATTTTTTCTAAGTGATTTATATTGTGTTTTGTCTTCAAGTAGATTTATAATTGCATTTGCGTGACTGTGGTAATCGTTGGCATCGAGTAGAATTCCTGCATTTCCGACAACTTCAGGTATTGCTGTACTGTTACTTGAGATTATTGGTAAACCATAAGTCATAGCTTCAGCGAAAACTATGCCAAACATTTCGTGCTTACTTGGGAGATAAAAAATTTTCGATTTTCTATATATTTTATCTAATTCTTTTTCGGGCATATATCCAAGAAATTCTATGTGCTTTTCTAATTTTTCGCGCTTTATTGTATTTTTTAGTTCTTTCATGTAACTTGGATAATCTATTGTTCCAACTATGTAGCATTTTATATCTTTCTTTTTATCTGTAACTATTTTTATTGCTTTAATTAATATAGAGTAATTTTTTCTTTTGTCAACGCGTCCAACAGCTAAGATGATATTTTTCTTATCTTTTGTGCTGTTCAAGCTTTTGGAATTGCATCCTAATGGAATGATTCTGATCTTCTCATATGGACCGAACTTTATTTTATTATATTCACTAGCAGCGACAATTATATCAGAATACTTGAGAATCATCATTTTTTCTTTGTCTGTCCCAAATTCACCACTGCTTGAGATAATGGATGATACTACTTTTAATCCAAATAATTTGCTCATTCGTGCGATGTATCCGTGATATGTTGTTGTGTCCATTATTTGGACGATATCAATCTTTTCCCTTTTCAGTATTCTCATAATCTTGAGTACACTTATATGTGCAAATCCTTTATATATTCTTTTTCCAAATATCTGTTTGAACATTGGCAGTTTGTATATCTTGGCGTCTTTAAGATTGTATGTCCCTTTGTTCGTAGTTGTTGAATCGAATGGAGATATAATGATTGTTTTGTGTCCTTCCATAATGTGTCTTTTAGATAGTTCATACGTTAATTTTTGTATTCCTCCAATGTGCGAAGTATCTCCAGATAAATAAATGAATGCAACATTCAACATTTTTTATCGCCTTTCTTTACTACTAATTTGTATATTACATCGTATGACCATTCCGGGTAGTTCAAACCATTTCGGATTTGCCATTTGAATATCAACTTAAATGGTACAATGTTCCTTATTATGGAGTATCTTTTCAATGGATACGCGAGAAGTACACCGATAACAGATTCTATGTTGAAATATGGGTTTATCCTCTCTTTTAGTTCGTTTATTGTGTATTCCTTATAGTGGTGTGGGTTTGGATTCTTTCTTCTTGCTCCATTTATTGTTGAAATTATGAAGAGTCCGTTTGGTTTGAGTACTCTTGCTACATTTTCCAGAAAATGCGGAATTTTTTGTGGTGCGATATGTTCTATTACTTCAAGGCAAGTAATTGCATCAAATTTGTTGTCTTTGAAAGAGTTTAGTTTATCTGTATTTTTTACATAATATTTTGTGTTTTTCTGTTTTCCCAATACCTGCGCGAAATCTATGGCTCGTTTTATAGGATCTATGCCAATAATGCTTTTTGCGTGTTTTGATAATTCGTAGGTTGTTCTCCCATCTCCGCATCCAATGTCTAATATGTCCATGTTTGAACTATTTCCAAGTATATCTAAGACCCTCTTTATGCGTGTTTTGTAAAATACTTCGTCTGTCCCCGTATACAACCAAAATGTTGGTCTTTCGTATTCGTCCATTTTTACTGTGTTGTTATTTCTGCCATTCGTTTTCATATTATTCATTTTATTACCTCAAATGTCATGATGCCTGTGTTTTAGTGGATTGAATTCATTCTCTGTTAGTGTTAGGGTCAAGGCGATAGTAATTCGTACTGATTGTTTTGCCATATACATCACAATAAATTGGTTTTTTATTGAAGTATGTTCGGATATCATTTACCGTGAGTATAGCGAAACCTTAGATTGTTAAGTATTTCTCTGGTGGTTAGTTGGCTGTCTGGTATGTATCTGGTTCTGGTAATTGTCGTGTTCTTAGGTATTTGTTGTCTGGGTCCAGAAAATCTATTGTAGATTTTCTTGTCTGTGATTGTGCCTTTCTGGAATTCTATGTTTTCTGCCAGGTATTTTGGCGGGTTGTTTGTCTGGCCGTATACCTGAGGTTCAAGGTTGTCGAGGATTCTTATCTCGTGCCCTTTTTTAAGAAGTTCGTCTACGATATGGCTTCCGATGAATCCTGCTCCGCCTGTTACGAGTATTTTCATGTTTATCACTTCATTATATGGTGTTTTGGGTATATTTAAATAAGTATTTGTTGTAATGTGTTTTATGTTGCATAAGTTTTTTTTATGGTTTGTATCTTTTTTCGGGATGCTTTCTGTTTTTGGGATTGTTCTTGGGTATCTTCATTTGATTTATGCGCAGTTAAGTTTTTTGGTGATTGTTTTTTGCGCGGTTGTTTCGTATTTTGTTGCTAAGAGGTTTAAAGGTGTGAAGATCAGATATTCCCGCCAACTTGCTTTGATTCTTTTGGGTTTGCTTGCGCTTGATGTTTATGTTTCTTTGCCTTATCTTATATATCCTCATTCTTATGTTGATTTCGGTCTTAATGTTGCGCAGGCGCGGTTGGTTACACAGACACAGGGGTTCCCGAGTTTTGCTCATGTGTATCCGAATGTGTATTATGGTGTGTTTTCGCTTTTTAATTCGATTGTTCTTCATGCGTATAGTATGTCTTCGGTTATTGCTATTGTTATGCAGGTTATGACTGCTTTTGCTGTTTTTTTGATTGGAAGGGCTATGTTTAGTGAAAAGGTCGGTCTTATCGCATCGTTTCTTTATGGTTTTAGTCTTGTTAACATCCTGCTTCTTGAGCAGGGGTATCTTACGCAGAATTTTGCGACATTCTTTTTTGCTTCGTCGATGTATCTTGTTATTATGTGTTCTAAGAATCGGACGTATGCGGTTCCGCTTGTGTTGTCGCTGGTTGGGTTGGTGTCTTATCCGCATCATTTTGCGATTATGTTTTTTGCAATCTTTATTTATTTTAGGAGTCTTTTGAAGTATCTCTTGGCTGCTCTTTTTTTGCTGTTGCCGGAGATTGCCGGGATGTTTATTTATTATGCTACGCATGTTGAGGGACTTGCTAATTCCTTTGTGATGCTTGGAGGTATCCTTGTGCCTAATGTTTTTGTTTTGTCTGTTTTTTTGCTTGCGTTGTTTGGTTTTCGGGATGCTGTCGGGAAGGAGAAGAGTTGTGCTATTGTGCGTTTTGTGTATGTTCTTGGTGGAGTTATGGGTGTATTTTTGGTTCTTTTTTTGGTTAATAAGTATGTTTATACGTGGAGGGTGCCTGATACCCGCCAGCTTTATATTGTGGTTAAACTTTTGTATCTTTCTTTGGTGCCTGTGTCGGTTCTTGCGGCGCTCTATATTCGCAAGTGTATTAACAGGCATTCTATAATTGTTGTAGTTTTTGCGGTTCTTTATTTTACTTTCTTTGTGAATTATTCTTTAATCTTGAGCCAGAAAAATAATTTGCCTCCCGAAGTTTATTTATCTTCGGAATTTTTGAGTCAATTGGGTAATAATAGTTCTGTGGGTTTTGATGAAGATATGCTTCAGTATACATGGAATCAGCCGTGGATTTATGATACGCTGTATGGGCAGGAGGATAATTTTACTATGTTTTCTGATTGGGAGCTTGGTTTTTTGCTGCAGTCCCATTGGGCTAAGAAGGATGGACAGGACCATTATCGTTCAGGTTATGCTAGTGATGTGCCTTATACGAGAGAGGGTGTTGATTATTTTGTTACGATGAGTGATTATTTGGATGAAGATGTCTGTTATTCACTGGGAGAACTTAGAGTTTATGATTTGAGGGGTTGAGTTGTTTTGTTTTTTGTAGTAGAGGCCTGTGTTTGTCTGTTGGTTTGAGTATGTGTTTTTGTGTTGGGTGTGATTGTGTTCTTTTTTGTGTTTATAGAGACTATATATATCTGACTATAAAATAGGGATTTCATTGGCGGAAATAATTTCAGAAATATGTCTTGTAATTTTGATATTATTTCAGTTGCATATGATGTTCTGAACCAAGTTGTTCCTGTGTGTGAATGGATGCTGGTGATTGTGAAGTATTTGGATAATACGTTTATTGTTTTTATGAAGTCCATTTCGTTTATATGCTCTTTGTTTTGTATTCGCATTGATCTAATCGCGGCGTAGTATATTGATGACCTGTTTGGCGTTGAGATAACTATGCGTCCATGGTCTTTGCATATGCGTTGTATCTCTTTTAGGCAGTTGTGCATGTCTTTTGCGGTCAAGTGTTCAAGTACTTCGAATGCTGAGACGCAGTCGAATGTCTTGTCTACATAAGGTAATTGTGATGCAGAGCCTATAGTGAAGCGCGTTTTTTTGTTGTTTTCTTTTGCGTATTTTATTGCATTTTCACTGATGTCGATGGCATACACTAAATTGCCATTTAACTGACGGGTTATGATACCTTCTCCACAACCAATGTCCAAGATTCTGGTTCCTGCAACCAGTGAGGATGCGAGTTTTGTGTGTTTATTGTATCCTTTCCACTTTGCGTATCGCTTCGTCTGATAGGGTTGTTTGTATAGTCTGTTATAATATTTTTTGTAGTCTGTCATATTAATCGTTTTTTGTAGTTTTGGCTTTTTCGTTCTGTTTTATTCTATTTTATGTTTTCATATACTTTTTGTGTTTTTTCTGCGATTTTTTTCCATGAGTATTTGCTTAGTTTTTTGTT
>QNCM01000058.1 GCA_003644505.1 Candidatus Makaraimicrobium thalassicum | reverse complement strand
GACTTATCATGATAATGCCACCTCCTGCCATATCGTCCTCCTTTCGAAGCAACGATTATAGCACTTTCGAAGTGTAACATTTCTATTTTGTCAGAATGTAACATTATCATTTTGGTGTTACAGAGAAAAATTGAAAAAACTTTTAAGTTTTTTAATCCATAGGCACGTTTAAAAACTTAAAAGTGTAGGTCTGACCCCCTTATACGGAAAGTTCTACAAGCCGGGCGCTTACTCCGGGCAGGATGTCGAGCTTATGAGCAAGCTCTTCGTGCTTATCTTTTTCTCCCGCCAGTTCGAGGATAATGAGGCCTGTATCCGTGCATTCATCAAGCACCCCGTCGTGTATCCCCAGCCTTGTCTTTATGACGCATCCCCATCCCGTAAGTATCTTTTGAACCGTAGGCGCTTCTTGTTTCCTTTTGTTAACAAGAACCAGCAGTAAATCCTTCTTCATTTTGATCCTCGCTTTTTTAAGATTTTTCTTTTCAAATACTATTTATGACGCCTGCGTTTGCCCAGAAGAACTATATCCCGTAAGGCTTCTTCATTTTTTGCCGCCATCCATGTCTTTTCAAAGTGGGGGTCCTGGACGATCTGGGCGATCGCGGATAAAGCCCTGAGATGAAAATTGCGTTCGTCCCTGGTTCCCGCGATAACAAAAACCGTATGGACTTTTCTGTCTGCTTCCGGGAATATGATCCCCTTTTTGCACCGCGCGAGTAGTATTACGAACGTATGCTCGCCTTCGATTATTATGTGCGGTATTGCCAGGGTCGGGCTTAAAACAGTGCTGCTCTCTTCTTCTCTGTCCAGAAGCAGTCTAAGGATGGCTGAAGGGGGAGTACGCAGCTTTGATGCGATCTTTTCCGTTACCAGCTTGAAAAAGTCTTTTACGGGCATGGCTTCACCGATATCCAGCACTATGCTGTCCTCTATTATCCTGTCGAACCTGTCTTTTGTAATGTCATCTCTTTCCCGGATTATCTCCCTGAGTTCCGATTCCAGGGATACGTCGACAAGTTCCCTGGCCGCGACCCGCTCAATAAGATGAAGAAGGGCGAAATCTTTCTTCGTTCGGCGGCGCCCGTAAAACCAGAACACGGCCAGCCCGCATGCAAAAAGCAGGGAGCCGATAAAGAGGGCCTCTTTCCCCATATTGACCACTAATAACCAGCATCCAAAGATACCGATAACCTGTATCCATGGATAGAAGGGCGCGCGGAACTTCGGCTGATAATTCTGCACACCGCTCTCCCGCATAATGATCACGCAGATACATGAAAACATGAAAGTAAGGATAAGAACAGTGGATGCCACCTCGACAAGCACATACAGATCAAGGAACAGCGCCGATATCATGATAATGCCCGTGGCAATAATAGAAACATCCGGTGTTTTGAATCTACGATGAATATTGCCGAAAAAACCGGGCAGGAGATGGTCCCGGCTTAACGCCAGAGGATATCTGGAACCGGCCATGATCCCGGCGTTGGCAGTCGAAATAAACGCCAGGATAGCCGCGATACTCAGGGCGGTTATCCCCCACTGCCCCATAAAGACAGCCGCCCCGTCGGAAAGAGGTGTAAGTGAATGGTCAAGCTGACCGGCGCCGAGAACCCCGGATGTTATAAAAACAATCAGCGTATATAAAATACTGGCCGCGATAAGAGAAAATATCATTCCAAGCGGCACGGTCCTGCCGGGATCTTTTACCTCTTCCGCTATACTGGCGACTTTCAGCAGCCCGCCGTATGAGATAAACACAAGACCCGCGGTTGAAAAAACCGAGGCAAAACCATACGGCAAAAACGGGTCAAAGTTCTGCACCCTTACGGCAGGCAGGCCCCGTATCACATACACGGAAAGCAGAGTTATCAACAAAACCACAAGGCCCACCTGAAACCTGCCGGCTCCCTTTATGCCGATAAAATTGACGGCAACAAATATCAGGCAGAATACGAGAGCGACTATACGCGGGTTGACATCCATTACCAGGCCGGTAAAAGCAGCCATACCCACAAGAGCAAACGAACTTTTCAGGGATATGGACAGCCATGTAAGAAGCCCGTCTATGGTCCCCATAGCGGGCCCCATGCTGCGGGTGACATAAAAATAAGTCCCGCCCGCTTTCGGCATGGCTGAGACAAGTTCGGCCTGGCTCAGCATGCCGGTCATCGCGAGCAACCCTGCCAGCAGGTAGGAAAGAACCACGGCAGGCCCTGCCTGGGCATGCGCAAGCCCCGGCAAAATAAAAAGTCCGGAACTGATCATCGCGCCGGTAGCGACGCAAAAAACGTCCAGCAGATTCAACTCTCTTTTAAGTTTCATATACCTCTATTACTATCCGGATAAATTATAACACTATAAATTGAATTTGCAAAAATTTAATAGGAGGGTATTTCGAAGGGCATTTCACGAATTTATTTTTCCGCTATCAAGATCCAGTGGCACTCATCCTTGTAGTCTTTTATCTCATATCCCGCGCTGCGTAGAAAAGAATATACCTCCTCCTTCCCCGCGCCCGAAGTCTCGTGCACACGCCCTTCATGTCTGTGGACCGAATCCACGATCAACATGCCGTTTTCGTTAAAATCCGCCAGGATGAGTTTGCCGCGTCCGCCGATAACCCTGTCCGCTTCCGAAAGCAGCTCCCCGGCATCGCTTACGTGATGGAACACATTCACAATAACGACGTTATTAAAACTGCCTCTCGCAAAGTCCAGTGACGTTCCATCCATAACATAAAATTCAACACTGGAAAGCACGTTTTTATAAGCAAGGTTCAGGGCCGTTGTCCTCAAAGCTTCCCTGTCGCTGTCTATAGCCGTAAATTTATATCCTTCGCTCGCCAGAGCCAGTGTCATATGCCCGGTCCCGGCTCCGATCTCCAGTATTCTGCCCCGTATGGGACGGGCCTTCTCCAGTATAAATTCCCGGCTCTCCGCGGAATCAAGCCCTTTGCTTTTATAAATGGAGGCCCTTTCTTCAAACAGCTTATGGTTGTCTTTTACCTGTTCATCGGTCAATTCCGGAACATAGTTCATCTTAACCATTCAACCTGCCCCATATCCTTTCGATCTCTTTTTTTGCTTCTCCGCCCGGTTGCTCCATGAACGTCTTTCCTTCCACGGTCAGCACTGTCTTGCCCGTGCCGCCCTTGCCGCTTATTACGACTATCTGCTTCACGTTATCTCCCCAAACTGTCCTGGGCTGCCAGCACAAGCGGATACATGGTAGGCGCGCTTGTTAAATAAGGGTGCGTTGCCATCTGTAATGTCTCAAGCTCTGTCGAAGAAATCCTTTTCTGTATCGCCATGCCGATAATGTTTATCACCTCTGCGGCTGACATCCCGCCAGCTACCTGTCCGCCCAGTATAATACCGGACTGTTTTGAAAATATCAGTTTTATCCTGATCTTACCCGCTCCCGGCATGGCAGCAGGATGCTTATCGGGACATTCAGTGCTGCCTACAACTATCTCAAAACCTTCCTTTTTGGCGGAAATCTCTGTCAGGCCGGCCGACCCCAGGACCAGTCCGTCGACATAAGTGGAATATATCGCGATCGTCCCTTTGTTCTCACGCACCACTTTTAACTGATAGAGATTGGCGCCGGCTATCCTGGCCTCCGCGGTAGCGGTTGAAGCGAGCATTACAGGAACGCTCCTGCGCGTATAAAAATCCCTCTTTATGGCGCAATCGCCGACGGCAAAAATATCGGGATTGGACGTCCTCATATATTCATCGACCCATATCCCTTTGCCCGTTTCCAGCCCCGCGTCCTGAGCCAGTTTTGTGTTCGGAACGGCCCCTATGCCAAGAATGGCCGCGTCAAGCGTAAGCTCTTTCCCGTTTGAGAGCAGCGCCCCGGAGACTCTTTCGCCCCCGGAAAATCTCTCAAGCCGCGTATTTGTTAATATTTCAACATTGTTTGATCTTAATTTTTCCTCCACCATCCGGGAAAATTCAACATCGAACGAATTCGCCAGAAGCCCCGGTAACATCTCGACCAGATACACCCCAGGGCCGCCGCTTCTGGAAAGTTCATCGGCAAACTCGATACCGATAAAGCCGCCGCCCATGACAAGAACGTTTTTCGCCTTTCGTATCTCCCGGACCACATTCCTGAGATATTCCATGTCCTTGTGTACCGAATAGATCCCTTCTTTCTCGATGCCCGGAACAGGTGGTACAATGGGACTGGAACCGACAGCCAGTATCAATTTCTCATAGCGGTAAACGTCTCCCCCGCGGGTTTCTATCATCTTCTCTTCAGGCTTTATCTTCACCGCTTCGTTCACAACCACGTTTACTCTGTTTTTTCCCAACACCGCCATGTCCATCCTGTTTTCATCCGGAACGTTCAGGCTGCCGAACATATAGGGGATCCCGCATGGGACAACTCCTTCTTTCAGGTTATTCATCACTGTTATATCTTTGCCCGGGTAATACTTCCTGGCCGTGACCGCGCACACTACTCCCGCGGGACCGGCGCCGATCACCAGAACATCCGTCTTTGTTTCCATACTGACCTCCCTTTAGCCGACTGAGCACATGAGTCACGAAGCCGCCTTTTCCGCTCGCAACCGAAATGATCACACGCTCATCTTTAATATCATGTGCCTGACTATCCCCTTGCCAGTCTCACACCGCATGCCGGGCAGTTCACGGTCGCACAGGGAACTCCCGGGCGATGCGGGATCTTCTTGCCGCAGGCAGGGCATATACAATCACCACCGGGACCCGCGCCGGGCCTCCTGCCGCCTCCGCCCCTGCCCATACCTCTTCCGGTCCCCGGTCCCTGTCCCGCAGGCCCTGTTCCATCTCCAAATGGCATATTACCCACCCCCTTACTGCTGCATACCGAACTTCGGGCCGACAGTCGGATCCTCTGCCGGCTTTAACCCGCCTCTCTTATATTCTTCGACTGCCTCTTTCACGCCGCCCGAAACACCGGTTATTATATCAATCCCCGCCGCATGTAACGTCTGGAAAGCGTTGGGCCCGACATTACCGGTCAAAATCGCTTTTACCTGTCTGTCCGCTACAAGCTGACCTGACACCACCCCGGCGCCGCCCATGGTATCGGCGCTTGGATTCTGAACCGCCTCAAATTCAAGCGTGTCCGTATCGGCGAAGATGAAATAGGCACACCTTCCAAAGCGCGGATCAACCTGCGCATCCAGACTGTTCCCCTGTGAAGTAACACAAATCTTCATAATATCCCCCTTTTAAAGTGACTCTCAACTCCTGCCCCCTGAACTACCGGCTACTGATCATGCTCGCACTCGGTCTTATCCAAGCCATAGCCTTTCCCTGCACCGGGCTTGCATATACTTTCTCCTCCTTCAAGGGTTCCGTTCACGATCTTCCGTATAACATCCTCTATTGGACCGCTAATGCCGACTATTCCCTCGATCCCCTGCTGGGCAAACAGCTGAACCGCTCTTTGCCCCATCCCGCCGGCAATAATGCACCTGACCCCTTTTTCATGCAAAAATTGAGGAAGAAATCCGGGATGGTGCCCCGGATTGTCAATGACCTCTTTGCCGATAACCCTGCTGTCTTCGATATCAATGATAGTAAACAAAGGGCACCGCCCGAAATGCGGGGATACAGAATCCCCATCCGTTGAGATAGCTACTCTCATAACATCCGCCTCCAATCTAAAGATCCCGTTTCCCCCGGGTTCAAGCCGCCTCATTCCCTTATGCTGCTTTTTTCTTCCTGCATTTGTCGCATAATCCATAAAACTGTATAAGATGACTCTTTATCTCAAAATCGTATTTTTTCGCAAGCCCTTTTTCCGCTCTTTTTAAAAATTCCAGTTCTTCATCCATAAAACCGGAGTAATCTATCACTCTCCTGCATCCCGTGCATATCAGATGGTGATGATGCGCGCTCTTCGGGCCTTCGCTCAACTCGTACCGCGCCCTGCCGTCGCCGAAATCGAACTTAAAGATCATCCCCATCTCGGCAAGAAGCTCCAATGTGCGGTAAACCGTCGTAAGCCCGACATGGGGATGAACCTTATGAACTTCAAGATATATATCTTCAGCGCTCAGGTGCCTTGAAGTCCTGCTCAAAACATTCAGTATCGCCTGCCTCGGAACAGTCAGCCTGTATCCCCCACCCCTGAATCTCCCGTGCCACCAGGGCGATCCCACATTCCTTCTGCCCGGCATGCCTGTCTCCTTATTGAAAACGATTTTCATTATCAATGATACGCTATTTGCCGGTTTTTGTCAAGATGCTAATTTTACATTCCGGGCATGCAAATCCCGCGTAAGAGCTCCCTGAAGCAAAAATTGTGTACCCGTTCAACTGAAAGAAAACACTTATCGCTGACAAGACTGTTTTGAAGCATTCTGGACAGGGCATAGGCTGCCCGAGCGGCTCAGGTTCTGCGAAGGCCAAAGGCCTGAGGGAGAGCGAGGGCCCCCTTTGAGCTCAATCCCCTCGCTGGGGGAATCAAGCAGCCCGGGTAAGAATGCTTCAAAACAGCCACTCGCAGGTTAACACAATTACCCATATTTATCTCACATCTTCTGTGTTTATAAATAGTTAAATAAAGCGTCTGATTTTTATTCTTCGTAAATGAACGTAAAATCGCCTATGATCCGGGCATCGGGGTTCCTGCGCATATAGTCTATGTAGTATCTGGCCATGTCGGCCATACGGGTATGCGGGCCTATTTCTATGACCTTCTGGAGTTTACTGTAAGCGCGGGGCGGTTATGATAATGGATATAGTAGCAGACCGCCATATTATAATACGCTTTCTGGTCGTCCGGTCTAAGCTTTACTATTTTTTTGCATTCTGACAGCGCTTCCTTATAACGCTTCAGGGTTGAGTATATATAGCAGATATAATGCAGTTTCGACACATAAAAATCGCTTGTCTCCTCATCCATTTTGGAGAGCAGTTCCATTCTCTCCTTGAAAGCCTCGAACTCCGCCATGCCTTTTTCCGGCTTTCGCTCGAAAAAATACGCCTTTCCCAGGAACAGATGCGCGATGGGATAATCCGGCGCGAGCTTCACGGCCTTTCTGAACAGTTTTATCGCCGCTCTTCTCTTTTCCTTTTCCCAGTAAATCCGGCCAAGCTGGGTAACGGCGACATGATCAGCCGGATCAAGGGATATTCTGCTCCGGCATATCTCCTCCGCTTCCTGAAAACGTCCCTTCTCTGTCAGCCTTGAAACATCTTCGTAAGCCTTCTCATAATATTCCTGAGCGCTGTCAAAATCGCCTGTCGCCACCCGGCAATCCGCGAGCGTCTGGTATAAATAAACGTTCCCCGGGTCTTCCTCGATCGCCTTTTTGTAGTTTTCCGCGGCTTCCCCGTAAAACATGGCCGAGTAATAAACATCCGCTATCTCCGCCAGGATATCCCGGTTCTCATCCATCTTCGATATCGCGTATGAAAGCAGTTTTTGGGGATCTCCTTTCGCCCCCGCTTCTTCGGATCTCTTAAAATACTGATAGGCTTCCGTATATTCCATAAGGCCGTAATGCGCCAGGCCCAGGGCCGTATATATCCGCAGATCCACGGGGGAAGCCTCAAGCAGAGCGTGCAGCCTGGAAAGCGATCCTTCATAATCCCCATCCACCATCATCGTTCGCTGTATCTGTTCTACGTCTTTCCCGAAAGTTTCTTCTCCGCAGAGGCCTTCAATGCCCATAATGCCTGCGAACAGGAGGAACGCGGCGGTAGCGGTAATCGTCAGTAATATTCTTTTTAGCGGCATTTTCAACCTCAGTACCTGACTATGGCATAATCTATAAACCCAATACCCACACAAACCAGTTTATACACGTAACCCGGGGGGGGATCTTCTTTTCCCCGGACATCTTCCCTTGATCTTCAATTTTTTTTTGACAGCATTAATAATAGTCCCTATTTTCCAAACTTCGCGGGATGCCCCGTCCGTTATGTGTTCTATGGTTGTCTCGTCGACACCGTAACACCTCTTTATCGCCTCCAGTATATCTATGGATGCAGCCAAGACCTCTTCCACTTCGTAACCCAGATTCGTCTCTATATCATGGACAAGCCACATATCAAACGGGTTGGATACAGCTACGGTCAGCGTATTCCCCTCTATGCTTATAGGCATGATCTTATACTTCCGGATAAGTTTCAGAGGTACCTTTTTTATTACCTTTCCATCAATCTTTACTTTCCTTAAATCCAAAAACCGCATTCCCTGCTGTTCGGCAAGGACCCGAAGCATCTCCTTCTCGGTCACAAATCCCATTTGCACCAGGACCTGCCCTAACATTTTACCTGTTTTTTGCTGTTCATTAAGCGCAGCCTTCAGCTCTTCCAGCTTTATACTTTTCTTCTTAACCAGCATATCACCTAATCGTAATCCCATCTATCTCCATCCTCCTTATGGACCAAGAATACGCCCTATCTCCCTCTTTAAAGCAGAGACTTCCACAGGTTTTGTCACATATTTTTCATGATATAATACCGAGGTCTTCATCTTGGATTCGTCATCGTCCAAGGCGGAAAGCATGATCACGGGAATAGTCATGGTATCGTCATTCTTTTTCAGTTTTTCCAGAACTTTAAAACCGCTCATGCCGGGCATTATTATATCTAAGATGATCAGATCAGGCTTTGCCCTTTTAGCCAATTCAATTCCGTTTTTCCCGTTTGTCGCGATTTCTACCTTAAAATTGCGTATTCCGGTAACTTCGACCACCCATTCCGGTTTTCTTTGGCCACTCATTCCGGTCTAAACTGTCCACCTGTCAGAGCGAAGCGACGCTAGTTTTATTTTATATCAAAGACCATAGTAATAGTAGCTTTTTCTTTTTGCTTCTTTTTCTTTTTACATGCCCTGTGGATATGTGCATAACTTTGCCGCATATCCTGACATTTGACCAATATTCATTAAACACCCAAAATTTGCCTTCCATATTGCCCCGTAGAGCCATGTTCTTTACCTGCCTTTAGTCTTACCCCAAAACTTTTGGAGGCAAATTCGCACTTTTCCTCTTGCGCATTGATTCACCTTCAAGTTTTATTTTATAAGCGTTATGGACTACTCTGTCTAATATGGCATCTGCCAGTGTAGGTTTTTTTATCGTTTCATGCCAGTTGTCTATCGGCAGTTGACTTGTTATGATCGTGGAACGTACATTATACCGGTCCTCGAATATTTCCAAAACATCTTGACCTCCCTGATTGTCCAGAATATCAAAACCCCAATCATCCAGGATAAGAAGATCTATCTTGGATAATTTGCTTAATATTTTGGGATACCGGCCATCACCCCTGGCAATAGCCAAATCCGATATCAACCGTGTCATTCTCAAATAAAGGACTTTTAATCCATTCATACAAGCCCGATGGCCAAGCGCGCAGGCAATAAAACCCTTTTCTACACCGCACGGTCCGGTTATTAACACGTTCAACTTGTCATTTATCCATTTACATGTTGCTAACGACTTGATCAGTATAATACTCGGGAAAAACTGGACCAAAATTTGCCATTAACCGATTATACCTCCATTGCAACGGCGTATTCGAGAATGGCGGCAGATTATGGCTAAGAAGCTTGTGTATTCCTGTTTGGATATGAACGTTGAACGTAATGAAATCGTTCCTGTCGGCGCAAATACTTAAACAAATT
>QNCM01000057.1 GCA_003644505.1 Candidatus Makaraimicrobium thalassicum | reverse complement strand
CCCATCTGCTCAACCCTACATAATATTCCGCTTTTTCAGTCTCATTTCTCGGTATCCACCCTATCTTGCGTAGAGCTTCCGCGGCAGATTCGCGGACATTAGGGTCTTCATCTTTTAATGCCTGAATTAACGGCTCTACTGCTCTTTTATCTCCTATATCACCCAGAGCTTCCGCAGCATCCTTGCGGACATGCTTATCTTCATTTTTTAATTCCGAAATCAGGAAAGACATTGCGGGCTTGCCTATTTTAACTAAAATTCTTCTGGCGAAACGGGCGGACGACGGATCTTTAAGCTCTCTTATTAAAGCTGGAATAGCTGCATTGCCTATCTTGGACACTTGATGCCATCTTTTCAAACCTACATAATACTCCGCTTTTTCAGTCTCATTTCCCGGTATCCACCCTATCTTGCGTAGAGCTTCCGCGGCAGATTCGCGGACTCTAAGGTCTTCATCTTTTAATGCCTGAACCAATGGCTCTGCTGCCCTCTCATCACTTATCTTGCCTAGAGCTCTAGCCGCATATCTGCGAACCTCATCATTTTCATCTTTTAATGCCTCAATCAACGCTTCCACCGCTCTTTTATCACCAATGTTTCCTAACGCGACGGCTGCCTCTCTCCTATAAATATCCACCCCGTCATTCAATAAAACTTTCGTTATTGGCCCCACAGCACGTGCATCTCCCATTTCCCCAAGTATATCCAAAACTGTGAGACGCCTGTTTAGTCCCCCTGATGGATATCCCAAAGCTCTTATTAATACTGCGAACACCCTTGGGTCATCACTTTTGGTAAGAGCACGCGCGGCCGAACCGGGACGTTCCCAGTCATTAGCATACAGGACATTTGTTATTAAAGCGTTTACCACAATTTTATCTTTGATCATCGTCCCAAGCATCTCGTTTGCCCAGACACAAGTGTCCCTATCGCCACACCGAGACGAGTCAATCAATTTTTCTATTTTCTCATAAAAATCACATTTAGCACTTGCACCTTTGACCCCAAGTTTATCTAAAGCTCTCCAAATAGCCAGTTCCTCAAATACAGCCTCTACGATACCGCTTTTTTCCAATTCAATCAACGGCTCTACTGCTCCTTTATCTCCTATTTTGCCCAGGGCTCTCGCAACAGATTTGCGGACATCACTATCTTCATCTTTTAATGCCTGAACCAACGGCTCTACTGCTCCTTTGTCTCCTATCTCACCCAGAGCCCACGCAGCAGATCTGCGGACATAACCATTTTCATTTTTCTTTAATACCTCAATCAACGGCTCTACTGCTCTTTTATCTCCTATTTTGCCCAGAGCTTCCGCAGCAGAATCGCTGCGGACATACCAATCTTTATCTTTCAATGCCTGAATCAACGGCCCTACTGCCCTTTTATTTCCTATATCACCCAGAGTTACCGCAGCAGATTCGCGGATATTCCAATCTTTATCTTTTAACTCCTCGATCAATCCTTCTACTTCCTGAGCTTTGGATGTTTGCTGGCCGGTTGTTTGAAATTCCGGCGACGTAACCTGGCCCCGGGTGTAAGACAATGGAGTTAAAAGCAGGATTAAAAGTGCTAATAGAAAAACCAAAGATCTTGACGGCGACATACCCATTTTATACGGGCTTCCTTGCCGCGCCCCAAAGGCTCTTGATCTCTTTTCCCGGCTTAAAAGAAAACCCGATATTACCGGAGCCATTACCACCATGCCCCAGAAATGCGACTTGAAGCTTTCGTGAAGCTCTATTAATTTCTGGTCTTTGGGAGAAAGCCCCCCAAACGCAGGATGCCGATAGCCGTCGCTTCTGGCGATCGCTATTCTTCGCAGCTGTTTCGGGGTGGGGATACCGTTTGTTGCAGGGTAGTTTTCAAGGTCAGGGTTTTCTGTGTAATATCTTTCTACTGCCTTGGAAGTAGCCCTGCCAACCCGGAAATACCTTGCCGCTGCCCAACCCAAGTATAATCCTGCCAATCCAATTAGTCCGGCCAGGACCGTTACCGCGGTTATGCCCGTAAAATCTCCCCGGGCAAGATACAAACCCGCGCTGCCGAGCATACTCGCAAGAGATATGCCGCCTGTGAAAAGACCCGCGCTGAAACCGGATATGGCTTTGAACGCGTGGGGTTTTACTTCTTTTATGGATCTAACAACAGCTCTTACGCTGAACTTGGATGGCTTTTTCAGATTATCAGCTTCTTCCGGAACCTGGATTTCATCAGCAGTAAGTTCAGCGATCGGCTCGGATACGGCCACCTGTGGCTCTTCTTTTTTAACTGTGGCCTTGTCCGGGGCAGGTTCGGGTTCCTTATAATCCTCAGGCAAGATCTTCACAGCATATTTGTCTGATATCACCCATTCATAGCCTGCCAGGTCTTGCGCGGAAAGGGTGTTTTTCAGGGCGATCTGTATGATGTATTTTTTGTCCGCCTTTGTGTAGGGTATTAAAACAACTCCGTCTTTGTCCACGACTTTTGAAGCATCTATTCCGGTGAGCGCGCTGCCCAGTTCGTTTTTCATAACTGATTCCAGGTGTTCCAGGGGGAGGGGCTTTGTGTTTTTTTCAGGGTCGCCTAACAGGTATCCGCCTATGCTCAGGACAGAGGCCAGCATGCCGGCGTCGGAGAACATGGACTGCTGAAACCGTTGAGAGTGGTCGAGCATCATTTGCTGCTGGAACATGCTTTCAGCGGCGAGGGTGTGGGTTTGCGCGGGAGCGGGAGCAGAACCGGGCGGATATGCCCAGGATATGTCGAGGGTGAGGAAGGAGATTATTATAATGAGAGCAGTAATTTTGAATAAAGGGTGGCTTTTTGCTATGTTCATTTTAAAATTCCTTTCATTTTATCCGGGACACCCCCGGGGAGCAATCCAGTTGCACCCCGAGGGTGTCTGTTACCCCCCGGGGTGTTGAGACGCGGGAAGGTTTTTCGCGCCCCAGATATTCACTCCTCTTTCGATGCGGGATCGGAACTGGATTCCGATCCCGCATCGTCATTATGCTTTTACGAGGACCTCGAGGACGTATCTTTCGTAGTTGCGGACTTCTGTTTCGAGGTCTATGGCTTCTACTTTCGGGAGATAGAGGTAGAACTTGAAGCCTTTCACCCTTTCCAGCTGTCCGTCAACTGCTTTGGGAGTCTCGTCGGCGTTTGCCATTATCTCCAGCATCATTTTGTAGAGCTGGCTCGCGAGGCCTTTTTCCAGCTGGACGAACAGGACTTCCCTGAAGATATCCTCCGGCTGTTCCGTGTCCACGTCTATTATTCCGGCTTTCTGGCCGATAGCGAGCCGGCCTCTAAGCTGCGCTTCTTCTATGCCGGTCCTTTCCGCTATTCTCCGCAGGACCTGTTCCGGGGTCAGGGTTGCATCCCCGCCAGTCAGGATCATCCGGTCGGAGCTCAGGTATCTTCCCAGGCCTGTGGCCTCCAGGACTTCCTCGATGTTATCTTCCGTTATCCTGTCGCTGCGCACGAGAATAAAATCCGTTACAGGGTCTTCCTCCCCGGGCTTCATCCCCATTGTTTCTCTTCTTTCTTTTATGGACCCGGCAAGCAGTTTCAGGTCAAAAGCGGTATCCACGGCTGTGACCGTGTAACGGCGTTTGCCTCCCCTGTCCAGATCACTGCCGAGATATGCTTTGAGGTTATCCGTGTAATCCTTTCTGTGCAGGTCGTATATCCTGTCCATTCTCATATCATAGATACTCTTTTCGCTCAACCTGTATGAACGCCCTTCAGGGAGGAGCCTGGCAAGAAGAGCGAGAATATTTTTCATCTTTGCAGCGTCCTGTATTCTCCGGACGTTCTCATCCGTAAGACTCGATATCTCCGGATGTGTAAGTTCTATAATGTCTCTTGTCGCCCGTTCTTTCAGGTCAGCGA
This sequence comes from Candidatus Makaraimicrobium thalassicum, assembly GCA_003644505.1. Lineage (GTDB taxonomy): Bacteria > Omnitrophota > Gorgyraeia > Tantalellales > Tantalellaceae > Makaraimicrobium > Makaraimicrobium thalassicum. The sequence continues at coordinate 6,096 of QNCM01000057.1, read as the reverse complement.
TAATGTCTTTTATTTCAGCCGGGGTAGTGTCCGCGTCTATATCCAGAAGCGCGGCTATGGCTTTCTGGCCTTCGGTCTTCTTCTCAAGTTCTTTTATCATGGCTTCCCCGTCACCGGCCTTTATGGGTATTATGCGGACTCCGAGCTCTTTCTCCAGCGTCTCGATCAGGCCTTCACCTAATCCGATATAAATCTCTTCAGCCGCGCCCACTATCACGTTAAAGCCTTCCGCGGCCTTTTCCGCGGAGGGCCTCTTAGCAAGATCCCGGCTGAGCCCTTTTGATACAGACGCTTTTAACGCCTGGACCCCGGGGAGCGAATCTTTATCCTCGAGGTACTGCAGTGTGGCTCCGCCGGCTAATGTCTGATAGGTTAACCGCGTCCCTGTCCTTTCCAATGCTCTATCGGTGTCCCCGCCGCCTCCGAACGAAAAAAGTTCGCCGGTCTCCGTTTTTTTCGATATCCTGCCGAATACACCCTGCGTGCCTTTTATAAATTCGTCCTTCTCAAAGAAACCAAGAGGGCCTTTTATATATACGGTCTTTGCTTTATCTGCTATCCCGGCATAAAGCGCTATGGTCTTTTCCCCGATATCGAATATGGGATATTCCGTTATGGGCTGGTCCGTCGCCGCATAAGGAACCGGGATCTCTTTTCTCCTTCCGTCGTCGTCTTCAAGGGCGACATCCACCGGCACTATCAATTTACCGGGATACAATTTGTCTAATCTTTTCACCGCGTTTACGGCTTCATCCAGGTCCATCTTGCCCCGCAAAAACTCAACGTTGACCTCTCCTATGTTATATCCTCTGGCCATTAAAAGCACGTTCGCGAGGCCTCCGCCTGTTACAATAGAATCCGTCCAACCCTCTTCTAAAGCTTTTTCCATTAAGCCGAGATAATCGTCTATCTTTACTCCGCCCAGGCTCATGACATAAGGCTTTTCAACGTGTTCCGTGGCTCTTGCCAGGCCTTCCAGTTCTTTCTGCATAAGCCTGCCCGCCGCGTTCGGTATCCCGGTGAACCCGGTGACGCTCGGAGTGCCTCTGTGCGACACCGAGAAGCCGTCTATAACGTACAGGTCAAACAGGGGTTGTAAATTTCTCACAAGTTCACTCCGCGAATGATCTCCTTCTTTCTTCTTCTCGCCTTTCCAGGAACGCACGTTCTTAAGGAGGAGTATCTGCCCCTCTTTCAGACCGCTTATGGCTTGCTGAGCCGCGGGGCCGAAAAGATCGTCCCCTTCTATCGTTAACACCTCATACTGCTTTTCAGGCCTGTTATCCTTTTGGGCCGCATCTCTTTCCATCGTCTGTATTTCTCTCTGTAAGAACGCCGCGTGCTGGTCCATGTATTCAAGATAATTTTCATCGCCGGGCCTGCCCTGATGAGCCAGGGTAACCACTTTCGCGCCTTTGTCCGCCAATTCCTTGAGCGTGACCGCGGCTTCCGTTATCCGGCGGGTCATCTGCAGTCTTCCGTCGATCACACTTCCGTTTATATCCACTCTGACACCAACGGTCTTTCCTTTTACCTCCACATCATCCAGGGTAAAGAACGGCACCCGGGGATAGTATCTTTCTTCCGGAACTTCCGCCCTGATCCTGTCGATATCGGCTTTCAGCTTATCTATAACCCTTAAAGCGTAATCCCCGATCCACTCCGGCAGTTCCCCGGCTTTTCTGAACGTCTCCAGTTTTTGCACGGCTCCGGGCGCGGGGATCGTGCTCAGGACCCTGATGGTCCTGTCGGCTATATCCGGCATGCCGGCGCAATGTCTTCCTTCTCTGAGTTTGGTCAGGGCTTTGTCAAAAAGCCCGTAAAAAACCAACCCTTTCGCGATCTCAAGATTTATGGTATGCGCGTAATGTAAAGTGCTTTGCGTCCCTAAGAACTCAAAGAAATCCCTGACGGCATTCCTTACACCGGCGTCTTCGCTCGCGGCCCCTGCTTTCCGTAAGAACGCCAGAAGCTCGGGAGCGGTTGTCGGATCCACAAGATTGGTCTCATCTTTCCGGAAAAAACCCATTATCCCGCGTGCCTGTTCAGCCGTTACCCCTGCCGCGGCGCGTTTGTTATCCGCAAGGCGGGATAAATACCTGGACGCGACAACCCTCGCGGCGAAATCCGCTTTATCTTTCCTGAGCTCCACAAAGCCTTTCTCTAATTTAATCCACGCGATCAGTCTGTCTATATCGCCCACGCGGCCGGCATCCATAAGTTCGTTAAGCGCGCCCTCGTCAATTACCGCCAGGAGGTTCAACACTTCGTCATCTATCATCTTTTCGGCGGGCAGCTTTTCCGTCCGCATGGGCCTTGTCTGAACTATCCAGAGCTTATCGTTCTCATCCAGGCACCACTCGATATCCTGAGGACGGAACCCGAACAATTCCTCGATCCTTTTACCCTGTTCCTTCAGCCTTCCCACAAGAGCGGGCGAAAGTATCTCTTCTTCTCTTTCGTCCACGGTAACGCGTTTAAGTTCCAGAGAACCGTTGATTATGCGATACTTCATGTCTATGACCGACTGCGACTGGACCTTCTTGATCTCCCCGGTCATCTTGTTCACGATAACCTCTGCGGGCCGGCCCATCTCTCCGACAACAGCCGCGCCCTGGCCGTGGCTCGCCATTATATCGATATTCCCGAAATTGTACGAATACGGATCCGCCGTGTACATGACCCCCCCGTAAAGCGCTTTCCTGGGGACCTCCACTATGACCGCGGGAAGAACTTCTTCGTCGGAGACATTACTTTCTATCCGCGCCCTGAGCGCTATTTCGTTCCACTTTGAAGCGAACACCATCTTTACCGCTCTCAGGATATCTTCGTCGCTACTCGTATCCGTGAATTCCCCGTCCGGGTAAGAATCATAATGGCCGCTAGTGGTCTTCTCCGTCAGATCCTCGAAATTAAAGGAAGACCTTACGTAAAATCCCACATGCCCGAAGTTTTTCCGCATTTTGTTAATATACGCGAATAATTCTCTTTTAAGGTCTTCCGGGAATTCCGCATCCATAACAAGGCCTTTTATCTCCGCAAGCAGTCTCTTTACGGTCGCTCCGTCGGTCCTGATATCGCCGCCGGCGGTCTCTATTTTTTGTCTTATTTCCGCGATCCTGCTGTCCAGTTCGTTATAACTGCTGAACCTTTCCCAGAAAGCGAAAGAAAGCGCTATCCCTTCGGGCACGTTAATCCCGGCGTTTATCATCCTGCCCAGATTGGCGGCTTTTGGCCCTACAAAAGTAACAAAATTCTCATCGACTTCCTCCAACCTGTATATGCGCCTCTCTCCGATCCTTGCCGCGGGAACCTTAACTTTGGGCTCCTCCTTCTCCCTCGGCACGCCCTGCTCATCGGGAAAAGCGAGCCTGAACCTCACGTCCCTGTCCTTTTCGACGCGGAGCATACCGACGCGGCCCTCGTAACCTTTCAACAGCTCAACCGCGTTGGGAATAACGGCAAGCGGAATGCCCTGCTCTTTGGCGGTATCCACGGCGTGCCTGTTCCCGCCGGAGCTGACAATACAGCCCGCACCGGGGATCTCCGGACGCTTGAAAGGAAGATAGGGGATCACCCATATCTCGCTGCCGTCGGCCTTCTCGAATTCTTCGTCGATCTTATCTATATCATCCACGACCCTTACCCTGCCGACAGCCTTACCGTATTCCTCCCCTTCCTGGTTATATATCCCGTTATCGACGATATACCTGTTGAATACTCCGCTTATCCCCTGGGACAAGGCGGAAAGTATCGTTGTCTCAGGAAGGTTCCGGAACCTTACGGCCTCCTCGTCTTCCCTCCATTCCAGTTCCCCTAATTCACAGGTAATAAGGCCCCACCACTTTACCGCGCTGTCGTAATCGTAATCCTCGACCGCTTCCCTGAGCTTCACGGCTCTTTTATGATTCGTGACAGCAGGGGCGAAATACGGCATTTTTTCCTTTATATTTCTTAACTGCCTTTCTATTTCTCCGCATACCGCCGGGTCTATAGCATGCTTCCGGCTGACCTCCATTTCAAATTTGTTCAGTTCCCTTAACTCCTTTTTAAACGTTTTATTCTCCCTGATCCTGTTAATGATACTTCTTACTTTCGGGCTGTTGGCGTCGCCGAACGGGAACTCTTCGCCTTTATGCCACGCTTCATAACGGGCGACAGCAAGCTTCATCTGGTTGATGAGGATATCCACCAGGAGCCGCGTGTCTATATCCGTAAAAGCGCCCCTTGTCAAATAAACCGCCTGTTCCCTCCCCTGATTCGTCCCGGATACGGCTACCTCAAAGTTCTTACCCACAGCGGTGAGAAAATGCGGATGTTTTCTGCGTTTCTGATGCCCGATGTCCAGTAAATATATGGCCATATCCGACAGGGCATCCCGGTTCTCCTCCATGAACCGCTGCAGCCTTTTGCTGCCGGAAAGGGCGCGGAGCCTGTCCATCAGCGCCTTGCCGATAAGAGCGGCATTTTCCCCGCATCTTTTTACGTCCACCACGAACTCATCATCCTCAAACAATACGCAGATATGACTCTTATACCTTTCCACCTCCTGCCGTATCCTGTATGCCGTCTTTGAGTCCCTGTAACCCATGTTATGAGTGCCGTACGTTCCTATGTCGGTAATTGCGAGTTCTGCCTTTTCGCCTGGCGCGGTTTCTCTTATGTCAGGGCCCACCATACCCCTTTTATCCCTCATTTTCCTTCGTATTCCCCGGATCCCGGCTTTTATCCGGTCCTGCTTCGTAAAAATGCTCCTGAGAGAGAAAATAAAAGGGACGAACGCCAGAAGCCCCGGGACATGATATTTAAACGCCTCGTGATATGCTACTTGTTCGTAAGTATAAGGAGCCCTATCCTTGAGCGTCCTCATAACAACCGTATCGTTACCTATATCATGCGTCAGTTTGCGCCAGAAGGTGAATTCAGGATAAACCGCGCTGACAGCATCCCAGGAAGCTTTGACCCTTATAAAACTCGTAACGGCGAATAATAAGGATACGGCGCCCAGTATGGTCACTCCTATAACCCCTAAAGCGGTCAGGTCAGGCAGACAGGTAATCATAAAATAGACGCTCTTTCCGAATAACGCACTGGATAAAACCACCCAATCCAATCCGCCGCCGAGGCCGAAAAGCGAATATCCGGACAGTATCGCGAAAGGATGAGCAGGCATCCCAAGCTCTTTCCCGAGAGGCGCGAGGAACAGGCTTCTTTCACGGCCGGAATCCCATGTCCTCTCATCTATGCCCGGGCACCAGTTCCACGGAGCGATCGCGATGCCGCCTTTTTCTTTTACAAGCCCGTAATAATCGACAACTCTGCTGGGATCTCCGGAGGTGGCAAACTCTTCCAGCGCCCACTTTATGCCTTTTTTGTTCAACTTGTCAATCACCCTCCGCAAAGTCGCGCCGCCGTCGTTAAACCTGTCTTCATAGTGATGGATAGCAATATAATCCACGTCAAGATCCGCGAAACCAGCGGCATGCTCCGTATTGACCCCGACTGTAACAGGCTTGCCCGGCGCGTGCCGGCGTATGGCCTTAATGCATTCAGAAATAAACTGCCGGACCAGTTGCCGGTCCATCTTGATCCATTCAGGTTCATTCACTATGTCAAACCCTTTTACAGCGGGATGGCTGCCGTATTCCTTAAGGAAGGGGATCAGGAAATCCTTTATAAACGCTTCCCTGTCCTTTTTATCCTTGAATATCTCATCCCTGCCCTGCACGTGGACACCAGATACGTCTTTGCCCCTCTCCGCTATAAGAAAGTCCACAATGGCGAATTCTACCTGTATGCCTGTCTTACGCGCAGTATCTAAAAGCGTTTTCACATCCGCTTTAAATCTCCTGTTGTATCCTGTCACTTTTCCTTTAGCATTAAGAAGGGCCCTTCCGTCATCCGCAAGCCCCATCCTGACGAAATTGATACCAAAAGACTTCATGCCTCTGAAGTCCCTCTCAAGCGCGGTTCTGTGTCTGGAGATGCCGTTGCCTCGGGGATACCACGCCGTTGTCCCGAAGTTCTGGCCGTATGACTGCGCGCCTAAAGGCCCCCTGTAGTTAATACCCACGCTTACGGCAGGCGCGGTTACTT
>QNCM01000056.1 GCA_003644505.1 Candidatus Makaraimicrobium thalassicum | reverse complement strand
CTCTTCCTCAGCTCCTCTTCCTCAGCTCCTGGTCTACACATTTACATTTACAATTCCTCAGCTCCGAGCACTGCCAAAATGTAAATGTGTAGACCAGGAGCTGTATATAAATCCTTATTTTTTTTGCGCGGCCGTCTTCTTAAGATACGCCTCTATTAACCCATCCAGCCCTCCGTCCAGAACTCTTTCGGCGCCAGAGGTCTGCTCCCCTGTTCGATGATCTTTCACCATCCTGTAAGGATGCAGGACATACGAACGTATCTGGCTGCCCCATTCTATCTTCTTCTTTTCCCCGTAAGCGCGCATCAGCCCCTCATCCTGCTCCCTTCTTTTTGCTTCGTATAAACGCGCTCTGAGGATCTTCATGGCCGTGGCCTTGTTCTTGTGCTGGGAACGCTCTTTCTGGCACTGCACCACGATCCCGGTGGGTATATGCGTTATCCGTACAGCGGAATCCGTGACGTTAACATGCTGTCCTCCGGCGCCGCTGGAACGATACGTATCTATCCTGAGGTCGTTCTCGCTGATCTCTATCTTTATGTCCTTGTCTATATCGGGGATCACGTCAACTGACGCGAACGATGTGTGGCGTCTCCTGTTGGAGTCAAAAGGGGATATACGGACCAGCCGGTGAACCCCGGTTTCCGCTTTAAGATAACCATACGTAAAATCGCCCCTTACTATAAAAGTGGCGCTTTTTATGCCGGCTTCCTCACCGCTGAGCTGATCGACGATCTCAAACGAATGACCATGGTCTTCCGCCCAGCGTAGATACATCCTCAAGAGCATTGATGCCCAGTCGCAGGATTCCGTGCCGCCGGCGCCGGCATTAATGCTCACTATAGCGGAACACCTGTCGGCCTCGCCGCCCAGGATACACTTAAACTCGAGCCTGTCTATCTCCCCGCGGATATCTTTCACGTCTCCCATCAGGCTATTGATGGATCCGGTATCTTCCGCCTCCACTATGCCGGAAAGCTCTTTTAGAGAGTCATACCGTGCCTTTATCTCGTTGTAAGGCCCTACTATCAGCCTGATCGCCCTGAGCTCCCGTGAAAGCCCGTCGGCTTTTCCCTGGTTCTTCCATATCCCGGGGTCATTGAGCTGTTCCTCTATCTCTCCTATCCTCTTCACCTTTTTAGCCAGGTCAAAGATACCCCCTGAGTTCTTCGACCTTTGTATCAAGTATTTTTATCGATTCGCGCAGCTCGTCTATCATATATCTGACCTCCATTGATTATTTGACATTATAACATATATAATCCATATATAAAACCCTGCCTCGAAAACGCGGATTATCCGCAACGCAGGTTATCCGCCTTTATGGAGATACTCCACGATCAGCCGGGTGGTCATTTTATCGATCCCGGCCTTCTGCAGTTCGTTTTGAGAAGCCCTTCGGATATTTTCGATATTGCCGAATTTTTCCAGAAGTATCCTCTCCCTTTTAGGCCCGATGCCGTTTATCTTTCTCAAGTCCGTATCGAATTTTTCCGTGCGTCTCAATCTCCTGTGGTAGGTCACGGCAAAACGGTGCGCCTCGTCCCTTATACGCTGAATAAGCAGAAGCAGACGTGAGCCCGGCGATAGTCTTATGGGCTGTTCACGTGACGTGGTATAAAGATGATTATGCTCCTTGGCGATGCTGGCTACCGGAACGCTGCCCATCCCCAATTCGTTAAGTTCGTTCCTGGCCGCGAAAAGATGCCCTTTCCCGCCGTCGATCAGCACCATATCCGGCAACGATCTTTTTTCTTTAAGAAGACGGGAGTACCGCCTCCTCACGACTTCACGGATCATGGAATAATCATCTATGCCCGCCACCTTCTTTATGCGGAACTTTCGATATTCGGCTTTACGCGGCCGGCCCGCGGCAAACCTTACCATGGACCCCACGGCCTGCTGTCCGCTGATATTCGACACGTCAAAACATTCTATTGTTACCGGTATGGAAGGAAGGTTCAGGGCATTCTGCAGTTCGTCAAGTTCGCCGTACACAGGATGCTGCGACCGGTCGTGAAGCTGCTGCACAGCCGTGAGAGCCTCGATGCGTTTTTTAACGAAGATGGCCTTCTCATATTCCCTGTCCCGGGAAAACCGGGCCATCTGTTCCTCCAGGCTGCGGATAAGATCGTCCTTCCTGCCCTCAAGGAATTTCTTCAACTGGCCCACTATATCCCCGTACTCTCCGGCCGATATCTTCTTCTCACACGGCCCGGCGCACTGGCCGATATGGTATTCAAGACAGACTGATTTACGAAGGCGGCGGCAACTTCTCAATGGAAAGACCCTTTTCATGAATGACAATGCCTCTTTCAATAACTTCACGTTGACGTACGGGCCGTAATAAACAGCCCCGTCGCCCAACCTTCTGCGTGTCATGAAAAGCCTCGGGTATTCCTCACCAGCGGTAAGTTTAAGAAAGGGGTAAGACTTGTCATCCTTAAGTTCGATATTAAATCTCGGGGTATGGTCTTTTATAAGTCCGGCCTCGTATATAAGCGCTTCGGCTTCGGAAGAGGCCCTGATGAACTTAATATCGCGCACTTCGCTTCTCAGAAGCGCCAGACGGCTGTCAGTGACACGGCCGGGCCGGAAATAGGAGGCCACGCGGCGGCGAAGCCGGCGTGCCTTGCCCACATATATGATCCGGCCTTTAGAATCAAGGAACTCGTATACACCGGGAGAGTCGGGCAGATCTTTTATTTTAGACGATATTTTGTCCTTCATCACCAGTTACTAAATTCTTCTGTGCGCCAGGACCAGTGCCCACATCCTCCTGACCCCTTCGACCCTGGCCAGGAATGCCGATACGAGATACACGATACCGCTGGCGAAAACAGTCACCACCAGCCTCCCGAAAACCGCAAGAGACGAAAGCCCGGATGTCTGCAGAAATATACGCGCGGTAACGAACGTAAATAAGCCCATCACTCCCGCTGCCGCGCATATCCTGGCAAGAGACGAAAGTATCCTGGCCGTCCCGATGTCCCCGATCCGCTTCATCAATATCACGTAGAGTATCGTGAAATTAGTCATAGCCGCTATGGAAGTGGCCAGGGCAAGCCCTCCGATCTTGAGCGGCCACATCAGTATCAGATTGAGCACAAGGTTGCTCACCAGCGAAACAGCGGCTGTTTTTACGGGCGTGCGGGTATCCCCCATGGAGTAATACGTATTCACCAGGATCTTGATACCCGCATACGCGAAAAGACCGAAAGTATAGAAAAACAGCGCTGACGATGTTATTGCCGTAGAATACGCCGCAAACTCCCCTCTCTGGAAAAGTATCCTCACGATCGGTTTTGCCAGTATCATAAGCCCTACCGCCGCAGGTATCATTACCGTAAACACCGTCCTTAAAGAGAAAGAGACAGTATCTTTAAACCTGGCCATATCATTTGACGCGGCTTCTTTGCTCATTTTCGGCAAAGCAGCCGTAGCTATAGATATCCCGAAAACAGCCAGCGGCAGCTGCACAAGCCGGTTGGAATAATACAGCGCGGCCACCCCGCCCGCACCCACTATCCAGGCAAGCGACGCCAGCACAGTATCGATAAGAACGCTCAACTGATAAACCGCCGTGCCCAGCGCCCTGGGCAAAAGCAGTTTTCCTATCCTTTTGGCGATCGGGTGCACCAGATGAAAACCTCTTCCAAATCTGAAGCCTTTTGCCCGAAGCGGGGGCACCTGTATCAGCATCTCAAAAATACCGCCTGCCATAACACCGATGACAAGGCCTTTTACGCCTATGACAGGACACAGGACCACAAGCGTCAGGATCATGGTGATATTCAGCACTACCGGAGCGAATGCCGGCGTCGTAAAATAGTGAAATGAGTTAAGGACCCCTTTACTGTAAGCCACCATCCCGAGAAAAAGGATATACGGAAAGATCATACGGGTCAAAAACACTGTCATAGCGAATTTTTCAGGGGTGCGTATGAACCCGGGCGCTATCACTTTTACCAGTAACGGAGCGAAGACCACCCCCGCTACCGACAACACTACAAGCACGGTCAACATAAGATTCAAAATGATCCGGGCAACTTCCCAGTACTCCTCCGGCGTGCGCGCATGCCTATATTCGGTCAGGATGGGGACGATCGCGGCGTCAGTGGCTCCTTCCCCGACCATATCGCGGAGCACGTTCGGAATGCGGAACGCCACTACAAACGCCTGGGCGAATATATTGGTCCCGAACAGCCTTGCAAAAAGAATGTCGCGGACAAATCCCAGCACACGGCTCACGATTGTCGCAGAACCTATTATCCCGCTTGATCTTATAAGTCTTCGATGGGTCAATTATCCCCCTACCGGTTGTCTGATCTGTTCTTCGGGTCAGTATTATAACACCAGCACCAGCTCCAGGTCTACACATTTACAAAAGCAAGAAATGCAATTCAGTAGAAAAGCAAAAGCGCTGATGAAATGTAAATGTGTAGACCTGGAGCCGTGGGGAGCCGGAAAAAGCGATTGACAAATATGAACCCCTGTGCTAAATTAGGCACCTAAATCGACCGATTCTTAACGTTCAGGGGAGATACAAGATGGCAAATAAAAAAGCTGCTTTCAAGAGCTTAAGGCAGGACAAGAAAAAACATATCAGGAATAAGGCCGTAATATCCGAGCTCCGTACTCTTACAAAAAAAGCCCGGACTTTGATAATTTCAAAAGATCGCGAGGAAGCGGATAACGCTCTTAAAAACCTGGAATCCAGGCTGACCCGAGCCGCGAAGAATAACACGATCAGAAAAAATAACGCATCCCGCCGTATTTCCAGGCTGAGGGCCCAGTGGGCCAAGATCGAAAGCAAAGCCTAAAACCGCTTATATGCTGATTTCGAGGTATAAGCCCAAAAAGCAGAGAATTAATCAAAATATAATGTTCAAATCCGCCTGGAGAACCTGGCCCCATTTATCGTTAGGGTCGGCCCCTTGTGTTTTGTCACGAAAAAGGAAATAAGCAAAATCCAGTCTGATGTTCTTCCAAAGGCCGTAACTAAACCCGAACTTGTGGCCATATCCATCCGTTCTGCCCCTGAAAAAATCGGCATCCGGGAATTCATCAGGGAACGCGTCTCTTTCAAACCATCTGAAATTATATAGCGCTCTCCAGGCCCCGGCAGATCTTGGTTTCTCGCCAAACTTGAGCCCGAGTTCCCACGCGTGTCTCTTATCCCCGGCCGAAAGGTTTTGAGCGTAATCACCGAACAGTGTCAATGGCTTATCCCATGGCGCCGGAAGATTCTGCTCCAGAAAATGAAATGTCGTCTCTCCGCTCAATTCAAGGATATTGTAGTCATAATAGTAATACCCCGCGGGATCAGCCCTGCCTGTAGTCGGGACTAGATCATTCGATGTCGTGCCCTTTATCTTCGCAAAGTCAAGATAGCCGATATAACCCTTCCACTCTAATATGTCTCCCACCGAAGAACCAAGCCCCCCCTGAACAGCGTATAGAAAGGGGTTCTTCTTATCGATCGCAAGGTCATCCAGTACAAAGATACCCGCGTTTGCCATGACATCAAGAGGTATCCCAAAGCCGTCACGAAGAGGATATTTTACATTTGTCGAAGCCCCCTCAAACCTGAGGTCGCCGTCCCAGAGAAGGTTGCTCGGATGGTACAGGGGATTCGCATATTTTCCGCCCGTGAAGTGTATGAACTTATACGGTTTCCAGTCAATATACGCCTTATCCAGATCGAACGCCTTGGTACCGAACGCATCCGTCAGGGTCTGATTGGTGGACCTGGCGTTACCGACACCCCCCGTAGCCAGCGCGACAGCGCCTGTAACGGTATCCGTTATCCCGGCTTCCAGACCGACCCGCGCCCTTATCCTCTGGCGGTTCACGTAGGTTCCTGAACCCGGCCTCTGATATTCATTTCTCAGCCTTATATCCCCCTTTAACTTTATTCGCTCGGTCCATTCCGGCTTTCCGGCGCGCTCGGCCGGTTCTCCCACTTCCGGGGCCCCTATCTTCGCCTTTGCGACCTCGGCCTTGAGTTCATCCACTTCTTTCTGAGTAACTATGCCTTTTTTGACCAGAAGTTTTAAGATAAGATCGCTCGTCTGATCCGCATACGTTCCGTGGACTGACGAAAAGATAACTCCTATGCTTACCAGCATAACCAGAATCGTCCTCAGTAATCGCATCTCCCGCGCCCCCTCTTTCTCAACCCCTGTTTCCGCCCTCATCTTTACCGATGTCCTTTTCAGCCTTTCGTTTTTTTCCCTCTAAGAGAATATTCTGTTTCTCCAGTTTTTCTATTAATTTCTTATTGGTTACGTTGAGTTGATGGAATTCCACCGCCCTTTTCACCGTAAAGAACATCTCTTCGAGGTTGAACGGCTTGGTGATATAGTCATAAGCGCCCAACCCGAGCACATCGCGGACGGATTCGACAGAAGGATAAGCGGTAATGACGAGTACTATACTGTCTATGCCGAATTCCTTGATCTGCCTGACCATCTCTATGCCATCGATCTCAGGCATTTTTAAATCCGTGATTATCAGATCAAAGGGCCTATCTTGCGCAAGCTCCAAAGCCTCCCTTGCCTTTTGAGTAGTAGTAACTTCATACCCTTTTTCGGCCAAAATGTCTTTTAAAAGATTACACATCGTTTCCTCGTCATCAACGATCAAGATATTGCCTTCACTCATGCTTCCCCCTTTTCTTACATAACCACTTCCATTATTTTTATCCGGAACCGACCGGCAAGGTGATCATGAACACCGCGCCCCGGCCTTCCTCGCTTTGCGCGGTTATCGTTCCCTTATGCTCCTTGATGATCTGGTAACTTATAGAAAGACCCAAACCGGTCGCTTTCAAGCCCTGCTTGGTGGTAAAAAAAGCGTCAAAAACTCTTCCCAAATTTTCCTTAGCTATCCCGCAACCGGTATCAGCAAATTCTATGGCGATCTCCTGATCGGACTTTTTATAAGCGGAAATCTTTAACTCTCCTCCCCCGGGCATTGCCTGCTGGGCATTGATCATTAAATTCATGAAAACCTGCTGGAGCTGGTTAATGTTGCCTGATATCTTCTCTATATCAGGGGCAAAATCTGTAGTTATTTTTATCTTCTTTAACTTAAGCTGACTGATAACCAAAGCAAGGGTATAATCAATAACTTCTTTTATGTCTATAGTTTCATATGCCCTGTCAGGCTTTCGGGAAAAGATAAGAAGGTTCCGCACAATAGTTTTACAACGCTGGGCCTCTTTTTCGATATATTTCAAGTATTGTCCGCAGATCTTAAAATCGCTGATATTAAAATTTTCTTTCTGCATTTTAGCCAGTATGAACTGGGCGTAACCCAGGATCCCCCCTAAAGGGTTGTTCAATTCATGGGCAACCCCCGCGCCTAATTGGCCCACAGCAGCCATCTTTTCCGACTGCACCAGCTTATCCTGAGTTTCCTTTAACTCGTGATAGGCATTCTCTATCGCCTTCTTATCCCCGGTCATATCCTCGAGCATATTCATTAAAGCGAGCCTTGTCTTTCTCAATTTTTCTTCTAATTCTCTCTCGGCTGTTGCCTTCATTTCATTTCGTTTAACCGCTTTTTAAGGGTCTCTATCTCTTTTTTAAGTTCGATCATCTTCAATTCCCTTCCCACTGCCAGGTCATGGAAGTTCTCTAATTCTTTGACCTTTGCCTGCAATTCATCCCTTGACCTTTCTATTTCCCCGACTAATTTTTTCGTCTCTCTCATATCGCGCACTACACATAAAACCCCGATAATATCTCCCTGAGCGTCCCTTAATATTGAGCGGTTGCAGCTGACAGGGATCTCTTTCTTTTCTTTGCTGATCCAGGAAAATTCAAAATCCCAGGCAAAACCTTTGTCTAAGGTCTGCCTGGTGCATTCCTCATTTCTTTTCAGGTCTCTCTCAGCAATGATCTTGGAGGAAGGAGCTTCGACCAATTCCTCCATATTATAATTCAACAGCTTTGCAACCGCAGTATTAACTTTAACTATTTTGCCTTCCAAATCAGTAACGATTACCCCGTCTAACATATGGCTGATCAGCCCTTCGCTAAATGCCTTGGCCTCTTCTAAATCCCTCGTCCTTTCTTCCACTATTTTTTCCAACTCTCCTTTGCTTAAAAGAGCCAACTTCTCCTCTGTTAATACCTCAGGAGGAATATCTTGAAGCGCATCTAATATCAAACCCTGCCGGGTCTTTTCCCCAAGGGCATAATATATCCTTTTACCCGTGCTCTGCCGATACGCGCCGGCTAATATTCCCCTTTCCAGAGAACACTTGCTTTTTTCTATCAGTTCTTGAGAAGGACTGTTATTTATAATGACTTTAATATGATTATTTTCTATATCAAGCTCCTTAACCTCGATGTTTCCCCACCCGGACTGCATTGTGGTACAATAGACCTGCTCAAGAAACGTGTCCTTATCCAACTCCACACCTGTTCCTTCCAGGATCTTGCTTATCCTGCGGACATATTCCCTGCCGATATCTTCACCAATACGGTAAATCAAGGTTTCACAGGCAGCATCCCCGGCAATCTTGCGCAAAACAATATCTATGGATTTTACGACGCTGGTAGGAAGCAATACGTAAGGAACGCCTGCTGCATATAGGCTGCCTTTTATATCATCCAGTTCTACATATTTCAGCTGTTTTAGACCCATTTTTGCCCCCTGATATTAATAATCAATCTCCTTACTTTACTTTTGTATCTCTGTTTTTGCCTGCCAATAACTGATCCAGAGATATACAAGCATTAATGCCGATATAGTCAAAAATATTGACCAGCCCCAGCCCAGATATTGAGGTAACCATACCTTGGTCCCCTTAAGGAGATTGGGATGGAGCCACTCCCAGTTATGGGCGATAAAGCCGTGCCCTACCAGCATTCCAAAGAAAGCTACCCATAGGCTGATATAACCTTCTCCCATTCGATATAAAATTCCTGAGGCACATCCGCCGGTTAAGATTATTCCAAAGCCGAATAAGATACCCCCGATCAAATGGGGAATGCCAAAAGGACTTCCTATCTCATTTATCTTAGCATAAGCAGGGAGCACTCCTGTTGAAGGGTCAGGAACCATTTTATACATGATCAGGGAAAAGCCAACTGTAGCCACCAGCATACTGATGATGATGGCCTTAAAAAGATCGGCATTTCTGCTGATAAAAAGATTTTTATAACAGGTAGCCCAGCAAAAGCGGCTGCGCTGAAGTATAACACCGAAGGCAATTCCTATCAAGAACAGGACAACCACACTGGCTTTAGTAAAACGGGCATAGAACAGGGTAATTACCACTGCCGCTAAAAGGCCGATTATCCCCAGGAAAATCTGCATTTTCCCGGAAAATTTTCCTGCCCCCCTGCCGCTTTGTTCAGGTTTTCTCTCAACAGTCGCCGGCATCCTGTAGATCTGCCGCTTAATATATGTTACACCTAAAAAAGCTCCAATAACCAAGCCTGCCCAGTATATCCATCCGCTTAAAGAAAGGCAGGAGATAGAGCAGATAAAGGAGCCTAAATTACACCCGTTGGTAAGCCTGACCGCGTAACCGATAATGAAGCCTCCAATGAAGGCCTGAAGATACATCCGTTTATTTCTGGGGCCTCTGATAGCGAACTCATAAGAAAGACAGGCAGCGATAAACGCTCCCAGGATCAGGCCGATATTGATGGAGTCACTGCCATACATAAAGGGGGTCTTTGCCATCATCTTTTTTTGTGTGAAATAAAGCCATTCAGGGGTATTGACCCCAAACCAATGATAGAGGATCCTTCCTGTCCAGCGGGAAGTAGCGGTAGTAATTCCCCACGGTTTTTTCATTATATACTCGAAAACATTGAAAAGCCCGATCAACAATCCTCCTAACCAGACCGGCCAGGCAGCTCCAAATATTTTTTTGTAAATCCCTTTTAAAACATTCATTTCTCTCCTCTTTTCTTCTATTGGACAGTTTGGACAGTTATCTCCCATTCCGCTGCCCCTATCTTTTTTAATCCGGTCTGATATCCTCTTTTTTCGCTCTCTCGAGGGATGGACTGGGTAGCCGGCGGATGGTCGATAATGATTTTCAGAACTATCCTGCCTGCTTTCAGCTCCTTTTCCAGCTCGCTGATCTTTTTTATGGCCATAATCAAAGGATAAGGGCAGACGTCCCCTCTTAAATCTACTTCTACTGTTTCCATGATCAACCTCCTG
>QNCM01000055.1 GCA_003644505.1 Candidatus Makaraimicrobium thalassicum | reverse complement strand
GCTTAGTTGGGCAAACCACTTCAAACAATTGACAAATTTTATAGTTTTATCAATAAAAAAAGCCCGCCAAAACGGGCTTTCTGTTATATGTGATAAAATTTATCTCTTATTCTTTTTAATTTGGCGGAGGAGGACCTTCGTTAAACATATAATCAATAATATAGGTAATATCTGTAATTAAAATAAATCCGTCCCCATTTACATCACCACCATAGCTATCAACTGATCCTCCGTTAAACATATAATCAACAATTAAGGATAGGTCTGATATTCCAATACTTCCATCACAGTTGGCGTCGCCATGGAGACAAAGTTGAACATATATTTTACCCGGGGTAAATTCAGGAATAAATTCACCATAGATTGATGTAGCATTAGTGATTTTACCGTTAACGTTCATGGTATCAATCAATATCATGCCACCCGTGGCACCGCCGGTTTTAACTGATACAAAAAGATTCAAAATCGAGCCGGAGCCGGAAGGAAGATAATTTGAGGTTCCTGCGGATAAGTTATCCGGTCTAAAACGAATAGCAAACCTGTCCATTGAAGGAATGTTGGCAATGTAAGACACATCATACATATATTCCGCTCTGGTTCCAACAACTGAGAATGAATCCAGCTCAACATTTATGTCTGTATTAAGAAAGAAAGCAAAAGTGAATTCTTTCAAAGGCGAAGTATTTGTTATATTGATAGGAACCATTACATGGTCGCCCAAATCAGCCTCAATGGAATCACCACGCAAGGTATCAGCTTTGACCCAAATATATTTTTTTAGATGTTCTTCACCAATCCCAAGCGGATTATTTACGTCAACCAGTAAAGATACGTCATAAATACCCGGGTCATTATAAGTATAAGTTGGATTTTGCACAGATGAGCCATCTCCCGTTCCAAAAGTCCATGTCCAAGCAGTAGGTAAATCTGGTGACGCAGGAGACAAGTCCATAAAGTTAACTTCAAGCGGTGCATTGCCTTCGGTGACGTCGCCCTCAAATTTTGCAAACGGTAAATCTTTAATAGAATTATATACATTGATTCGCCCAGACCCAAGCCGTCCAGCCAAAAGCGGGTCACTCTGAAGATGGTCTATTGTATCTGCAGTATTTATAATAAGAGAGTCAACTTGTTCTTTTGTCAACGACGGCATAGCTGACCTGATAAGCAATGCCTGGCCGGCAACCATAGGTGCCGCCATAGAAGTACCGGACATATAACCGACATCAGGAACATACTCGTAAGAAACAGTAGAAAAAATAGATGACCCGGGAGCACTTACATCAATCCATGAACCAAAATTTGAAAAACCTGATTTCAAGTCACTGCTTGTAGTAGAAGCAACAGATAAAACATTTGTTTCGGGGTCATAATCAAGATAATCGGGGCAATCACAATCATCATTACCCGACGCATGAACAACAGTAACACCATTGACTGCGGCATTTGCCATAGCAACTTGCATGGTCGTAGTATTCGAAGATCCCCAACTACAACTAACTACATTTACACCATTATTAGCGGCATAATCAATAGCGGTTCCACAGTTATTAGAGTTTACATACCCGTTACCATCTGTACCAGTAGCACCAACCCTCAAACACACAATTCTGGCTCCACCAAAAGAGCGACTACCGCCATACCAGCCACCGGCAACACCAGTAACATCATAACCATTGTTAACCATAGCCGCAGCAATACCGGCACAATGAGTGCCATGACCACTAAAATCATTCGGGTCAGTATCAAGCCCACCCCCATCTTCGCCTGGGTAAACTCCTCCACTGATACCGGTAAAAAAGTCATAGCCAATCAAATCATCGACAACACCATTGCCATCATCATCTACGCCATTTAAATCATCAATATCATAAACAACACCATCACCATCAATATCTTCACCCGGATTAACCCAGATATTTCCTTCGAGGTCGCGATGTTTATAATTTACACCTGAATCAATCATTCCCAATTTAATGGAATCAGAACCGGTCTCTAAATCCCAGGCATCATAAACATGAGGATCCAAACCTGCCGGAGCCATATGCCACTGAGAGTAATATTCAGCATCATTTGGAATTGCAAGAAGAGGAAAAGCCATAACCGGTTCAGCCATTCTGATATTCGGGTTTTGTTGAAGAGCATCAATAACATGATTCACATCAACATTTTCAGGAAATCTTAATTCATAGAATCGTGATAAATCATGCAAACCGGAATTAATGGGAGGCCTGTCTTTTCTCCATGGGAATAATTTTTTAGCATCTGATACTTGATAATCATCCATTACCCTGTCCAGACTCGGCATTCCAAATCGAACATTTCCAAACCCTTTTTGAAAATTATTAGGGCTAACATTATCTTCAAACTGAATTGTTACTAATCCCTTAATAACATAAGGTTTAGGTGATTTACCATTTTGATTAACAACAGCCAGCGAAACAGAACTAAACAAAAAAAGCAGTACCATGCACAAGACTGAAAATTTGAGTTTTCCCGTTAAAATCATAAATACTCTCCATCATTTATAATTGTTATATCTCTCTCATTAATATATATAACGTCAAAAAAATTTATTTCTTCAATGTAATTTAATAGTAAATCACCAATTAAATATTTTTACAACAATTTAACTAATTGGCGGTGAGGTATCTAATAGGTATACAATCAGTTATATATCTCTTCTTTTCGCCTGAAATATAACAAATTTCCAATTATATCCAAGCAAAAAAATTGAAAATTTTCAATTACGAATTGCGATTATGCGCAAATTGAAGAGGTTTTGAAGTATGAAAAGGCAAGTCTCTTCGAGACTTTCCATACAAAAGAATCTCTCTGCCGATGGCAATTTTAAATGATTACGTACAAAATGTACAAAACACACAAAACAGGAACAATAAATTACAAAAAAACAGCCACTCCCAAATGGGAGTGGCTGAATATTATATTAAAGAGCTATAAACTACTCTTTACGGAACACAACCACACACAGGAGCTTGACCATTGTTGAACATATAGTCAACAAAGAAGGTCAAGTCAGAAACACCAAGTGAGCAGTCAGCATTGACATCAAATTCGTTAGCACACACAGGAGCTGGACCATTGTTGAACATAAAATCAACAAAGAGAGTCAAGTCAGTAACACCAGAAGATCCATCATGATTAAAGTCACCAGGAGTTACGCAACAACCACCAGCCATCTTAAGATATTCATCATAGAAGTCTTTGGCGTCAGCAGCAATAGCATCAAGGCCACCAGCTGTCGGATAATCATCATCTACATTAGACATGTATGCAACAAAGAAGTGCAATGTATCATTAGAAGCCATGTCACGATTATGCAGATAGGTCATTCCGCAATGCATATCATAATAACCCTTCGGATCATCAGGATCATCCCAACTGGAAAGAGTTTGACCAGCAAGGGAGTGCATCATATACAGAGTATCTGAATCAAATCCGAGATCATATGGATATACTAACCGGTCGTTAGTACCAGTGTACATACCATAAGGATTGTCAAATGATTCATCAGGGTCACCACCAGGAGCATAAGCCTCAGATGAGCAGTTATAACCACCGAGGTACATTATACCACCGTAGCGTAAGCTGTCATACCAATCATCTTCGTCTTCAGGAACGTCAGGATCCCAGTCTATACCTCTTTGCCAAACCAAATTAGTGGCAGGACCAAAACCATGACTATTATATGAGCTTGAGTCTGTAGGAATATCCCAGTCAGAGGCAAGACCTAAGGTTACTCCTGTTTTAGGAGCACCATTCACATAAACTTTGATATGTTTAATAACAAAGCCACATGAATAACCAGGATCTGTCGGGGCATACCATTCTGATTCAAACATCACAGAAGTATCATTGGTAGAGTAAACACCTGTATAGAAATAATCAGCCGGTACACTATACGGAGCTGTATAGGAACCAGGAATATGAGCTGGATCAGCCTGTGGCATAAATGCAACAGAATCAGCTATAGTAGCCTGGAACATTCCCCAGTTCATATAAGCACCAGAACCGGTCATCCAACCAATGATATCACCTGAATCATAAAGATAGGCTGTAGCATTTTCTGGATCAGGTTCTTCTGTAGCACCATCATAGTCCATATTGACATCGCCAGGGCTACCGGAGTTACCGGCATTACCGTTGGTACCAACAATAAGTTCTGTACAGGAAGTTGCTACGGTATCCCAAATCGGGAGTACACAAGTATCAGCAACAACTAATTCAACTTCGTAAATACCGGTTGGCTTATCAGCATCATGAGTTATAGTTACACGACCTGTAACTTTAATAATAGAACCAGGAGTACAAATACCGTGGTTGCCATTAAGAGTTACCAGAATTGTGTCTGCATTGTCAAATCCAGAAGGAACTGAATAATCGTCCCCACTGATATTTGCGGCAGTTAACCAACCAGAAGGAGAAGCTTGATCTTCTTCAATTGTATAATCATATGTTAAGGCGGCGTTACCAATGTTTTCAATAATAACATTAATAACTGTGTCTTCACAATGTTTCACACAATTCGGGAATAAAAAGTCAGTCGGGCTATAAGCAAATCCCGGAGCGTCAATCGGTTGTACACATGGGAAACGCATCCAGAGATAATCGTTGTTTGTCCAGGAACCTTGTGCCATAACAGCACCACCTGGATCAGTATCATTAAAATAAGCTATATCAAGGTAATAACCATTATCACCAGTACCAACCAAAGCGGTTGAAGTATTCCAATCGGGAGATAAACCGGTTGGAGGATTGACAGTATAGTCAGAACCAAATTCAACCATTGATGGCCAATGTTCTGACGGACAGTCACCTTCAACACCTTCAGGATCACAGCCTAAGCCAGAACCTGTACCGGTAGGACCACCGTATGTGTCTGTTAACGGACGAGCGGCATCCCAAGTCAGACCAGCATCACTGGAGACAGAAATAAACAGGTCACCATTAGCGGCACCCTGTACATCACCATCAAAGGCACGCTGGGCACAGTCATCTCTTGCACCACCATCACCAGTTCCAAGTCCATTACCGGTTGTCATCGGTGAGTTCATTTCAACCCACATAATATATAGATTGCTATTACATTCGGCGATAGATAATTTAGCCTGGTTCTGGTTAAAGGAACCAGAGTTACAGTTTTCAGGATCCCACTGAGCAGCAGAAACAGTACGAATATTACCTTTACCGGTAGTAGCATTGAATCCAAGGTTTTCACCCCAATGGAAAACACGGGATCTGTAAGTACCAGGAGCAGCATCATCCCATTCCATTGCAATCCAAGCGGCATGGAAATCGCCATTAGCTGTTATCATAGAAATAATATCAGCATATGGACGCCAGCCATTTGAACCAGGTTCGTTTTTAGTGACGTTAACTCTGTTTTCCCAGAAGTTTGTTGTACCATCATATGGGTCACCAAGCCAACCGCGACCAAAGTTGACATTCTTCTGATAATAGAAGTCATTATCCCAACGGTCACGACCGGCAGAAGCAGTTGGTGTGTTCTGGGAACAGGTATCACAACCAGCTTCATCCGGTAAAAGGGCTACCCAACTGATTACAACAACACCATTATTACTGGCGGCTAATTCATAACCTTCACCATTAAATACGGTATCTATTGCACAACCATAAGTCCAAGAACCACCATC
This sequence comes from Candidatus Makaraimicrobium thalassicum, assembly GCA_003644505.1. Taxonomy (GTDB): domain Bacteria; phylum Omnitrophota; class Gorgyraeia; order Tantalellales; family Tantalellaceae; genus Makaraimicrobium; species Makaraimicrobium thalassicum. The sequence continues at coordinate 4,603 of QNCM01000055.1, read as the reverse complement.
AGGGTCATCTCCGGAACCTTCCGGGTCAATTTTCTGGAAATAGTTCAAGTTAGAAGCACCGGAACCACCACCAAAGGCAGAACCTACAAGGTGAAGTACCGGAGGTCCGTCCGGAGGATCCTGATATTGGATATCCGGCCAGACAACTTCAGCTTCATCCGGAGTTGATGGGTACAAAGTACCACAATCATTTAATGTATCCGGAATACGGTCAGAAGCGCCATAGAAGGACAGGTTACATTCAAATTGGAACCAATATTGAATACGATAACGTCCACCAGCGGCTAAACGGTTGTGAGCTGTAATAATTGAACGGTTACCAAGATAGTCACCATCGTAAGTTACATCAAGTGACGGATAACCGGCGTACATACCAGCAGCCTGGAATCCGGAATAAAAATAAACCGGTGCACCTGGGCTGGAAGCACCATCATAACCATAAGCTTCGATTTCACGATTTTCTAATACACCACTCGGCAGAAACATATAGTCAACGTGCAGTGTCCAAGGACATGCAGCACTTGTACCAATAGCAATCTGACGGTGCATAGAACTATTATGCTGCCATTCATAGTAGGATTGACCAACTAATTCACCAACAGCATTCGAATTTTTGGAACGATCAAGAGAAACTCTCTCGGCTGTTACGCCTTCATCAGAGAATCCCAGATGTTCATCAGGGAATGCATAATCCACTACTCTGATAGCGGCTTTATTTACCAAGCGATTTTCATCCGCTGTTTTGGTAGCAAAAGCAGAAAGTGTCATCAGAGTAAAAAGGAGTGCAGTGAGGATAAGAATTATAGAAGTTCTTCTTATCATTCGATGCTCCTTTCAAAAAAGTTTAATGTTACCAACTTTAATCTGCAAATCAATAAGATAATCGATTGCAGGATTCGCAATCTATTTATTGTATATACAATAAACATTACTCTATCTTATGGATTCACCTCCTTTCGTACATTCTCATTTTTCATGAGTTTGGTCAAAGCGCAATTTCATTTTAGATTGTTTCTAAACTTTTCTATCGTTGAAGCTTTCCTCAAAAAAATTTCGCCAAAAATTCCCTTACATAATGCCCAAACCAAGCCGCTTCGACCTTAATTGATGCTAATTGCATAGCATTTAGCGAGTAAAAACGTAAGACCACAAACCACAATCTGTCTTATAAGGACAGATATGCTATTAAGATATATTATTACAAACTTTTGTCAAGACATTAATGTATAAAATTGTTCCTAAATTCATCTTTAAAAACCCACAAAAAATGCTGTAAACACCACTCTTTTCAGCTATTTATGGGGAAATCCCGTCGCAATTATTGCGGCGGGACTGGTCCTCCATTATATAGATAATTGACAAGATATGATATGTCATTTATGCCAACATTTCCATCTTTATTGACATCACCAACACTGATTGGATTAGGTGCCGGTCCTCCTTTAAATAGGTAACTTATCAAATAAACAATATCATTCATTGTATATTGGCTATCAGAATCTGAATCACCTCTCAGGAATGGCCAAACATGATAGAATACATTTACAGTATCTGCGGCTCCGGTTGGAATATCTGTGGCAATAAATGAAACTGGAAAATCTGAGTTAGCTTGAATTGCATCAGGGAAGAAGTTGAGTGTTCCGGTTGCTGAACCGGGTGCTCCTGTCCATGTAAAGCTCATGTTAGCCGCGGTATATACTGCAGAAAGCGTGATTGAATCCATATCTAAATCGACTGCATCGATTATCGTTGAAGTTGGATTGCTTATTAAAACCGCTATTGTATCGTCAAGAGCAGTAGTAATAGTTGGTGTCTGATTACCAGCTTCAACAACATTTATATCAATATTCACAGTCGCAGAATCACCGGCGTTATCATAAGCAACAAATATCAGAGGATATAAACCGGATTGAGTGAAATCAGGATTGAAAGTAAATATTTTCTGGTTTTGCATAGCACCGGTAAACGTAGCATTAGTTGCCGGCAAACCGCGAACAACCAGAGAATCAGGTAATCCGGAATCATCAATTGAAGTAATCTGGAATTGTACAGATTCTCCTTCATTAATTGTAATTGGGCTACTTACAACAGGATTAAACAGCATCTGAGGTAGTTGGTTTTTGTTGTAAACTCTAAATGTTTGAGGATTTGTTGTAACACAAAGAGTGTCATCAAATTCATCACATACTTTAAATTTAACATTATAAAATGTTGCAACCGGTTCACTACCTTGAGTAAAATCTGGTGTAAACCTGAGAGTGCTATATCTCCAACCATTAACATAATCTATATAAGTTGAATCTAAATTCATATTTGTTGCAAGGGTATCAGTTCCATCCAAGAAAGCTGTAATAACCGGAATGGTTGAATCCAGATCCCAGGCTACAATAGTGAAATAGAGAGTATCACCTTCAAACAAGGAATCTGGAGGAATCTCGGAATCAGACCAAGGAGTCCGATTGAGGTCAGTAACTGTAATCGTTGCTATTGTTGAATCGTATAGGGCTGGATCAGTATCATCAGTAGCATAGAATATAGCAGTATAAACACCTTCATCAAAATATCCGGGAGTCCAATTAAAAGTACCGGTACTGTCACCATTATCAACAAACCCGTTGATTGCAGCTACTGGAAGATCAGGACTGGCTAACGACATAACAGGGGTACCATCAAGATCTGCCGCAACGACATCAAAGGTAAGAATTGAATTTTCTTGAATTGTTGCATCTGTTACCATACCAATAACCGGTGATTGGTTACCGGCATCGTCAATGGTAATGATAATATCAGTTGTATCAGCTAAAACAGAATCACTAACTTCGAAACTTATAATATAAATACCAGCTTGTATATAATCCGGCATTATAGTTAAAATACCTGAACCATTACCGCTATCTTCAAAAATGAAGTTCGGTGGCATAGTACTGTCGAATACTGTAATAAATACTGGAAGTTCATCCGGATCGTAAGCGGAAATTACAACAATTCCCGTATCACCTTCAGTAACATTAGTATCAGGCATAGGGTTAAACTGAGGAACTTGGTCACCAGCTTCATAAACCTGTATCAATACAACTTCTTTATCAGAATCTAATCCATCATGTGCCTTAAAGGTCACATAAACTAATCCGGCTTGAACAAAATTTGGGCTAAAGGTAAAGACAGCGGTGCCGTCACCATTATCCACTAAACTGCCATTACCACCAAGGTTTGTCAAGTCAGCTGTAAAATATGGAATAGTTAAATCAGCATCTGTTGCAGAGAGATTTATTGTTAAGGTTTGACCTTCCAAAATTGTTTGCGGTCCGATAGGGTCAAGTTCAGGAATGTTATTTACCGGCACAACCGTTATTTCAACTTGAATAGTTGCAGATAATTGAGGATTGCCCATATCGGTCGCAAGGAAAGTAACCGTATCCACACCTTCCTGCCCCGGAAGAGGTGAAAAGCTAAAACTACCACTACCATTATTATTATCGGTAAAAGTAGCATTTGAAGGTACTCCAATTGCAGTTAAAATCAAGAAATGGGTTGGGTTGCCATCTGTTGAATCGTATGCGATAACATCAAAATCTAATGTTTCGTTGACATCAACCGCAAATGGTCCTGCACTGGCAGTATCAAAAATTGGTGCTTGATTGAATTCTATTGTTTGCATTACCAATACTGCTGAGCCGGTTTGCTGAGGAGTATCATTATCAGTTGCCAAGAACACTACTGTGTCAACTCCGGCGTCATAGAAATCAGGTGAATAAGTCAACAACGCTGTACCATCGCCATTATCGACAAAAGTATAATTATTAAGCGAAGTATTTACTGACATAACTACCATACCGCCATCGGGATCAGATGCACTAATATCTATATTGATTACATCACCTTCAACAACACTTGTATCAGTTGCAACTGTTATGATTGGTGCCTGAGCACCGGATTCATTTACTAAGATATTCATTAACTGGCTGACCTGAACCAGAGAATCATCATCGGCAAAAAATGTAATGTCATATGAACCGGCTTGAGTAAAATCAGGGGTCCAGTCAAACGTTCCGGTTCCATCGGCATTATCAATGAAAGTTGCACCAGTAGGCAAAGCTGAAGTCGTTAAAATAGGAATGCTTTCGGCATCGCTTGCAGTTACAACAAAATTAACTAAAACTCCTTCAGCAGTAACTATATCTAAAATTGAATCAAGAACAGGAGCCTGATTACCTACTTCGATTACAGTAATTGTAACAATTTCATCTGCCTGCAATGCTCCATCGGATGCTGAAAAAGTAATATCGTAAGAACCGGATTGAATGAAATCCGGAGTCCAATCAAACTGACCTGTTCCGTCGCCATTATCAGTAAAAATCGCACCGGTAGGCAAAACTGAAGTTGTAAGAGTAGGTATAGTTCCATCACCATCAATTGCTGTTACTGCAAACGACAGAAGAACGTTCTCGGAAATTGACTGAGGACCGATCGTTGTCCAAACAGGAACTTGATTACCGGCATCAATTACTGTTATGCTTACCAGCTCACTATCAATTTCTACGCCATCGGAAGCATAAAACATAACATTGTAACTTCCAAATTGAGTGAAATCCGGTGTCCAGTC
>QNCM01000054.1 GCA_003644505.1 Candidatus Makaraimicrobium thalassicum | reverse complement strand
TCAGAAAGAAAAACCGGAAATACCCGCCGAAGTTACCCCGGTTTCCGAAGATTATTCCACTCCGGGAGTGGCCACTCCCGGAGTGGAACGGCTGGAACCGGAACCGGAGCCGGTTGTTGCAGAAGAAGTCACGCCAGAAGAAATAAAGGCTGCTGAAGAAGGAATAACGGTTGAAGGTATTAAAGCGGACCTTCATCGCGACAGTGGTTTCCTGTGGTGGGGAGGAACGACCCCTGAGCGCGAAGAAGCCGCCCGCAAGGCGATACTTCTTCTTTTGGGAACAAAAGATCCCGGCGTGCAGAAAAAGATATACAAATTGGGAAAGAAAGCCGTAAAGAGGATGAAAAAAGAAGGAAAAGACGAGATCCTCAAATACACTTTGTATGAATTCGCTCTGGAGGAGGCGTACAGGCTCATCCGGGACGAGTTTTATGAAGGAAACGTGACAGAAGCCGTTTCATCCATACTGGATGGGGTGGAAGTCATCCCGCATAGAGGGTCATATGACGGGATCAGAGGGAATATACTTGATCAGGGCACGCTTACGGAAGCCGGTATCCTGACGCTGGTTTTGACGTCGAACAATCTTGTGGATGACAGGCTCGCCGTTGATCTTGCTACTATCAGTTACCTGAAAGAGAACGGGACGCGCGGCATATTCGGCAATTTCAAGTTATGGATAGGGCTCGGTTATGATACACGGGCCGAAAGTTTGTCGCTGGGCGCCGGCGCTTCCACTAAACTTCTCGACAGGGGCAAAGACGCGCGGGTGGCGCAGGGAAGGGCGAATATAGGCAACAAGCAGGCCGCTTATTACGCCGCTACAGTGGAACTATTGCGAAGTTTCTTTGCCTATTACCAGGAAGCGTACCAGCTTACCGCCGAGATAGCCAAACTGAAAAAAGGCGTAGAGGATCTGGAGGCAGAGTTAAACAGGGCGAAAGACGAAGATAAGCCCCATATCAAATCAAGAATACTGACCATGCAGGGTATTATCGATACGGATGAAGCGCGGTTCGGGGAGGTCAAGGAAGGCATAAGAAGCCTTATGGGTCTGGAGCCCGGAGAAGCGCCGGGGATCGATTTTTCCAGACCATTTTCAGAAGACGGTATCGACAGCCTTGACCAGATGTGCGCCAGGTACGGCATCAGACTGGGAATGCCTTCTGCGCTTATAAAGGCCAACGCCGGAGCCGTATGGGCGGGAAAGGTCAAGGAAGAGGCGGATATCAGAGGGGTCAGGGAGATAGGAGTAAGTTTAAGGTACAGCCTGCTTAATGTCATGGAGTCCTGGGGGTTGACAGGGCTTACCGGGAGCATAGACGTAAAATGGGAAAACAGGATCTCAAGAGCGCACGCTGATTTTTTAACGGCCGTGAAAGCCATGTACGCGGAAGCCGAACGTGAAAAAGGTAAGGTCAGAGCGGCAACGCTCAAGAGCCTGGAGACGCGCGCCAAGGCGCTTCTTAAGGTGATGGATCAATATATCGACAGCCTTGAGAAGTCAAAACGGGAATATGAGGCGCCGGCCAAAAGGTGGTCGAGCGATCGATACAACTATTTTCAGACAGTATTTGACTTACAGCACGCCACGACCGTCCGTAACGAAGTGGAGCGGCAGTTAAAAGATATCCTGGCGGAATCCGGACTGGAGTATGAAAAATACGGCGAGGCACCTGAGGCGGCGGAACGCATGAACGCGGAGTCAGTAGTAGAGGGAGTCCTGGAGAGTGCCAGTCAGAAAGGCGACATCGCTGAACTGGAGCTGGCCAAACAAAGGGACGCGAGAGAGCTTGAGAGGCTTGGTATCGTGCTCGATGAGATCAAGGAAAAAGGGAAGATGAGCCGGTGGGAGAGGTTCAGGAATTTCTGGAGAAGAACCGGTTCCAGGTCTCCCCTGGGCCTTGGCAGCAGCGTATCCATCGGTGTCTCGATCACGGACAAGCTTATTTCTGACGGATACGGATGGATGCAGGACATCAGTGAACCGGAAGAAGAGATATTGACCCTGTTCGCGAATGCCGGAATTGAATTAAGGCCGGACAGCGCTCTTGGATTATGGGAAAAATACTGGAAACTGTCGCACGAGGAAGCCGATAAACGCATACAGCACAGGCGTTACATTTGGATATGCGACGCGGTGAGCATGGTCAACAATTACCGCGCTCTTGAAGTCCAGCTCAAAAGCGCCGAAAAGCAGCTCGAGCACGCGGAGAACAAACTGCGTGAGGTCATGACGGACCAGGGAGCCACCCGGGAGGAGGCGGCAAGCGCGGAGCGTGAACGCACAAAAGCGATGGCGTTTGTCCTTGAGAAGGAGTTTCAGCTTGAACAAGCCAGGGGGCAGATAGCTTCGGCGCTGGGCGAGCAATTCCCGGGGATGACGGAAAAAGGCTCCATGACCACGGAAGAAGCCGGAGCTTTGCTGGAGAGAAGCTTATCCGCGGCAGGATTAGACGGATATGATCCGGCCGGGGCGCAGCTGGAAATATTAAAGTTGGCGAGAGAGAGGACACTGGTCCTGCTGCGGCTGGCGCAGTTCAAAAAGATGAAGGTGCCTGTAAGCATGGTGTTCAAAGAATACAAAAAAGAGATGCCTAGGAGGACAACGGCCAGGGACTATAGCGGCAATGAGATCATAAACCCCCTGACCGGGCAGCCTTTCACCATAAATGAGGTTGACGCCGAGGAGAACACGGTAATGAGTTATGAGACCGAGGACATTTTTCAGTATTACGCTGACTGGATAGGCATACTGGAAAGCGTCGTTGAACGCGGAATGAGCATAAAAAAGGCCGCGGCGGATCTGGACAGAAGCGAATTCAATCTTAAGTCCGCGCCCTCAAGGATAGAAGAAGCCCGTGGCCGCGCTGTAGATGCCTGTGAAGAGACCAGGAAGGTCTTAAAACGTTCAATCCTGAGTTTGAAGCGTCATGAAAAAGCGCTGGAAGATATTGAAAGACGTTTTAAGGAGCACGACCCGGCTGTCACCCCCCGCATGATCATGGACAAACAAAAGAAAGTCGAGGGGATCAGATCAGAAGTCAGCGCTAATGAGTCCGCCGCGGCAAATGCCATGATCCAGGTCAGAAGGATCGCGGGTCCGGATTATACGCCTGCTGAGGAGATAGAAGAAGGCGAAGTGGAATACGCCATCAGGGAGCTCCATTACAGGAGAACAGCGTCAGTGCTGGAAAGCACGGATCTCTACCTTAGGACAATTACCGGGCACATAGATGCCGACGGCCAGCTGCTTTACGAGACCTACGGGATCAAAGACCAGATAAAGGACGTGGAAGACGCGCTCGCGGAAAACGCGGGCTGGCAGGAGTATGAAAGCAAGATAGTGGTCGTGGATCCTGACACCGGCACTGTCAGCAGCTACGGAAGACCTGAGGTCATAGCTGAGTTAAAAGCGGCGCAGGCCGAGCTTGAAGACAGGTTAGGAAAACTTGAGGATGTGGAAAACAGACAGATATGGGGCATGGATTGGAAGATAGACATAAAAATAAGGCCCTTTGCTTTACTGGGTGATGCCGGGAAAAAGCTGAAAAAAGCGGAAGACGCCCCTGAAGTCGTCAAGCAGGCGGAATACGCTTTCGCGTTAAAGATGATAAGGGAGCACTCGGAAGTGAGCGCCTTGAGAAAAAAAATAGCCGGTGAAAAGAAACTTAAAGAGGAACTGCAGGAGTTCAGGAGGGAATTGTTGTTAAAACAGGCTATCAGCGCGGAGCCGGCTATCCTGGACAGGATAAAAGCCTTCACCGAAGAAATAGCCGAGGTTGAAAAGCGTATTGACGCGTATAAAGCCGAATTAAGGGATCTTGAGATCAGGAGTTTGGAGGGATTGAAATACCTCGCGGACCAGGGGATCCTGGATCTTGCCTATGTGGATAAGGCTGGCGAGACAAGGCCCGTTGACCTCTCAGAAATGTCCCCTGATCTTTACGAAAAGCTCATGGAAGAGGCGATGAAGAAATGGCCTGATGTCAGAAGGCACGTCATTGCCGCGGATATCTCGGAAATGAATGTCAGGCAGTTCAGCATCCCGCGGAAGATCCTGAGCGGCTTTGAAGTAAGATTCCCGTTCGGTTCGCGCGAAGCGTCCATACGCCGCGCGCAATTCGGCATTTACATAAACATTATCGAACCCGGGAAGGCTTACAGAAAAGACGCGGAGCAAGTCGCTCTGTGGATCAACCAGGCAAAGATAGACGCCGCGCAGAAAGATTTCCGGGGGACCATTTACAGGCTTGAGAACAGCATGCGCGAATACGCGGAAGCCATGATACGGCATCAGGCGGCATATAGAAGCGCTGAAAAGTCGCTTAATAAAGCGCTCGAGAACTGGGCCGATTTCGACCCCAACGCGTCGATAGTGCTCGGTGAGATGAGGTTCGCCATGCGGGAGGCTCGGAATAATTTTATAGACGCCACAAGAGGGTATAACCAGGCCCTGCTGGAACTGCAGGTATATCTGCACGCTCTGGGAGAAGACCGCGCCGCGTTCCTGGACGAGGTGATGACCGGGTTCACCCCTGAGGAGACAGCCGCGATCATTTCCGGACCGGCTGCCGTGCCGGAGGCCGCGGAAGCCAGGCCGCCAAAACCGCAGTGGGAGATTGAAAAAGCCCTGTTTGACCAGGGTTCTCTCGATGAGGAAACAGAGGGTTTTCTGGACGCTGTTTTAGGTAAAGGCAGATATGAAGAAGAGGACGTAACGTACTGGGCCGGATTTTTCGCGTACCTGTCGCAGTCCAATATCAGGGATTACACCCTGAACGAAGCAAAGGTGCATATCAATGGTATGACATGGTGGGCAAAACAGCTTTTGCCCCGGCTTAAGGATTCTGAAGGTAAAGATATTGATATCCCCGATTTTTTCGGCAGGTGCGTTGACCCGTATTCTTTCAAGCACAGCACGCGATATAATCCGCTTATAGGCCTTTTGGATTTCGCGGCCTCTTATGAGGAATATGTTATCGCGAGGGGCCAGGAGTCGCTTGACCAGGCCGCGTCCCCGATAGAGGCGAGAAAACGCGCGAACAAGAAGATGGACGAAGTGATAGACGCGCTTGAGAGAAGCGACAGCCGCTACCTTGAGGGGCTGAAAGCCGGGATCGACGAAAAAGGGCTTGGCAAGCACCCTGATGAGTGGGACGAGAAACTTGTCATGATGAAACCCTACGGGGACGATCTCATAGAGAATATCACGGGACAGAAGCGTGACATTGCTACCGGGTGGTATGATTTCCGGGACAGGCGCATACTCGCGAACCTTTACGGATACACGGTCCTGCACGCCCTGACGCCCGAACAAACTGACGACTATTACAGCAATGTTCTTCCGGGATTGATCGGGACAGCCAAAGTGTTAATCGGCGATTCATTAGAAGGCGGCAATATAAGGAACCTGCCGCACGGCCAGTCAGACTATCTCAAGTGGCTGTATGCCCAGTTGGAAGGAGCCCCGGAAAGAGATAAAGAGCGTCTCCGGGGCTGGATCGATTCTTACGAAGAAATGATGAGGGAGAACCTGATACTGGACAGGGCACTTACGCTCCTTACGGTCGCCATGGAAAACGCGGAAGAGCTCCAGACCACAGTAGAGGATGAAGTCACGAAAATGAATTATATCGCCGAAGTGGTCCAGGCGCTGGATGTCGCTGAAGGAGCCCCCGCTGATATTGACCCGTTCCTTACCGTTATAAGCACTTTCAACGATACGGAATACAACAAAAGCACAGGCAAGGGAGAGAACGTGCCGCGGATCAATACCGTGCTCAGAGGCAAAAAAAGAACCGCTGAGGTCTGGACCGGCCGCCTGGGAAAAGACGGGAAATTTAAAGGCAGCCGCGTCCTGACTTATGGATATACGAAAGAAGGAAACCTGAAGAAGATTACCTATGATAAACCTTTTATCCCCACGGCGAAAGACACTGCTTATACGAAAGAGGCACGCGAGTTCGCCAAAACCCATAAAGGCATAACATACAGCGGATTCAAAGGAACGGCTTATAACGGCGGGCCGTGGACAATAATAATATATAAGGACGGCACGGTAGAGAAGATAATAGAAGGGACATACGGGCCGGAAGGGACATACGTGAAAGAGGTAAGCGGTTCCGGCATACCCGGCGAAAACCTCATTTACCACTACCGGAAAGGGCATCTCATAAAGATAGAGTATCGCATTCAAGAACTCGGGAAAAAGCCGCTGCAGGACGAGCTTGAGAACCTCAGGAACAGCCTTGACCTGTCCGGGCTGCTGGATATACCCATGCCGCAACTGGAGGCAGCGCTGGAATCAGACATGTTCACCTCTGGTAAAACGAGAACCCTGAGAGAGGAAATTTCAGTGCTTCAGGAGATTATAAACAAAGCCGAATGGGCTGAGGCGGCAGTCAAGCTTGAGGACATAATCCGCGGCCTGGAACACAACCGGCAGATCGCCAGATCAACAGGGGCTCCTGCGGTAAACCGGGAGCAGCTCGAAGCGCTGCAGGGGCTGTTGGAGAAAATACACCAGAATGCAGAATACGCGGAAGTTACCGATAAAAGAAGAGTCGTGAAAGAAATCGCGTATGATGATCCGGCCAATCCGCGTCTGCAGTATTCTGTGGGACCTGACAAAAAGATATATGTGTCGAAGTATGACGCTAAAAACAAAAAAACAGGAGATTTAGTAAAGGAGGTCAAGGGGGTCACGATCCAGGACGGCAAGGTGTTGGATGTGGAAAAAGAGATAGTTGTGGCCAGATATGACGCGCCGCAGGAATTCACTAAGGAACTGGATCTGCCTGAGATGTTAAGCGCTGATCTTGCGGGTATTAAGCCTCACAAGGTTATCGTCAGACGCGCCATTGAGATAGATGAGAGCGGTAAGGAGATAGAGACCGGCGTATCTTATATATTCAGGAACAGCGAAGAAAAAACGGTCTTGTCATTAGGCCCGGAAACCATAGAGTTAAAAGAAAGGATCGGGGACATCGAGGATCCCAGTATTTACAAAGCCTGGGTAAGCTTTTATGACGACCAGGGAAAGGTGAGAAAAAGCTACGGCTTTATCGGGACAATATCCCCGGAAGGTAACAGCATCAAGCCGTATGAGGCGCCCCCGGAATCCGTTCAGGAAACAGAAGAACGGCATTTTGCCGAATACCCTCTTGCTGAACCCCAATTCCATGACTCCTATGAATTCGAATATGATTACAGAGGCAGAGTAGGGGAAGTCACCGGCATTATATGGAACCCCATAACAGGTTACAAGACTGTTAAAGAGGAAAAGAGAACGTATAACGCCGAGGGAAGAATATCGGGAAGGAATATCACGACCATAGTAAACAACACGCCTCGGTACAGAAGCGAGTTCAGATTTACTAAATATAATGAGGAAGGAAATCCTGTAAGGGCCGAGGAAAAACGGGTACACCTGGATAAGTACGGAAAAACCGTAATGATCGAGGGTAAACCCAAGCAGGACAAGTTTGTGTCTATCATACAGAATTACGGAGTGAAATGCGGAGAGGAAAAAGAGACCTGGTTCGGCATAGAGGAAAGGAAAGCAAACAAGGATTATTATCTGGCGAATGCGGATCTATGGATCGGGGGAAAGCCAGCGCCGCTGAAAAAAAAGGAAACGACCGAGCTGGAAGACGGGAGGATCCAGATCGAAACGACTGTTTATACATACGACGAAAACGGTACACCCGAAACAATAACGACTGAAGTCACAATAGACGAAAAGAAAGCACGTCAGGAGATTATCACTTTCACGGAATATGAGAAATATACGGGGCCTGACAAACAAGAAAGGAGCAGGCCGGTCTGGGCCGTAAAGGAAGTAAGAGAGTATGACGAATCAGGACAATTCAAGAACTATAAAGACAAAGAAGACAAACCTACAGATGTAAAAAAGAAAGAAGAATCTCTCATCCGCTATGATAAGCAAGGGGAGATGGTATGGCACGGCATTAAAGCCGAATATGCCAGCGGGGATTATTATAAGACAAAAATGATCGACGGAAAACCCGTAATGGTCAATGGTAAACCCCTCCCGCTGGAAAAGCGGGAAACGACTGTTGTGGAAGAAGGCAAGGTCCGGGTCAAGACGACTGTTTATACATATGACAAAGATAACGCCCCCGAAAGCGTAAAGACTGAAGTTGCCATAGCCGATCAAAAAGCATACCAAGAAGTTATTACCTTTTCTAATATCGAGAAACGCGACAAGGAAGGCAAACTAATTACTCCTAAGGATGAAAAAGGCAGGCCGGTCTGGGCCGTAAAGGAAACGCGGGAGTATGACAAATCAGGACGATTCAAGAAGTATAAAGATAAGGAAGAAAAAGATACGGAAGTAAAAAAGAGCGAAGAATCTCTCATCAGGTACGATGAGCAAGGAGAAATGGTGTGGCACGGCTTCGATGTTATAGACAACTCTACCGGAGAGTTCTATAAAGCGAAAATGATTAACGGTAAAGTCGTTCCATCCGAGAAAAAGGAAGTTTTGATCTCGGCAGATGGAGAGGCGGAAAAGCGATACACGACATATTTTTATGACGAAGATATCCGGGTTAAGAGCATGAAGGTAGAAGTCAAGAGAAAAGATGTCCTTAAGAAAAAAGAAGTTATAACAAAAACAGAAGTTATGACGTTTGATAGGTGGAATATACTCGGCAAACCTATTCATGCCAAGAAAGTAATAAACCCTGAAAACCCTTCAGAAATTAGAGCCGAATGGTTTGAGATAAATTATACGCAAAGCAAGGCTGATCCTTACATCTATGAAGAGGATTGGATGCTTTATCAATATTGTGAAGGAACTGTTGAGTATGAAAAAGCAAAAGCTGAGACAAGGAAGAGAGGGAAAAGAACAGAGACGCTGCTTGAAAAAAGCAGGGATTTTAAGAGAAAGTGGGCATGGAAGAAGATAGAAATCTGGGATGGTAAGGAAGTTACATTCGAATATGTAGAATACTACCGGTGGGACGGAACCCGGCTTTACCACATCCGGAAAAATGAATATATAGAATTCTCTAAAGACATCAAAAAACATGAAAAGCTCAGCCGAAAAACCGCGATTAAGCTGGATGGGGACGCGAATATAACGAAATACGATATTTTATCCGTGTTTATTTACGACCCGGAATCGAGGTCGATATACGAAATTCCCGTAGGGGAGGGATCCAAGGAATTCGAAGACGGGATCTTTTATGAAGGCGTTATCGATGAAGACGGTGAATATGGCAGAAAAGGTACCCTTCTTCAAAAAGCGAAATACAGGTGGGTTATGGAAGAACCCTTGAAAGAGCCTTTCAAGAAGTTCATAACCGCCAAAACGGAAGAAAAGCCCGAAAGAGAAATATCCATTCCGCCTAAAGACATCCCCCAGAAAGAAGATCGAAAGACTATCGAACTGTATTTCCACGCGTTAGACCCGGTTAAAGGCCATATCATTTACATCGAAAAGAAGGATCAAAAAGACAAATTCTGGATGGCCGGCTTTGATGAAAAAGGAGAATTCGGTGAAAAAGGAGAACTGGTGATATTCGAAGAGTATCTTGGCGATCTTGAAATAAACATTAAGGAAGAAACGATGAAGGTTGACGATAAAGAAATCGAAAAAGACCGAAAAAACCTTCCTAACCCTGATTGGACTTTTGGACACGTCAGCAAAGACGAAATTTATATGAGAGCGTATGAACCGGACGAAAAAGGTTATTATGAGATAAAAATAGGCAGAACGGTAGACAGGCGCCTCAAACTGGAAAAGATAGTATTGGGTTTTGTTGGAATAAATAAAAAATCCCATAAAGTAGAACCGGGCAGCTTTACGGTTGTCCTTCTTGATGAAGGGGGATGTATCCTTCTTGATGAAAAAGGAAAAGCGCGTCTTACTCCGGTAGAAATAAAACTGGATAAAGGTAAAGAAGATGAAGAGGGCGAGCTGAAAATTTCGATTAAAGACAAAAAGATACGTGAAAAATTTAAAATAGCCATTCTGGCCACTGTCACCGAAGATGGAGATCAGATACGGACAAAATACACGGATGAAAAGTTTGTCCCCGAACACAGAAGAGGCCATACATTTGTCGCCCTTCAATCAGCGCCGGACAAGACGCTTCATGAACTGGATAGAAACGGCGACGTTAGAAAGCGCATGGCGTATGAGGGTGAGCTGATATGCAGCCACGATTTAAAGAAGGACGAAGTCTATGTCGCTTTGGCAAGGAATCCGGACCGGGCTATATGGCAGGTTAAAGGCGTAACAGTTGAAGATGTTGAGGATGTGGAAAAAGCCGGCGTTTTAACCGGCACTGAGATAAAGCTGTCAGTCGAAGAGCCGAAGGCAGTAAAGTCGGTAATAAAGGAGTTCTTGGAGCGCGTGAATAAAGACTCACAGATGACGAAAAAAGAGAAAAATAAAGTCAAAGAGTATATTAAAAGAATAGGAGGAGAAGCGTCTGATATCACAAAGATTAAAGAAAGCGTCAGGCAGATAAAAAGTGAATTGAGCGTTGAACTGAAAGGCCTAGCTGCAGAACAAAAACGCAAGAAGGATTTTAACGAATATGCTGGAGGACTTGTTCAGCAGTTGAAAAATAAATTAATATATGAACTAATAAAAATAAGAGCCGTAAAAACATTCGGGTATGATGATGAAAAGCCGGAGCTTATGTATGTTCACGATATTAGTGAGAAAAAAATCTATG
>QNCM01000053.1 GCA_003644505.1 Candidatus Makaraimicrobium thalassicum | reverse complement strand
TTGACCGTATCGGTAACGATAAGGCAGGACTCCCCGGATCGAAGCTTTAACGAGCCGCTGAACACAGCCTTTACCGCGTTTTCGTTTACCATTTTCCCCCTCTCTCTTCCACCCCTCTCTCTTCCACTCCGGGAGTAGCCACTCCGGGAGTGGCCACTCCCGGAGTGGCTACTCCCGGAGTGGAACCGGGTGGTCATCTGAGCATCCAGATACCGGAAACGACTAAAAACATGCCTAATATTTTTGAAAGTGTTACCGCTTCTCCGAGAATAAAAATACTCAACAGGAATACTATCAGGGGATAGCTCCCGGAGATCGGGACTACACGCGAAACTTCGCCTATTTTCAAACCGTGATAAAACGTTATCTGCGCGACAAAACTGGCCAAAAAACCGCTTAATATAAGAAAAAAGACCGACCTTGGGTCAACAGCCCTGAGCTGCTGCGGCTTGACAACGATCGTCCCGAGCAAAAAAATACCTATCAGTACCCCGAGACACCTGTAAAACAAAGCCGTGAAAGGCTCTATCCTGGCAAGACTCACCTTCTCCATAATAGGCACTATTCCCCATATGCAGGCAGTTAAAACAGCCCATCCAAATGCGTTCATGACCGTCTCCTATGTTAATGTTCCAGCCCCGGGCTGGAACGCGCTTCTCTGCCACTCCGGGAGTAGCCACTCCGGGAGTGGCCACTCCCGGAGTGGAAGTGTTAAAACTTGACTTGAGGAACGGCCCTTGCTGTTTCTGCAACCTCGAAATATTGCCTCGGCTGGTTCAGCCCGCGCATAGCCGCGAACAGGGATCCGAATACCGTCCGCCTGTAGGCATTGAAAACTTTCACGCTGTTGTTATAACGCATCCTCTCAACAGCTATCCTGTTTTCCGTCCCTTCAAGCTGTGACTGCAGAGCGAGGAAATTCTGATTGGCTTTAAGGTCCGGGTAATTTTCCGCCACGAGCAGGAGGCGTGAAAGCGCTCCGGTGGTCTGATTCGCCGTCTCGATCTTTTCTTCCCGCGTCTGCGCTTTGCCCCACTGGCTGCGCAGTCTGGTCACTTCCATGAAAATACCTTTTTCATGGCCGGCATAGCCTTTCACAGTATTCACAAGGTTAGGGATCAGGTCGTTCCTTCTCTGAAGCTGGTTCTCTACCTGCGCCCAAGCGGAATTCACCGTTTCGTCCAACCGGACAACATGGTTCAAGCCGCTGATAAGCCATCCGCCTGCCATGAGCGCGATCAACGCGATTATACCCAATACTATCCATACAGTCTTCATCTATTACCTCCTCTTTTCGTAAGTCGTAACTGAAAGAGACATATTACCACGAACCCGACGCGCCGCCGCCGCCGGACATTCCGCCTCCAAAACCGCCGAATCCTCCGCCGAACGAGCCGCGTGAACCTCCTGACCAGTATCCTCCGCCTGAGCCCATCAAAAAGAAAAGGGTGCCGAACCTGAAGCCAAAGATAAGAATAAAAAGGAGCAGCGTAAAAAGGCCCCCCGCAGGGGATGCTTTGCGGCTGCGGGCCGGCGCGCCGGACGTTTGAGCATCAAGGTCAAGCTCTACCCCGTACTCGTCTCCGACGATCCTGGCAAGCGCAGCAACTCCGGTGAAAACGCCCAGGTCATAGTTCCCTTTCCTGAATGCGGGGGTTATAAGATCATTTATTATCATCTTGCTCTGCAGGTCGGTTACGGCCCCTTCAAGCCCGTAACCTGTTTCTATCCTGACTTTCCGGTCTGAAACGGCTACAAGAAGCAGTATACCGTTATCCGCGCCCTTCTTGCCTATCCCCCATTTCTGAAAGAGCTCGACCGCGTACTGCTCAATAGTGAGCGGAGCCGTTGTTTTGACCGTGACAACGGCTATTTCCGCCGTGGTCTTTCTCTCTGTCTCCGCAAGCATGGCTTCGGTCCGCGTTCGCGCGTCCCGGGACAATATTCCGGCGTAATCATTGACAAAACCCGCCGGCGAGGGAAAACGGACATCTTCCGCCCCGCGCGCATCCAAAACCGCGAAACAACTTATCAGGACCAACGAAATTATTACTATTCTTTTCATATCATAACATCCTATATTTTCGAATTCCGATCCCGGATTCCGATCCCGCATCGGAAGCGAGTGAACTACATATTATCGACAGCGTTCGACAGGTGTTCCAGCTGCAGAAGAAAATCGTTCAAAAACGGCTCCGCGTCTTTGTTTCCTATGCGGCCATCGCTTCTCTTGTCGCGCCAGACCTCCAAAAACGAAGAGACATCCATATCAAACTCTTTTCCCAGCCGGCTGAGCACTTCCTCCTTTTGAGACGGCGGCGCTTCGTTGCGTTTTATCCTCAGGAGATTCTGAAACACCGGTATCAGGGCGCGAAATGACGCCTTGATAAGCCTTTCAAGCCCCTTACGGTTCAAGGCCTGTTCCAGGTAAGCCTGCCGTATCGTAAGGAGTTTCCCTTTCAACTGGTATTCGCACTCCCTGCGCAGATCGTCCGTCTTCACATCGATATCGGCAAGGACGTCATCACCGAAAAGCACACAGCGCGAGTCCTTCATGCCCATGAACTCCATCGGGAAAGTGTCCAGCGACATCCTTATGTACGATGGGGTGAGAAAAAGCGGAGCGGTGATCTTTCGCCGCAGGCCCGCCCTGACGGTCTTGAGCGCCGGCTTGAGCTTTACAAGCGAAATATCTTTCAGAACAACCGCTATATTGATATCCGAGGTCTTCGGATTATAATCAGCCCCTGTGACGCTTCCGTAAACAAAAACAGATACGATGTCTTCGCCATAGAGCTTGAACAACCCGTCAAGAAAACGGCTCAAAATGTCCCGCACATTTTCGGGCAGCTTTTCGAGATTTTTAATATCCATCCTTCCCTCCTTATGGAATTATCATACTTATCTTCGCGCTTAATTTCAGCTCGTAGGCATCTTTGGCTTTAGGCGCCAGGCTGAACCTTTCCACCTTCATGACCAGCTTGCTTCCCCGGATTCCGTTGAAAAAATTCATGACCTGTTCCATATCACCCTCGGCCTTCAGACTCGCAGTATAGATCTTATAATCTCTCTCTTCTTTTTCCGGCTCTGACGGGCCCAGACTTATCACAGAGATATTCGACTCCCGGGCTATCTGTTCCAGCTCTTTGAGAAAATTACCGACTATTTCCTGATCTGAATAGTCCTGCTGCTTCAGGTATATCCGGTATTTGTTATAATCTTCTTGTATCTGGTCTTTTCTCATCTGGACGCGTAATCCCTCTTTTACCCGGAGCTCAATACCCTTCACTTTCCGCCGGACTTCATCCATCTTGTCCACCAGCGGGATATACACCATACTCACGAGAACAAACATGAATACGGCAGCGCCGCCCGCGGCCAGGATCCACTTTTTTTTGACTTTCTTGAATTCAAACATATGCGCACCGATCCCCGATCTTTAATATTCAAGAACAAAATTCAGCCCAAAGTCCGTAAATTCGCCTTCCCTGGTCTTCTTCTTGCGGGTATATTTGGTCTGGATGTTATTGAAACTTTCGATCTTTTTTAATACCTCTATGAACTCAAAAACATCGGAAAGCGCGGCAGCTTCCCCGCGCAGGACCACCTCATTATCCCTGCTTATTTTTATGGCCTTAATGGCTATCCGGGAAGAAACAGCGCGATGGATCTCTTCAAGAAATAAAAGAGGCTGTTCTCTGCTCTCAAGGACACCCTTCACGGAATCTATACGTTTAGACTTCCGGATCAAATCTTCCGTGTCGGGGCCTATACTCTCCAGATGGGACTGGAGTCTTTCAAAATAGGCCTGCCTGTTACATATCCTGCCTAAGAATACCCCGCAGATGATAAACGATATATATATAACAAGAGAGCCTATCATCATCAGATCCCTGGTCTTCTCCCTGAAAGCTTTCCTGAGCTGCGTTTCCAGGATACTAAAAGAGACTCTCCTGGAATTGCTGAACAAAAATTCCCTCAAAGGGGTAACAGAAACAAATCTGGGGATCTCTACCCGCTCAGTCTTAAGCCCGCCTATCAACGGCCCTATAGGCACGGATGTCACCGGTATTTCCAGTTCTCTCTGCAGCAGGCCTTCCAGCTCCTTCAACTCGCTTATTGCCCCTGAAATACAGATCTTCTCCGGTTTTTTATACTCATATTCCGACCTGAAAATGGCCAGGGACTGCTTTACCTCTCTTATGAATTGCACCCTCCCGGTTTCTTCCAGCAACTGTTCCGCGCGGATTATGACACTCCTGGTAAAAAGCAGATGTTCCCTGGAAAATACAATGAGTTCCGTGTAATCGCAATCAATATCCAGCCCGAGATATACTCCATCGGCCTCTATCTGCGACCTGCAATTCGACAGGTTCCATTCCCACACCCCGTAGGAATTTAAATAGATCTTATCGACAAAAAAACCGGCGTCCGCCACTATCCTCAGCTGTCTTTTCAGGATATCCTTGCGCACCACGCATAACAGGATCTTTGAATAACCGAATTCGGTTTTTTCCAGAACAGAGTAAATACTTGCTATCTCCTCCTTTGCGCAGGGTAATATCCTGTCCACATGCAGATCGACCATTTTAGAGATCTCTTTCTGGTCCTTCGACGGCAGGGATAAAGTCCTGGCCGTGACCAGTCTGCGCGGCAGACTTAATACCAGAAATCTCGGCTTCAGTTTCATTCCGGCAAACGCCTCTGAGAGCAGTTTGCTTGTCTGCGCGTCATCGTCGGGTGAAGAGACCGGCACGACAAGACAAAAGAACTTCCTCAATATTTTTTTGATCGAATAACCCGCGGCCGCGATCTTTATATAATGCTGCCCTAATTCTATAACCGCCGTGTTCCTCATATATCCTTACTCCATTACTCTCGTTATCTCCGACGGGGTGGTGATCCCCTTCTTGACTTTTTCCATCCCGGCATCAAGGAGTGTTCTAAACCCCGGCTTTTCCGTCCATTTTCTTATTTGAGAAACGGATGCTTTCTTGAGGATCAAACCTCTTATATCGTCGTTTACATCCAGGATCTCATAGATCGCTGTCCTCCCTTTATAGCCCGTAAAACTGCACTCGCCGCATCCCTTCCCGTAAAATGTCTTCTTAATGCCTTTCAGGGATCTCGGCAGGCTCCTGGTATCCCTGCTTTCTCTTTTGCAGTCCGGGCATATCACCCTGACCAGCCTCTGAGAGACGACAGCGTTAACAGATGAAGCCACAAGATAAGGCTCGATCCCCATATCCAGAAGTCTCATTATGCCGCCAGGCGCGTCATTTGTATGTAACGTGGAAAGCGTAAGGGGGCCGGTGAGGGAAGTCTTTACGGCCAGTTCCGCTGTCTCCGGGTCTGTTACCTCGCTGAGCATTATTACATCGGGGTCATGGCGCAATATGCTCCTCAAAGCCTTACCAAAGGTGAGATCCATCCCGGATCCGGCCTGAGTCTGAGTAACGTTCTCCAATCCATACTCCACATGGTCTTCTATGGTGATCACCTTCACGCTTTCCTTATTCAGGGCCGCAAGGCAGGCGTATAAAGTCGTGGTTCTGCCGCTTCCGTCAGGGCCGGTGAAAAATATAGAACCATGCGGTCTGTTTATCAATTCTTCCATTTTCGCCAGATCCTGCGGCAGAAAACCCAGCTCTGCTAACTTAAACGGAAAATGGACGGGCAAAATCTTTATGGCCACATTTTCGCCGTACAGGGAAGGAACAACAGAGATCCTTAGATCGATCTGCCTGTTTCGCACCTTTATTTTAGCACTGCCGTCCTGCGGCAAATTTCTCTCGGAAAGGTCCATATCCGCAAGAATTTTTATCCGTGCTGCCATAGCCTGATACAGATTCCTTATCTCCCGCGGCGCAGGGGTATCGGAGAGAACACCATCTATGCGGCATCTGACCCTGACCTTACCGGAATACGGCTCTATGTGAATATCCGTGGCTCTGGACGACACCGCATCAGAAAGGATCTGATCAACTAACTTTACAACCGGAGCGGCCCCAGCGGCTTTTGCCAGATCTTCCGCTGGAGCCGCGCGAACCGTGAGAGCTTCCGTCTCCGGGGCCCTTTCAGGCGGCTTCTCCCCCATCAACATCTTCCCTACCGTTTCTGTATTCAGGCCGTAATGTTGACGGACCGCGTTCTGAACTTCTTTCTCCGGCACCAGGACCCTTTTGACATCCAACCCGAGCTGCAGCTTGAGATCCTCCGCAGCCCACACCGCGAGAGGATCGGATACCGCAACAGTCAGGACCTTCCCCTTCAACTGCAGGGGCATGATCATGTAATGCCAGACAAGCCTGGCTGAAACTGCCTTTATTGCCGCCTTTTGGATGGGGACATCCTTCAGGGACGGAATGAATCGTAAACCAAACTGTTCCGCCAGTGCCTCAAGGAGTTCGTCCCTGGAGATGAACTTCATGCGTACCAACAAACTGCCAAGAACCTCTCCTGTCCTTTTACCTTCATCCAAAGCCGACTTCAGCTGCTGAGGGGTTATGATACCGTTATTTATCAATATCTCGCCTAACTTCAGCATAAAGCTGTCCCCTTCTTATCCTGAACCAGGACCTCACTCAGGCAGAATTTCATCCAGCGCCCCCAGCATATAAAATTTCTCTTCCGGGATAGAATCCACTCTTCCGGAGGTTATCCTCTCGCATCCGGAAAGCGTCTCTTCAAGGCTGACGTACCTGCCCTTTCTACCGGTATATAACTCCGCGACAGCGAACGGCTGAGTAAGAAAATTCTGCAGCTTGCGCGCCCTGTCGAATATTATCTTCTCATGTTTGGACAGCTCTTCCTTGCCTATTATGGAAACTATTCTTTCCAGCTCGTCGTATTCCTTGAAATGACGTAAGACCTCTGCCGCTATACTAAAGTGCTTTTTCCCCACTACAGCAGAACTTAAAAAACCCGAGGAAGACAGCAACGGGTCTATTGCCGGATATAAACCTTTCTGGACATGGTCCCTGGACAGGACGATTATCGAATTAAGGTGAGCGAAGATCGCCACAACTGCCGGATCGGTCAGGTCATCCGCGGGCACATAAACCGCTTCCACTGAAGTGATGCTTGCATCCTTGCGGGAGCGTATACGTTCGTGAAATTCACCTATCTCGGTGGTCAATGTGGGCTGATAACCGGTCTCTGAAGGGATCCTGCCCAGAAGGGTGGATAACTCGGAACCCGCCTGGGCAAAACGGAAAACATTATCGACAAAGAATAATACATCCTGTTTTTTCGCCTGCAGTGATTCCGCCACTGTTATCGCGGTATTGGCAACCTCGAATCTCGCGCCGGGGAATTCGTTCATCTGGCCGAAAACCAGTACCGAATGTTCAAGCAGCCCCGTTTTTACGAACTCATGATAAAGCTCGTTCCCTTCTCTGATACGTTCCCCTATGCCGGCGAATACACAAACGCCGCTTTGTTTAATAATAATGTTGTGGATAATCTCAAGTATCAAGATGGTCTTTCCCAGCGCCGCGCCCCCTAACAGGCCGCTTTTAGCGCCTTTTACGACCGGGAACAGTAAATCGATCATTTTGATGCCGGTTTCCATGATCTGGATCTTCGATTCCTCTTCATCTATATCCGTAATTATCCTTTCGTCCGACATGGAATTCCTTATAGGCACCAGAGAACCTTTGTCAGCGTGGATAGGCCCTTTCTCATCTATGGGTTCTCCCAGCACATTAAGGACTCTGCCCAAAAGTTTGTCAGCTCCGGGTATATGCAAGCCTCTTCCTTTTGCCACCGCTTCCGAATTTTTCTGCAGGCCATACGTCTGGCCAAGCGCGATACATCTGCAAACATTATTTTCTCTGTGTTCGACGATCTCCAGGACCACTTTACTACCCTGATAAGTAGCGGCCTCAACTACTTCATATATAGCCGGAGGGAGTCCTTCCTGACTGAACTGCACATCAACTACCACCCCGTATACGGCTATTATCCTGCCTTTTTTCATTCTCTCCCCTGATCCTGCCTTCTAATGCCTCCTCAAGAACCTGGCGGCGGATATCTCCCTGATGGTCTTGTCAGCCAGCATATGCAAATGTTTAAAATATGCCAGGTTCAACCGCCGGTTAACCTGATTTAATTCCTGTTCACTGCCGTCCAGATGCATAAGTCTCGCGGCAAGTTCCGAAAGTTTGCTTGACCAGAATATATCACCCAGAACATATCCCAGCCATAATTTAACCAGCCCCTCCGCTACATCCGCTGACCCGGGTTCTATCAGAAGCTCCGTAGGAATATAATCCGGAGGCTGTTCCCTCTTCTGCCGGCCAGCCCCTTCCGCGTCCCGGGTCAATGAAAAGGGCAGAAGTTTAACGGCCTCCACGCGCTGGGCCGTAACTGATAAGAATCTGGGATATATTATCTCCACCTCTGAGAATCTGCCCTTCAGATATTCCCCTATCAAGTATCCCTTTAAATTCTCCACTCTCGCCGGACGCAGTTCATCCGTTATGCCGGGAAAAGCCACAAAAGAAACATTTATATCCTCCAGATAGCTCGCGCCCCTTTCACCCAGTATAACAACAACATCTCCTTCTTTCTCATTCCGGCCGGCTAACACCCCGTTGACCACCAGCGTATTAAGCTCCCCGAGAAATCCTTCGTCCGAAGTAATACCGACGATGCACCTTGGCAGGTCCCTGTGCAATACGACAAGCGGGTGGGATATCTTTTCCAGTTCCAGTATATCGGCGCATTCCTTGACTTCTTCCAGAAAATTTTCGTATAAAGGCCTTTTTGTCTGGAACTGCCTTAATTGGATCGAAGCGGTAAGCTTCAATGTATCGATAATATCTCCAAGGCTTTTATTAAACTGCAGATTTTCTTTTAATTTTCCTGCCGGTATCAAGTGTTAACCTCCGCCTGCTTCAATTTCTTAAAATACATGATGAACGCGTTATCCAACCTGCGCCTTACATCTTCGCTCAACTCACCCCCTTCTTCTATTTCTTCCACCAGGCCCGGTTCAGATTCCAGTAAAAATTGTAAGATCCCGGTTTTGAATTTTTTAAGGACAGTGGGCGTCAAAACCTCCAGTATTTTCCTGGAAAAAGCGTAAAAAAGGACTATCTCCTCGACCAGGGACAGAGGATTGAAATTGTCCTGTCTGAAAAGCTCTTCCAGTGTCTCGCCTCTCTGTATGTGCGCCATAGCTTCTTCGGAAAGGCGGGTGCGTAACCTCGTCAATCTCAGCATTTCTCTGTACTGGGCGTATTCCAAACGCAAACCCCCGCCCAGCTCTCTTATTGCCGGGTACTGAACCTTGCTCCCTACACGCGACACCGACAGCCCCAGATCGATAGCAGGTTTAAAACCTTCCTGGAACAGGCTTGTATTAAGATATATCTGACCGTCTGTCATCGAGATCAAATTAGTCTGAATGTACCCCGTTATATCACCCTGCATTGTCTCCACGATCGGCAAAAATGTCATGGTCCCGCCGCCCAGTTCTTTCTTCAACCGCCCTGCCCTCTCCATCAGTTGAGAATGCAGAAAGAATACGTCTCCCGGGTAAGCTTCTCTTCCCGGAGCTCTTTCGAGCAGCAGCGACATCTGCCGGTACGTCCAGGCGTGTTTGGTCAGATCATCGAACACAACAAGCACATCCCTGCCCCGGTACATGAAATATTCGCCGATTGCCGCGGCCGTGTAAGGGGCCAGATACTGCTCAGCAGCGGGAGTCGCCGCGGGAGCGCATACCGCCACCAGATACGGGAACGCATTTTTCCTGCTCAACATATGCATAAAACTCTCAAAAACAGAGTAACTGCCGCCGACCCAGCAGTATATACAGACAATATCTTTGCCTTTCTGATTGATAATAGTATCCAGGGCAATACTGCTCTTACCCGTTTGCCTGTCGCCGATTATCAATTCCCGCTGGCCTTTCCCGATAGGAACCGTCAGGTCCAGAGCCTTTATCCCCGTAAGAAGGGGCTCGGTGATCGGCTCTCTGGCTATGATCCCGGGCGCTTCCCTGAACACGGGATAATAGTCCGAGGCAGCGATATCACCCTTATCGTCCAGCGGTTTTCCTGTGCTGCTGACCACTCTGCCTATGAGCTGTTCCCCTACCGGCAGAGAAAAAAACTCGGAAAAAGTGGTAACGCTGTCTCCGACACTGATATGACTTTCCTCCCCTAATATAATGACCAGTGTCTCTTCCGGATTAAATCCTATGACCATCCCGGTAATGCCGTTTTTAAACTCTACCAGCTGGCCGTAAATGCACGACGGCAATCCCGCGACTTTCGCGATGCCCCTCTTGGCTTCTTTAACGAGGCCGACTTCCTTAACCTCTAATTTTGGGATGTGGATACTGTGATCAGGTTTGTTTTTTTTCATCTTTCAGATAAGCGATCATCTTTTTCAATCTGTTCCTTAAACTGCCGTCGATTATCAGAGAATCTATCTGGATTATAAGCCCCGTGATGAGTTCTTCGTCCATTTTCTCTTCTAACTTCACGGACCTGCCGATCTTCTTTGATAACACTTTTTTGAGAGCTTCTCTCTCCTTACTGTCTAACGGGTAGGCAGTCTTGATCTTTACGTTCTCTGTTTTAATGGAAAACTCGCTTTTCTTAAGTCCCTCCAGCTCCTGTATGATCTCCGTTATAAACTGGCGCTGCAGGACCTCATTCCCTTCCGAGCTGAACGTATGTTTTATCATCTGAATAGATAGATCCAAAGCCCGGGTTTCCAGCTCAGCCAGTAGATTCCGTTTTAATTTCTCGAACTTCTCTTTGCTCTTCTGGATGATCCGCTCCGCTTCTCTGCGCGCCTCTTCCTTCGCGTTCATACGAACATTCCGGGCTTCTTTTTCGGCGGTCTCCGTGATCCTTTTGGCCTCTTCTTTGCCCGCCTCTATCTGGGCAAGCCTGTCCTGCTTTGCCTTTTCGATCTCCTCTTTGAGCTTGGCTTCCCTGTCCAGGTTTTCCTGATGCAGAACCTTCAGCCTTTTCAGCGACGTGTCCAGATGTTTATGCATGGA
>QNCM01000052.1 GCA_003644505.1 Candidatus Makaraimicrobium thalassicum | reverse complement strand
CGAAATTTTGAAAATTTGTACCAAATTTCCAATTTTCGAAATCACTAAAAATCCACTTTCGATAGTGGATTTTTGTGATGACAAAAATCGAGTCTCTCGATTTTTAGTCATTCGAAATGGGTGTACATTTCGAAAATCTAGGAAATCTTCGATTTCCCCGTATAGATTAACGTCTCTTGGTTTTTGGAGACATTTGTCAATTTAGTAACGACCTTAACTATACTCAGGCATCTCCTCATCATCAAAATCGCCCCAAAGTATAGCGATTTACCCTGTATTTGACTATATCTGATAAATTATTGTGAAAATCGCAATAGAGTCAGAGGATACTGTTTTTCTCTTTTAACAAATTTTGGATATAGCGAACTTGCTTCTCCTGACAGGATTATACGTTGCTGATTTCTATGGGCTGAGTAGTTACTCGTTAAAAAGAAAAAGCTTCCGCGCGAAGTTTGCATTGTGTACAAAGTAACTGAGCGTCGCGTTCAGCAACTCGTCAAAAAGTTCAATGAAACGAAAAGATATCCAGTACTCAAAAAAAACAGACGACTTAAGACGTATTTGACAGAAGAACAGAAAGATGAAATTGATAAGGCGTATAAAAAAACATACCTTAACCCAAGAATGCTTTACTATGAATTGAAACTACGAAAACACTATGCTCCTAAGGATAAAATATATGAATACATGAAGAATTATGGTTTGTTGTTTATTTTGGTGGTATTTACTGAAGTGTTGGTGTGAAAACCAGTGGATTTGGTGTTGAGAAT
Source organism: Candidatus Makaraimicrobium thalassicum (assembly GCA_003644505.1). GTDB lineage: Bacteria > Omnitrophota > Gorgyraeia > Tantalellales > Tantalellaceae > Makaraimicrobium > Makaraimicrobium thalassicum. The sequence goes on along the minus strand of QNCM01000052.1, from coordinate 11,278 downwards.
TACGGGCTGCATGTGCGCTCTTTTTTGTTGTTTCTGTGGCGCCTTTAGAGTTCAGTTATCTGGTGATTTAGCTGCGCTCTTCAAAAACCATTTGTGAATCTTCGTGTCGTCTGTGAGTTCGGGGTGGAAGGCCAGCGTCATTATATTCTTCTTTTTTACTGCAACTATCTTTTCATCAACTTTTGCGAGTATCTCCGCATCAGGGTCACTAACTTCTGTCACTGCAGGGGCTCTTATGAAGATTGCGTTTATCTTGCCGATTCCTTTCACATCAAGTTCTTTTTCGAAGCTGTGTTTCTGGGTGCCGAAAGCGTTTCGGTTTACTGTCATGCCTATAAGACCAAGGAGTTTTCCTGTTTTTTTGCACTGGTCGTCGCCTGAGGATGATATTATTATCATACCTGCGCAGGTGGCGAGAATGGGGATGCCTTTTTTTGCCAGGCGTATGATCTCTTTGTCTATTCCTGTTTCTTTCAGGAGCTTGTTGATTGTGGTTGATTCGCCGCCGGGAAGGATTATGCCTGATGTGCCTTCCACGTCTTTTTTTGTTTTTGCGAGTGTTATGGCGCAGTTCACGTTTAGTTCTTTTGATGCTTTTTTGAGGAGGTCGGCGTGTTCTGTGAATGCGCCCTGGAGAGAAATTATTGCTATTTTCATGGTTTGTAATAGCTTGTTGATTGTTTATATTTTTTGGCATTTGTTCTTGAGATTTCGCGCTCTGCCTGTTTTTTCGGTGTCGGAGAAATAGGATGGGTGTGTTATCGTTCCTGGAGGCGCTCCTCAGGTTTCAGGCTGGATATTTCGATGCCTGTCATTGCTTCGCCGAGGTTTTTTGAGATTTGCGCTAGTATTTCGGGCTTGTCGTAGTTTTTTGTTGCCTCTACTATTGCTTTTGCTACCTTTTCCGGCTTGGATGATTTGAATATGCCTGAGCCTACGAATATGCCGTCAACGCCGAGCTGCATCATGAGTGCTGCGTCTGCTACTGTTGCTATGCCGCCAGCTGCGAAGTTTACTGTCGGGAGCCTTCCCAGTTCTGCTACTTCTTTTACAAGTGCCAGAGGGACGCCGTATTCGTTTGCTTTTTTTGAGAGTTCGCTTGAGTCGTGTCTTATGCCTGTTAGCAGGGCAATTTCTGAGTTTATCTTTCTTGTGTGTCTTACTGCCTCGACTACGTTTCCTGTTCCGGCTTCGCCTTTTGTCCTTATCATTGCTGCGCCTTCGTTTATGCGGCGCAGTGCTTCTCCCAGGTTTCTGCATCCGCATACGAATGGGATTTTGAATTTTTTCTTATCTATGTGGTGCTCTTCGTCTGCTGGTGTCAGTACTTCTGATTCGTCTACCATGTCTGCGCCTAGTGCTTCCAGAATCTGCGCTTCTGCGAAGTGGCCTATTCTTGCTTTTGCCATGACAGGTATTGTGACGGTTTCTATGATCTCTGTGATTTTTTCAGGGGGGGACATTCTTGCTACGCCACCGTGCGCTCTTATGTCTGAGGGGACGCGCTCTAGCGCCATGACTGCTACTGCGCCCGCTTCTTCTGCGATTTTTGCCTGCTGGGCATTTGTTACGTCCATTACTACGCCGGATTTCACCATTTTTGCGAATCCGCGCTTGAGTATTTCTGTGCCTGTTTTTTTGATGCCTGTCATTGTATGTGCGCCTCTTTTTAGTTTTTTGCTTTTTAATTATAGTGGGCCGAGCCAGATTTGAACTGGCGACCTTCGCCTTGCTTTCGCGCAGTGGAAGAGTTTAGTAAGTTCTTTTTTGCGTGATGTAAGGGCGACGTCATAACCAACTAGACTACCGGCCCATGTTGCTATATCTTATTTGAGATAGTTTTATATTTCTTGCTCAACCTCAGCCTTCAGAAAGGCTGGCGATCAGAGCGATCGTAAAGCTTCGCTTTAGGTCACTTGTGCTTTGCTCGGGCACTGACTTTTTTGTTTTAGTGGTTTTGGTCACTGGCGCTTTGCTCTAACACACCGTCCTTGAGTCTCCGCCCTCCCAGCGCAAGGGTATTTGTGATTTTTGTTCCTGATGCCTGTAAAGTTCATGGTTTTTTCGGATGTTGTTTTTTGGTCTGTCTGCGGCTTCTTTTTTTCTCGAGGTTCTCTATTATGGAGCTTATTGTCAATAGCACCCCGCCGATTATTACAGAATATATGATGTCCATGTAGCTTGGGCCCGGGTTTAGCAGGTAGGTTGTTGTTGTGAATGTTATAAGTGCTATTGAGAATGTGATTGAGAGGTATGTTATGTACTGAGGTAGCTTGTTTTTTTTGCTGCCCAGGATGTTTCCCCAGCCGAAGAAGAGTGCTGAGAAGAACAGGGGTATGATTGACCTGTGGATGAAATGGGTTATTGTGTATGCGATGTTTTGTTCTTCTATTGATGTTACCTGTGTGTAGCCGTTGAAGGCACCGACGACTAGGAATACTATGCCTATGAGGTACATGAAGAAAGATGATTTTCTGATTCTTACTGAGGTTATGAACTCTTTTGTTATCTTTTCTACTGTGTTTTCCAGGTGGAAGCCTTTTATCAGGAGATAGAGACCTACTGTGCCGAGTATAAGGCGGCCGCCGGCTGCGCCTAATGCTGCGTAGATGAGTAGGGCGATGGCCGGGATGCCCAGAAAAAATCGCGATGCTTTTGGGTCGCTTAGGACCTGTTTTATGAAGTCATATATCACGTAGTATGTGCTTTCCAGTTTCGGGCTTTGTTTTATGATGACTTTTTTCGGGTAGATCATCTTTATTTTTGTGCGAAGTATGGGCAGGATGTATTCGTCTTCTGCGCCGTCTGAGATGAATATTGCTTCTTCTACGAGGTATTTTTCGAGTACGATGTCGAGCTGTCTTGTGATCTCGTGGTCGGATTCCATACCGACGCGCCTGTCGCCTGTGAGTGTCACTATCTCGACTTTGTCTTTCTTTCTTAGTTCTGTGTATGTCTGGATTGCTTTGAAGAGCGCGTTTACATCTGAGTCTTCTGCGTCGGCAATGGCGAGCTTGTTTGCGGCGGCGATGTTTGCTTTTCTTCCGATTATCGGACCTTCTATGCCTGCTTTTTCCCCATAGTCATTGTCCCTGTCGATGCATATTACCAAGGTTGTTTTTTTCTTTTTTCTTGGCTTATGGTGTGGTGCATGACCTTTGTGCTTTACTGTGGTTGTTTTTGCGCGGGTGCTCAATGGTTTGTTTTTTGTTTTGTCTGTCATGTAGTAATGTTTGGGAGTTAATTTTATTAAGGTTAGTTGTGTTGTTTTTTTTTTGAGAATTAGCTTTTTTACTCGTCGAGAATTTCGTGGAGTGTGTCGAGGGGTTTCCTGCATTTTGTGCATTGGAATATTCCCTCGAATCCGTCGTAGAGGCGGGCTGTCGGTATCTTGTTTAGGTGCCCGCATTCGTCGCAGATTATTTTCAGGTGGGTCGGGTGGGTTTTTTGTAGCATGTGTGTGTATATCTATAGATAGTTTTTAATGTTTTTGTTTTATTGGCGAAATAGACGTTGGTCAAAAATGTGCATTTTCATTTCCGAGATGTTCCTGAATGTTCATGTCTACAAATAACCAAAATCTTGTTTCTTTGTCTAAATCTTCGTTTCCAGTCGAGGAGTAATTTTGTATTAATTTTAAACATAACTCCCTGGCTTTTTTGTGAGATTCAAGTGATGTGTGTCCTTTTAAAATTGAGAGAGGTATCTCGTTTGATATCTTTTTGAATGGCTCAGCAATCTTATCTTTATATGGGCTGCATTCCCTGTCTGCGCAATGAAGCTAGGTAAAGCGCCCGGAATATCCGATGTATGCGTTTTTTTCGCTTTTATCGGCTACCTCACGTCCAAGAACCTTTGATGAAAAGCAGGCTCTTGCATAAACTGTTGTATCTTTGAGTAAGTCTGTATTTTTTTTAGCTTCTATTAATATTTCATTGTTATGTCCCAAGATGGCTGTTGAGTCATCCAGACCGTGACCGTTGAAGATTATAAGTTTCGGCTTTCTTTTTTTGAGGTATTTCTCAACGTTTTCGCGTGTTGCCTGTTTCCTGTCGAAGTCAGAGTATTGGATGTTGTTTTTTCTGCGAAATTGTTTATCTATGTGTTTGTAGAGATATAAATATTTATTTTGCAAGAGCGGTCCTGTTTGGGGGTGTTGGCGGTTTTTATCTCGTAGGTTTTTTATGCTGTTGTTACGATTGGCTTTTCCTGTATGAGTATGGTGTGTTCTGCCTGTGTTACTGTGCCGCCTCCTATCTCTTTTAGGACTGCGTATTCCTGAAGGGCGCCTGCCTGCACTAGTTGTTTTAGTGCTGCATCGAGCATGAATCCTTTCGGTTCTTTTAGCCATCTTGATGCGAAGGGCAGGGTGCTGTAGTTTTTTTGGGCGAATGTGAGCAGTTTTCTTGCGGCCTGCAGTCTTACTGGCTTGTTTTGGGTGAAGCGATATATTGCTGCTCTTGAGCCGTCCCTGATTGCGCCTGCGCCGTCTGTTGCGAATGGCTCGATTGCGATTGCGTCGCCTTCTTTTAGGGTTACATCTGTGTCTGTTTTGATGTTTGGGATGCTTGTGCCTGTGTGGATCAGGTATTGTCCGAGGTAGTGGCCGCTTAGGTTTGAGACTGGTTTGTAGCCGAAGCTTTCTATGGTTTCCTGTATGGTTTTTCCGATGTCGCCTAGGTTTGTGCCGGGGCGGATTATTTTGATGGCGTTTTTGAGGGCTTCTCTGGAAGCTTTGAGCATGTCTGCTTTGTTGTTGTTGAAGCTGATTGTTGTTGCTGTGTCTGCGATGTAGCCGTCTATGTGGACGCCGATGTCTATTTTTATGATGTCATTGTCTTTGAATGTGCGGGTGTCGTTTGGGAATGCGGTGTCGTGGGCTGCGATGTCATTAGTTGATATGTTTGTGGGGAATGCGATTTGTGCGTTGTTTTTGGTTATTTCTGACTCTATTTTTTGGGCGGTTTCGAGTATTGATGCGCCGGGTTTGACTATCTTTTTTGAGAGTTCTATTGCTTTTTTTGCTATTTTTCCTGCTTGTATGTATTTTTCGATTGTTTCTTTTTCCATGGTATCATGCTCCTTTATTTATAATTTTCTCTGCGAAACCAGATGTCTTTTACTTCTTCTGCTACGGATCTGGTGATGTCTGCTGTGTTGGCGCAATTCATTTTTTGTTTGCCGCCAGCAGTATCAACTAAAAGGGGGTGTTCAATTTGAACCCACCCTTTGGATACTTCTTCATCCTTGTTACGCATATTCTTTATGTATTGTCTTGGATTCACTGAATCTGTTAGTGTCGCGACAATATCTGCAATGATAAATCACTATTCATCATTATGCCAGACACTCCTTATTTTCCGGTTTTCAAACGCTAAAGATTCCGCCACTCTATTGAGTGGCGGTATGCGGAATCTTTGCGTGTCAACAACCTTTGGTGATGTGTGTGTGGCATGTGAGCATGCTGCCGGTCTATTGACCGGCGGTTGTTGACAGACAATAATTTTGTTTTCTTTATCCATTTTATAACCTACTCATACTTTTAGCATTTTTAAACTTGAGTCCATAAGTTTCCCGTTACATTCTGTGGCTTGAGGGGATTTGGCTTACTGTTAACTCTCCACACGCATGCGAAAGTGTTTATGTATCACAGTTTGAATTCTACCAGGTCGAGGGCGATTGCAAGTCCTGCGAGTTCTGATGTGCTTTTTTTGGGTGCGAAGGTTATTATTATTATGTTGTTTTTTTTGGGTTTTAGGGTTTCTTTGATTATTTTTGGGGGGGTTATTTTTGTTTTGCCTGTGCCTATGAGTTCGAGACTGTTTTTCCGGGTGAGGGCTATGAGGCCTGATGCGCCTAGTCTTACGGCGCTGTCGCGCTCTTTGATGCCGGTGGTTATGCTTTTTTTCGGGTTTTTTATGATGTAGGCTATGTTGTTTTTGTGTCTTGTGAATGTGCTGATATTGAGTTCTCTGGGGTATGAGATGTGGGTGTTTATTGTGTCTACTATGTCTTTTCCTTTTTTTGTGAGTGCTTGTCCTCGTGTTGTGGGTTTTGTCAGATTTTTTGAGTTCAGGGTTTTTAGCATTGTTCGTACTGTTGATTCCTGAAGGTTTAGTTCTTTTGTTAGTGCGGTCCGACCTTTTGGTTTTTTGTGGATGGTTCTTAGTAGCTGTATTATGTGGGTTTCTGTGTATGCGCTGCGGGGGTCTATTTTGATTTTTATTACCTCTTTTATGTTTTTTTTCGAAATCTTTATATACTATTGTGATTATAAATTGTTTGTTATTTGTTATATAATTATGTTGAAGTGAGGGATGTGTTTATGAGACGAGACAAAAAAGGTATGACGATGGCTCTTGGAGTCATTATTGCGATTGTTGTTTTGATTGTTGTTGCGCTTGCGGTTATTGCGATTACGAGCGGGTCGCTGGCTAATTTCTTTGGAATTACGGGTACACAAACGAAACAGGCTGCATTGGAAATGAAATGTACTAACTGGTTTACGAGTTGGTGTATGAATAATCCAGGGCAGTCGGCTCCCCCTAGTGGTGACTATCCAGTGTATGTACAAGAGGATATTACGGTAGAGTGTACTAATGTACTTTCGGGTAGGAAATGCGGGATGGTAAGTATTGGGACTGGAACAGGGACCGGAACAGGGACCGGAACTTAAGCACAATATATGTGCTTTTTTTCTTTTTTTAATATTTTTTTCTTTTTCGTTTTGCTTTGGTTCTTTACTTCCGAACAGGATAGTTGCTATCAGGTATGTTCTTAATTGGTTTTGCAATAGGTGATTATGTGATACTAACGAATATCCTAAATAGGAAATTTTGGTTCAAAAAAGAGAATTGGTTTGCCTTTGTTGTCTTGTCCTTTGCTGTGATTTACAGTTTTTGTCTTGCTTCGCCTGTTCTTTTTGGTTCAGAGCCGTATGGTGTTGATAATTCGTATCATTTCGCTATTACATATAATATTGTCCAAGGCATTGGTCATGGATATAATATTCTAGATGTCTGGTTCCCTTACTGGAATGGCGGGCATCCGACAGAACAGTATTACCAGCATTTTCCACATGTTTTTACTGCTTTCCTTTATTTTTTGTTTTTTGAGAAATTGCCTGTCTTGTTGATATATAAGGGTGTTGCTGTTGCTCTTTTGACATTTCTGCCTGTGTCTTTCTTTTATGGGGCCTATGTTCTTGGTTTCAATAAGGAGACTGCTTCAATTACGGGATTAATGTCTTTGTTAATATCTTCCAATTGTTCATGGGGTATTGATTATTGCAGTTATTTCGGGTGGGGGTTGTTTACACAGTTGTTTGCTACATTTTTACTTCCTATCTGTATATCGTCTGTATATACTACAGTAAAATATGGCCGGTATGTGTCAGTATCTGTTTTGCTTTTGTGTCTTGTGTTTACGTCTAATATTATTTTCGGGTTTATCGCGGTTCTCACTGCAATTTTATTTATTTTTTCTTTGAGAGGCGTTAAACGATGGAGGATGGCAAAAAGGATATTCTCAATTTTTTTATTTACTGTGTTGGTTTTGTCATACTGGATAATCCCCATGTATATGAATGAGAGTTATTATTATACTGCAGACTTATCCGAAGATTTTGCAGATTCTTATGGTGTGAATTATTTTCTGTCTGGCTTTTTGAATGGCAGCCACTTTGATTATGGGAGAATACCTTTTTTTACTGTTTTTGTTTTAGTGGGACTGGTATGTTGTATGTTTAGTTCTGTTGAACAGAATAGATTTTTATTGCTTGGTTTTTTCGTGTGGTCTATAATGTATATTGGTAAGGGTGACATATGGATTTTGGAGCTAGTGCCACTTAGTGACCATTTGCCTTTCTTTAGATTTGTCAACGGATTCCACTTTTTTGCAATAATGCTGGCGTCTTTAGGTCTTTTTCAGGTTGTGAGGTATGGCAGGAAGAAAGCATACGGTGTGATTACGATTATTCTGATTTTTGTGTTACTTTTTCCTATGATTTTTGAGAGGGTTGGTACTACACAGAATTATATTAAGACTTTTGATGATACTTCTCTTGGCGGGAACAGAACGCATTTTGATGACATTAATCAATTCCTGGAAAATTCTTTAGATGGCAGAGTTTTTGTAGGGACAAAGACCGGATTAGGTACGCATTTTCTGGTTGCACTTGTGCCGATTTATTCAGGAAGGGATGTTTTGCATGGTCGTTCTTTTTCCCTGTTTTCACCTTGTTATCCTTTTATGTCTGATTTTAATGGTTCCATCTATGATGAATACGATATGTTCAATGTGCGATATATCCTTGGGAGTGAGTATTTTTCCGGGCCTGATTTCTCGCAGCTAATTTTTGAGTCAGGTCCTTATAAGTTATTTTATGTAAATACATCCGGGTATTTTGGTTTTTCTGACCCTTGGAATAACGTGATGCCTGTATATGGCTCTGATGAGTTTAATGAATGCGGTGAGGTTATTTCAGAAGATGTTGGTTATAATTATTATTCTGCTATGATTAATGTAAGTGATGACTGTGATGTTGTTTTGAAAATCACATCTCATCCTTATTGGAGTGCTTATGTTGATGATGTTGAACAAGTTCATTTTGATATGTATCCGTGTTTTATGGGTGTGGATATGAGTGAGGGTGTACATAAAGTTGATTTTTTTTACAGGACAAGTATTTTGAAGTCTGTTTTGTTTGTATTTGGGATGTTTATTATTGTGGTGCTTATATTGTTTGATTTGAAAATCATAGGACGGAATATATTGTTGTAGGAATTTCCTGTGTTAGAGGTAAGCTGTATTGGTGGTAGGTGTGTTTTGGTTTACTCTTTTATTGCGCTGTAGATGATGAGTACAGGAAGTACTGTTGAGAAGATGAGATATACCGGGCTTGTCAGGTTGCTTATTATTGGCGCTATGTTGTAGCCTGCCAAATGGAATGGAATGAGCAGGAGTGCAATGCCGCAGAGGATTGATATTATTTTGTGTTCTTCTTTGAGCAGAAGTATCCCTGCTATCAGGTATGGTGCGGTGTATAATAGCCCTGCTATGCCAATCAATCCAGATAATGTTATTGTAATGTATGCTGAATAGATGAAGTATAATATTGATAGTGCTCCTACTGCTTTGCTTAGCATAAAGGTATTATGTGTTTTGTTGATTATAAAGTTATCGCTGTTGTATCTGGGTTATCGTGTCTGGCGCATCTCGCTAAGTTTCAGTGCCTGGCTATGTGATATAGTGTGAATGCGCCTATGAGCATTATGATTATTGTTAGTATGTTGTATGCGCTTTTTGGAAGTGGTGCGTTTCCTGTTACGAGGCCCGTGATGCGGTCTTTTATGCCTGTTTTTTGTGTTTCTGTGTTGCTGATTGTGGTGTTGGTGTCCTGAGTGCTGCTAATGTTTTTTGTGCCGGTGGTGGGGTTGTTTATTGTGTTGTCTTTTGGGGTGTAGTTGTTGTTTATGTAGTTGTCGTTTGTGGCTGGCTGCTGCTGGTTGTTTGTAGGTTCAGGAAGGTTGTGGGTGGTTTTTGCCAGTGGTGTATATGTCTTTTTTGGCGGTTCCCACGGGCTGGTTTTGTCTGCGTATTTCGGGTTTGGGACTATGTTTTGGATGGTGACTGTTATCGGGAATTCGCGGAGTTGTCCGATGGATGCTGCGGCGCTGTCTTTTATTGTGTCTGTGTTTTGGGTGCTTGCGCGGAAGATGAGTGTGTATTTGTTTTTTGCGTATGTTTGCTTGTTTGGGACTTTTATGAGGAAGTATACTTTTTTTGCGGGAATGTAGAGGTCTCCTTTTTTACCGAGTATTATCCATGTGGTTTTTGGGTCTTTTTTTGGTGTTTTTGTTGCGGGTATGCTTTTTAGTGTGAGTGCCGGGTTGATGACTAAGATGTTGTTGTTTTTTTGCATGATGTGTGGTTTTATGTCGCTTATGCCGGATGTTTTTTCGATAGGTGTTATCTGTTCTATTAGCAGGTCGATGTCTGTGCTGCCGGTGTTGAAGAATGTTACATCGATTATTTTTTGCTGTCCGGGGGATAATAATATATCTTTTGCGCTGAATGTGCTTCCGAGTGAGGCGTCTGCGTAGGTTAATGGGGTGAGTAGTGTTAGTAGTGCCAGTATTGTTGTAGTTGTGATTGCGAAGTTGAGATATTGGGTTGTGGGTGTTGCTGTGTTTTTGTGATTGTTGTAAGTTTTTGTATTTTGTTTTATGTGTGATGTTTTTGTTGATTTCTTTTTTTTGGTATAATTTATCATAATTCCCCCCTTAGTGTTTGGTGGAGTCCATCCTCTAGCCCCCACCCTCCCTGTTGTGGTTAGTTGTTGTTTTGGGGTTTTTTGTTTGTTGTTGCTTTTGGCTTTTGTTGTTGTCATTTTTGTTGCCTGTTTCGTTGTTGTTGTTTTCATTGTTGTATCACGTTGTTATTTTTATTATGCTGTTCCGTTGACTTTTACCCATATTGTGCCTTCGTAGCCGTCTACGTAGGATGATGTTCCTTTTGGTATGTCGAGGAATAGGACGAATTGTTTTGATTCGCCTGATTTCAGGTCTGATTCCAGTTGAGTGTAGTATTCCTGGAGTTCATTTGCGGGGTTTGAGAGGCATGCGCCTGCTGAGTTGGGTGTAGGATAGTCTGTGAGGTTTCCTGTGCATCCTGACATGTTGTATGCGGGGATATGGTAGCTTGATGGTTTTATTGATGTGAGGTTTGTTCCCAGGAGCCAGATTCCACCGTTTGCGTCTGAGGAGTATTCTGAGAGGGATACTGTTACGGCGCCTGATGCTTCTGCACCGTCGGTGCCGGGGTCGAGCCAGTTTGCTGCGGCTTGTGAGTTGTAGTTTGTGGCTCCGTTGTCCGGCGGGTCGTACCATGTGCTTATTGAGCCGGGGGTTACTGTTAGTATCAGTATGTGTTTTATTTCTATTGTCGCGTTTTGGGTTGTGTTGTCTGTTGACTGAGTTCCTGTGAAGAGGGCGGAGATGTTCCATGTGCTGTCTATGTTGCCTGTTGCGTTTATTGTCCATGAGATGTTGCATTCGTCGTCCTGGTTCATGTTTCCACAGGTTTTTGGGTTTTGGGTGCCGTCGTTTATGTGGAAGGGTGCGCCTGACATTTCAGGGATTGTTGTGCATGCGATGGTTTGGTTTGAGTATTGGATGGTGCCGTTCACTGTGCCGCATGGACCGTTTATGCATTTTACTGTTGCGTTTACTGTGAGGTTCCTGTTTTGCGCGACCTGTGTTGTTGATAGTTCTGGTGG
>QNCM01000051.1 GCA_003644505.1 Candidatus Makaraimicrobium thalassicum | reverse complement strand
TTTGCCCTGAATTCCTTGCCAAATTTCTTCCTCATCTTGGACCTCCTTTGCCATTAACCGATTATACATCATTTTCCACCTTATTTTTGGCAAATTTTGGTCCAGTTTTTCCCGAGTATTATAGGTTATATTCAAGAGCGGGGACCTGCTTTAAAGCCGCGGCATGCACCACGTAATCTATGCCCTCAAAAGCCCTGTAAAGCCTGTCTTTATCTCTTATGTCGCCCAGAAAATAACGGACAGGATATTCCGAAGGCGAAAAAACCTTTGCCATCTCGCTCTGTTTGTATTCATCCCGGCTGAAAATTATAATTCTCTCGGGTGAATATTTTTTAAGAATAAATTCCGTAAATTTTTTTCCGAAAGAACCCGTGCCGCCGGTAATTAAAATATTCCTGTTATTCAGCATTTTTCACCTCTTTTGATCGCCCTTTTAACCGCTCGTACGATATTACAATAAAAACTCCTGATCATCCCCGCCTTCGGCGATGGATTTTACCGCGCAGGAAACGTGCTTGATCTCCTTTTTTAAACTAAAGTATTCCTTTTCCTTTATTTTCAACCAGTGATAGGTGAGACGCAACTGCTCCCTGATGCCCTTTTTAGTCAGGATATACTTTACCTTTTTCGCTTTCTGGTCTCTTAAGGTAAAATTTTTTATCTTTACGAAACCCTTCTGGGTAAGCGATTTTAACAGGTAATTGGTTTTGCCCAGGGAGATGCCGAGATGCTCTGACAGCTCCCTTTGGGAGAGGTTATCTCCTGAGGACAGAACACGCAAAACCTTAAAAATATCTTCTTTTAAAGAATATTCATCCATTGAATGATATTAACGCTCCGCTCCATAACGAATTAACATGTCTTGTTTTTTTCAAAGTATCCCCCGACAAACGCCGCGAGTACTCCCAGCAACAGCCCTAAAACCGCGGAAACTGCGATATTCAATCTCTTATTCGGCTTTACGGGCCTGTCCGGCCTTAAAGGAGGTTCTATCGTCTCAAATTCTTTTGTCAGAACAAGGCTTGGGAAGGCCCTGCTGTACTTTGCCGACTGCTTCCTGGCGTAGGCGAAATAAGCGTTTATTATTTCTTTTGTAAAGGGATATATCTTATTTTTGTCGCTCATTGTTACTGTTAAAATGAAGAAACTGGTGTCGGCAACAGGCTCTATTTTGATCGAACCTCTGGAGAAATCCTTCAAATCGGTTTTCTTTAAGACGGGCGACAGGAAACCGGGCGATTTGATGATTATTCTCGCTTCTGCCATGGAAACGATCTGTTTATTCAATATACTTTTTTGTTCATCAATATATTCGAAACTTCCATTCCGGATTATCGCCTTTGTCTGATATGTCTCAGGCATCGATAAGGTTAAAATCGCGGAGGAAACCACGCAAACAAAAAATACGCTTACAACCGTCCACTTTCTCCTGGCAATTACTTCGAGATATTCCCGCAAATTGATCACATCGTCTGAATATTCCCGTTTTTCCATCCATTCCTCCTAAATAGGGAGACCTCCCCGTAAAATCCCGGATCTTAATAAGGCCTTGTTTTATAAGCTCTTTTATCGGACACAGAACTTCTTCTCCGGCTGGATGTTCATTCATTGAACAATATTATACCTTCCCCTCTCCCCATGTCAATATATTTTTTATTTATTTCGGGGACATGCCCCGAGGGGACACACTTCAAAGCTAATCAGGTATGATTTTTAGGTGTTTTTTATATTTGAGGTGTGTCCCCCGGAGGCATGTCCCCAATCTGCGGCAGCCTGCTTTTCTCCTGCTTTCTCTGCCGGTGCTGATCCCGGACATTCGCCTGTCCAGCAGTAGTGGCACAGTTTTTCCCGGGGCAGGCCGATGGCCTTGACCATATCCTCAAGGGTCTGATACCGGAGGGTAGTTACATCCAGATCGTCGGCGATCCATTTTACCATTTTCCGGTATTTTTCGGAATTATGGTCGGTATACTCCGACACATCCTCTATGTCATGCCCTTCCAGGCTTCGGATGGCCTTTCTGGCGGCAAGCTCATGGATACTCCGCGTGGACAGGCAGAACCTGCACGGGAACATCAGCGGCGGGCACGCGGCCCTGACGTGAACCTCTTTGGCCCCGCACTCCCATAGTTTATTGACGGTGAAATTCTTCAGCTGCGTCCCCCTTACTATGGAATCCTCGCATATAACGATCCTGTTGCCCTCGATTATATCCTTTATCGGAATAAGCTTCATAGTGGCGATGAGATCGCGGGTCTTCTGTGACGGCGGGGTATAACTCCGGCCGTATCCGGGCGTGTATTTCACCAGCGGCCTCCTCAGGGACTTACCCGATTCCATGGCATATCCCAGCGCGTGCGCGACACCCGAATCGGGTATCCCGGCAACCACATCCACATCAATATCTTTATCCCGCCGCGCCAGATACCTGCCGCATCTCTCCCTCACCGTCTCCACGTTGATCCCTTCATAACTCGAGGCGGGGAAACCGGTATATATCCAGAGGAACGCGCATATCTGGTTATTCGCGCCCCCGGGCCTTTTCTGCGCCATGCCCTGCTCATTGAGCAGGATTATCTCGCCGGGTTCGAGGTATTTTACCGTCTCAAATCCGTTATTCGGAAAAGCGCTGGTCTCGGAAGTGACCGCCCAGGCATCTTCCCGTTTCCCGACAACAAGAGGGGTGTACCCCAGACGGTCCCTTGCGGCATATACCCCGTCTTTCGTCAGCAACAGGAGCGAACAGGACCCTTCTATCGCCTCAAACATCTTCTCGATGCCGTCGATCAGGTCATTTCCCTGATTGATCAGTTTCGCTATCAGTTCCGTCACATTGACCGTTCCGTCGCTCATCTCACTGAAGGAGATACCCTTTTCAAAAAGTCCCGTTACCAGCTTTTCGGTGTTTTCTATAAGCCCGCCGGTAACGATGCAGAACGGCCCGAATCTTGAATTAAGGAACATCGGCTGTTCATTACTGTCGCTGATAACGCCTATACCCTTATTGCCCTCCATCCGCCTGCAATCTTCATAGAATTTGGATTTAAACTGACTCTGGCCGATGTTATGGATCTGGCGGTGGAAACGCTCTCCCAGCACCGCTATACCGCCGTATTCCGTCCCCAGATGTGAATGGTAATCCGTGCCGTATAATAATGTTTCCGTACAATTTCCCTTTGAAACAACCCCAAAAATCCCGCTCATCTCAATTTAACCTCCATTTTAGTTGCATGCCTGGAAACCAGTGTGGGAACCTCCCCGTCCCCACTCTTACTTGATCGGTAAGGCAAAATGGAAGGTTGATCCTTTGCCCGGTTCTGACTCTGCCCATATCTTTCCCTTGTGTCTTGCGATAATCTCTTTAGAAACCGCAAGGCCAAGTCCTGTATCGCTGTCTTTTATGTGAACGCCTTCTCCGGAGTGTTCAAGCCTCCGGTCCAGCTTCGATAATTCCCGTTCATTAATGCCGCATCCTGTATCCCGCACTGAGACCTCAACCACGCCATGCTTATGACTTGTAATGATCCTGATGCTTCCCTTTTCGGTGAATTCGACCGCGTTGCTGACAATATTAGTGATAACCTGGCCGATCATGATCTTATCAAAAACCGCGGCAGGCAGGTCACCGTCAAGCTCAAGAGTAAGATCCAGCCCCTTCCTCTCCGCTGAAGAGACCATTCGTGTCCGGACCCCTTCGACAACCTTGTTCATATCGTGCTCCTGCATATCGAACTCCCTCTTCCCGGATGTCAGTCGCTGCAGAATGAAAACATTGCTTATCAACCTGGTCATTTCATCGACATTCTTTTCCGCCATGTCCAGAAAATGGCTCTGCTGCTCGTTAATGGGGCCTGTTGTCCCGCCTAAAACGATCGAGATGCTTTCCCTGATGACCGTAAGCATCCCCCTCATTTCGTGATGTGCGATGGAAAAAAAATCCGGTTTCATCCCGCGTCTCCTCCAGTAATTTTTTGTTTTATCCTATGGATTTCCGTATCTTCTCCGCTAACTCCTCGGCGATAAAGGGTTTTATCACGTAATCATCCGCTTCCAGCTCTCGGGTCTTCTGCACCATTTCGCTGACGACACTGGCGGTCAGCAGAATAACGGGGATGTGCTTCAGTTTTTCGTCCGATTTCAGCCGCCTGCATACTTCATACCCGTCCATTACGGGCATGCGCAGATCCAGTAATATCAGATCAGGGGTTTGCTTCTGTATCGAATCCAGCGCTTCCTTGCCGTTAACGGCTGTTAAAACTTCATACCCCAGGCTTTCCAATCTGAAAGCTATCACCGTCAAAATATCGATTTCGTCATCAGCCACCAGGATCTTCTTTGCCATTTTAATCTCTCCGCTCCTTAAACCGGCAGAACAAAGTGAACAGCCGTTCCTTTACCGGATCCCGATCCTATCCGGATTTTTCCACCGTACTTTTCAACGATCTCCTTGAAGATCATAAGTCCAATGTCATTTTCATATTTTGCTAAAAAATAAAGAAACAGTTTCTCTCTTATCCTGAATCTTATGCCTGTTTGCTTCTTCATTTAATTCTCTTCTTAATGCTTCTTTCGCACCGTAAGGATAAAGGATACCTGATCCATCTTCAACAGCTGATTTCTTTTACAAAAATTTCTTTATCTCACCTAACAACTCTTCCTTAGTGTACGGTTTGGCGATGAATATGTTGCCGCCGACGACACGGCCCTTCTCTCTTTCGTCTTCCTTCGAAAACAGGCAGGTTAAGAATATAACAGGGATATCCCTGGTCTCAGGGCACCCTTTCAATTCTCTGGCAACCACCCCTCCGTCCATCCCCGGCATTATGATATCAAGCAGTATAAGGTCCGGCTGTTGATCTTTTGCCGTGTCTATGGCATCTCTGCCGTTTTCGGCCGTAATAACAAGATATCCCGCGTTCGCCAGTCTTTCTTCCAGCACTGTCAGTGTGTCTTTTTCGTCATCTACTACTAAAATTTTTTTCTGTTCCATTATACTGTTCTCCCTTTCCTTTGCGCTATGCTGTACCCCCCTTCATTTCCGCTGATCAAGCGGCAAAATAAAATGGAACGTCGTTCCTTTCCCGACCTCTGATTCCGCCCAGATCTTTCCTCCGTGCTTTTCGATGATTTCCCTGGAGATCGCCAGGCCCAGGCCTGAACCGCCGGTTATCCTGTCCCCTCCCCTTGCCAGCTGCTCAAATTTATGGAACAGCCTTGATATATCCTTCAATCTAACACCGGGACCGGTATCTTTTACCGAAACACGGATGGCACCGGCGTCTTCCATGGCCGTAGCGACCGTGATGCCTCCTTTCTCCGTGAACTTGACGGCATTGCTGACGATATTCGTCAGGACCTGGGTAATCTTGTCTTTATCGAACTTTGCCCGGGGCAGATCATCGCCGGTCCTGACAGCAAAATCCAGGCCCTTATCATCTGTCAAGGGGAGCATCGCGCTGTAAACTTCCTCAACAAGTTCATTAATGTCGTTCTCCGCCATATTAAACTCCACCCTGCCGGCCTCAAGCTTCTGAAAATCCAGAACATCGTTTATCAGGCGGGCAAGCCTGTCCACGTTCCTTTTAGCTATATCCAGAAATTTTTTCTGATCACCGCCGAGTTTCCCCGCTATCCCGCTTAAAACAATGCTTATCCCTTCCTTAATAGAGGTCAGGGGAGTTCTTAATTCATGAGAGACCAGGGAAACGAACTCGGACTTTATTTCCATTGTCTCCTGTATCTTTTTCTCCGCGTTCTTGCGCTCGGCGATCTCCCGCCGCAACTGCTTATTGACCTTTGTTAATTCCATGGTGCGCTCCCGCACCTGGGCTTCCAGACGCTCACTGCACCGCCGTATCTCCGCTTCCGCTTCCCTGCGTTCGGTGATGTCCCTCGCGGCCGCGAATACCCCGGCTACCTGCCCCCGCGTGTCCTTGTAAACAGAAGCGTTATAAAGAACCGGAATGGTCTTCCCTCTGGAAGACCGGATCTCAAGAGGATAATCCCGGACATAGTTATCCTGCAGGACCTTCTGGTAACCCCTGCGGGCCGTTTCCGGATCCGTGAAATAACCTGAAAAATCAGTCCCTATGATCTCCCCGCGGGACCGCCCCACAGCAAGCTCCATAGCGTGATTCACGTCCATGATCCTGCCCTCGCATGAGATCGTCGCCAGAGGATCCAGATTGACCTCGATAAGTTCCCGCGTATAACGCTGCATCTCTCTCAACTTCTCTTCCGCTTCCGTGTACTCGGCAACATGCCTTTTGCACGCTAATGCCCAGACCACTACCATAGCCAGTATGAACATGGATGTCGCAAGCGCGACCAACTCTGCCGGCAGGTCTGATACATATGTCAGTCTCCCGGAAAGCAGGTGGAATAATGTAATGGAACGCCGAAACGCCATAAGAAAAAGAACGACCGTAATAAATGCCCATGCCGCACGGTTCCTGGCTTTTCGCGTCGTGTTCAAAGCCAGCAAGGCCGCCGCAAACTGGAGCAGCGCCGAAAATCCCAGTACAGATGTTATAAGCATATGTTTATTCCCCCCTTTGAATTCACCGCGCCTCTCCCGCTATG
Source organism: Candidatus Makaraimicrobium thalassicum (assembly GCA_003644505.1). Lineage (GTDB taxonomy): Bacteria > Omnitrophota > Gorgyraeia > Tantalellales > Tantalellaceae > Makaraimicrobium > Makaraimicrobium thalassicum. The sequence goes on along the minus strand of QNCM01000051.1, from coordinate 6,380 downwards.
CCCCTGCCCAGTTCATACGCTCTCTCAAGAACATTGGGGTGATCCAACACAGCTGCCTTCTTTGCGACGCCCGGGCAAAAAACTTCTTTTTTATATTCCACATTAATGGTAGCGAAGAAATGTCTGACGATTGATCTGGCATTATCGAAAAAATCTTCCCGCGAAGTCGCCTCGACGCAGATAAATCCGCCCGCTCTCCTGCCGGCAAATACATCCCTTTTCAGTATATTCTTTGCCAGCCATACACACTGGAAACGATCTATCATGATCTTGGTCTGCGCGGAAAGGCTGCCGAAAAATACCGGGGATGCCAGGATCAGGGCATCGGCTTCTCTCACCTTCCGGAATACGGTCCGCATGTCATCATCAACCACGGAGAGGCCCTCATCGTTGACGTTCTCATATTCCTCTTCCTGGCAGGGCGAAACCTTGAGCTCGTTCAAAACGATCTTTTCGGTTTCCGCGCCGCGCGATGCCGCCCCTCTGAGGGCTTCTTCAAGCAATATATCCGTATTTCCCCCTCTTCTGGGACTGCCGCTTATTCCGATCACTTTCATAATGTGCCCTTTTATCGCACCTTCACACTCCGGGAGTGTGAACGACTATATGACCGTCCCGGAAGGAATAACGGAATTTTTGGTAATGATGACCAATCCGTCCCTGATAAAATAATTCGGGCCGTCGAAATTATCCACGCCTTTACTGTTGACTATCCTGACGTTATCACCTATCCTGACATCTTTATCCAGAATGGCCCTCTGTATCCTGCAATTCTTCCCCACCCCCAGCGGGGGAATGTCCCTGGAAATATCTTCGCCGATCTTCTCGACCGTTTCATAATAATCGCACCCCATGGCAATACTGTCCTCAATGACCGAGCCGCTGCCTACCCTGAACCTGAGCCCTATGATCGAATGAACTATCTTCGAGGAAAGAACTATGGCGCCTTCGGCGACAATGCTCTTTTCTATACGGCTGTTCTCGAATTTTGCGGGAGGAAGGTACCGCGTCCTTGTGAATGTCTGCCATCTCTCATCGAACATGTTAAGCGGCGGCATCGGATCGGTGAGTGAGAGGTTTTCTTTGTAGAAGGCCCTTATGGTCCCGACATCGCGCCAGTAACCGTCAAAAGGAAAGGCATACGTAGGTTTCGCCAGGATCGCCTCAGGTATTATTTCCCCGCCGAAATCGGCCTTTCTGTCCTTTGTGAGAAGTTCTATCAAAGTCGATTTATTGAACAGATATATCCCCATCGACCCCATGAAATACGTTCCGCCTCTGAGTTTCACGGACATATCCTCGATCTCCGAACTTTCCTTCGGCTTCTCCACAAACCTGTTTATCCTGCAGTCGCTGTCCATGCCCATTATGCCGAGCGTGGACACCTCTTCCGGGTCCACGTAACTGCAGGCGACCGTCAATTCCGCTCCTTTGTTGAGATGATCACGGTACATATCCCTCAGGTCCATTTTATACAACTGGTCGCCGGACAGGATAAAGATGTATTTTACGGCGGGATCGTTGAAATGCTTGAGGCACCGTCTTACCGCGTCCGCTGTCCCCTGGAACCAGTCCGTATCCTCCATGGACTGTTCCGCCGCCATGATCTCGATAAAGCCTCTGGTAAAAATATCCATCTTGTAAGTGCGGCTTATATGTTTGTTAAGCGACTCGGACAGGAACTGGGTGAGGATATAGATACGGTTAAACCCGGAATTAAGACAGTTACTGACGGGCATATCTATCAGCCTGTATTTACCGAACAGAGGGACCGCGGGTTTGCATCTCTCCCTTGTAAGCGGGAAAAGACGTGTCCCCCTGCCTCCTCCGAGAATGACACACAATACTTCTTTCATCGCGAAAAGTCCCTTTTTATTTTCCGTCCGCGCTCAGGCATAAACACTGTAATCGATATTCCTGAACAGGTTGTATTTGGATTCCGTTTCCCCCAGCATTTTCATGTCAATGTTACCCGTTCTTAACTGGTCATGCAGCGCGAGGAACCTTCCGATATGTCCCCTGGTCCTGTCAGCCGCATATCCGTCGAACGTCCCGCTCTTCATGATGAAAGCCCAATCGCTTGACTGGGCAAGAAGCAGCTCCCTTGCCATCTGGTTCAGCACTCTTCTGCTCCGTCCCGTAGCGTTCTTGTGATCCCTGGCGGCATCCGTCATAAGCTCCGCCATTTTATGAAGATGCCTGTATATCCAGTCATTGGAACCGTCCAGCCACACCTCACTGTAACCTTTCCATCCCCAGCTGGATTGTGAAGGCGTTATGCCCGGATACTTCTCGTAAAGGTCCAGATATCCGGACGGCGTGATGGTCTTCACCTTATCCCGGCTAGAATGTAGCTTCCGCAGGAGAAATTCCAGCCAGTCCGGCCCCTCAAACCACCAGTGCCCGAAAAGTTCGGCATCATAAGATGAAACTATTACGGGGCTTCTGTCCATCATGCCCGAAAGATGTTCCACCTGCTTTTCCCGGTTGAATACAAAGTCTTCCGCGTGAGCCGCCGCGGTATCCATCGCTGCCTGTCTTTCATAGATATCCTTATGATCGGATTCACCCGTTATCCTGTGATATTTGATGCCGGTATTTACGCGGGCCCCGCAACCATTGATAAAAGGCCTGATATAGTCATAATCCAGGTCAAAGCCTATATCCCTGTAATATTCCCGGTAATTGTGATCTCCCGGATACCCTTCCCTTGAACTCCATACGGCTTTGGAGCTTTCCATGTCCCTTCCAAAAACAGCTGTCCCTGATCCGCATAAATACGGGCTGTATATCCCGTACCCGGGCCTCGGCGTTCCGAACAATATGCCGTGTGCCTCCACAAAAAAATACCGGATACCCACATCCCGCAGGATCTCGTCGTGTCCGGGGTGATAGCCGTGTTCGGGAAGCCACATGCCATTAGGTATCTTTCCGAAGACCTCTTTATATAGATCTACCGCGACCCGGACCTGCGCTTTCACGGCCGGCCTGTGCAGGTCCATGAACGGCAGATAACCATGAGTCGCGCAGCACGTGATGACCTCGACCTTTCCGAGATCCTGAAATTTCTTGAACGCGCCCGTAAGGTCATTGCCGTATTTTTCCGAAAATACGTACTTTGCCTGTTTAAACCTGTCGAGGTACATCAAAGCCAGCCTGTTGATCCGCTCCTCCGGCCGTGTCCGCCCGGCTTCCATCCCCGCAAGTGTTATCAGCCTGTCCAGGCGCTTCAGATACCTCGATACAAGAAGATCGTCTCTCAGCATGTCAATAAGGGTAGGGCTCAGAGATACGGTTATCCGAAAATCGACACCATCACTGATAAGATTATCAAACACGTTGATAAGAGGGATATAGGTATCGGTTATGGCCTCGAACAGCCAGTTCTCCTCGAGAAAATTCTCATATTCGGGGTGCCTGATAAAAGGCAGGTGAGCATGTAAAACCAGAGATAGATAACCTTTGGCCATATCTGTTTTCCGGTCGTTACACCCCCTGGGCGCGGCTAGATCGCATCCCGCGGCTGGATCGCATCCCGGGGGTGGATCGCATCCCGGGGGTGGAAATGAATAAATTCAAACGAGCTTCCGCCTCTGTCACAGCCGCCCGCGGCCGCTGACATCTTATGATAAAGTCCTTCGGAACACATCCACTCTTCATCGCATATGTCCGACATTTCATCCGCGGGGAGCCTGACCACATTGGATTGCGCCAAGGGGAAAAATTCGCCCGTAGCGCAGAGTATACCAATATCGACCCGCCATGCTTTTCCCGCGCCGCCGACATGAATATACCAGTTATCCGCGCCGTCTTTTAATTCAAGGTCAAAAGCTGTCTTCAGGCCCGCTGCGGAACTGTCTTTGGCTGCTTCATATATACGCAGGATACTTTTCGAAACTATAAGCCCCTGTTTTCGTATCCCTTCTCTTACGCCGCTGTCAATATCCTTTTTTATTTCCCAATATGCGTAAAGAGTCCCTGGATCCCTGCCCATCAACGTGATCTTGTTATCCCCGTAACCCCGCGGGAGATCAAATCCCCCATCCGCGTTCCCGGGGATATCTTCCACTGGATCAGAATTCTCCATTTCGCTCCTTTTGTTATAACAGCTGTACGACTATAATATTATATATCAAAGCTGTATTAAATAACACTGTAAATATACATTTCCGATGCAGAATCGGAACCTGGTTCCGGCCTGTACATTCCACCCCGGGGGTGGCCACCCCCGGGGTGGAACGGGGTTCGACAGCTAACCTCTTACATTTAACCTGATCTCCATGGCAAACCGCTTCTCCTCAGCCGCATCAAGTTTCAATTCCAGGTGCGGCAATATCGCCGAACTCTGGTAGTTAAGTTCATACGCTTTTTCCGACTGCGAAACCGTGTTTACGGGAAAATGCCAGAGGCGGCATTTTTCGCTCAGTATCATCCCGAAGGACAGCTCTTTGCGCGCGTCCCGGACCTCTGCTTTATCAACCCCATCGTGCCGGATCGTTTCGTTCAGGCCGTAACGCTTCCCGCCTCCGTTAAGGACCAGAGAATACCTGTCAGAGTCGGCGTCCGGCATGGTCAGGTTGAATTCCGGCCCGAAGATCAGGTCCACGGCCTTTTCCTCCCTGTTGATGATCCTGTACCGGACCTTAAAACAGGCCCCTCTCCCGGGTAACGTTATTTCTTTGTGGAGACAGACCCTGGAGCCGCCGGCCATACCCTCTCTTTTCATGATCAGGGTGACCCCGCCGCGGGATTTCCTTACTTCAAAATCATAGACGCCTTTGACGAAATCTCCGGCCTCGCTGTAATCGGAACGGGCGAACATCCTGATATCCACGCCGCCGGCGAGAAAATGGTCTATAAGACTGTAACGGCCGTACCAGTCGTAATTCATGTGATCCTTTATCCGGCTGTCCACTGCCTTAATATCGTCATGTACGCTCCTGGCTTCATCCGGATCCCCGGGACCCTGCTGTTCGATCTTTTCCAGTATCTTTCTGTGATAGGCTTCTTTCCCGCGGGCGAGAGAATTTATAAGGTTGTGGCAGACCGCTTTTGAGTCAAGTTCTTTTAATATACCTCCCGCGGCCGGGTTGAAATATAATGATACATCCCTGTTCTCCAGGATCACCTCATCAAAACCATCAGCGTCCATGTCCAGTACCGCGGCTTCGCAAAACTGCCGCCCGCCGTAACGGACCTTGTCCATCAGGACCTCGCTCCTGATCAGGTGGTGATAGACCGCCCTCCTGAGGTGGAAAAGATACAATCCGCCGAAAACGCCGTGCCAGTACGCGCAGTTACACTGCCCCTTAAAAAGGTCTTTCCGGGCCTCTGCCAACAGCATTTCCGGTCCCCTGCCGCGTAAGCCTTCCAGTTTTTTACTTACATACACCATCTTCTTGTTCATATGATTGGATTCGGGATATTTCACCAGAAAATTCCGCCAGAACCCTCCCCTTATAAAAGGCTTGTATAACCCTTCCTTACCTGAAGCTCTCAGATCATTTATCGCGTCCTCCAGCTGCTGCCGGGTTTCAACGGGAAGCGCCCACTCGCTCATCTCCTCATAAGAAGCCGCAGGCAGATATACCCTTCCCTCGGCCGGTCTTTTTTCGAGACAGTCGGAGAGTTTTACGGTGCTCAGCCAGTGCGCGTTCCGCATAAGTTCGTCAAAGAATTTCTCGAGCCATTTTTCCTGAAACACCCATTTGTGCGTTCCCGGCCATTCACCGAATTTCTCGCCGTCGTCACCGTAGATAAAAAGCGGCTTACCGCCCGCGCGCAGAACGCCCCGCATGTAATCCATACATTCGCCCGGCATCTTATAAGGGATATAATACCGCAGGACCTTATCCGACGGGAAAACAGCCACGGGCTTAGCGTTGTCTTCGGTAATGTAATAACCGTAAGTTTTATCTTTGGGGATACCGGAATAAATAAAATGCGCGTCATCCAGTATCACGTATTTTATCCCGGCATCATACAGGACAGACGGCAGAGAGGGTTCCCATATCCGTTCCGCTATCCATGCGCCTTTCGGCTCGAAAGATAACCGGCCCCTGATGTATTCATTCAGCATTCTTATCTGCGGCACTCTGTCCGCCGGCGGGATCGCAGGAAGTACAGGCTCATAGAACCCGCCGCTTATGACCTCCACCTGACCGGCCTTTACCATTTCACGGACCATTTCAAGTATCGCGGGCCTTTTCTCTTCGGCCCATTCCAGAAGACATCCCGTAAAATGCAGACTCATCTTTATCTCAGGGTATCTCTTCGCTGTCTTCAGGAACGGCACATAGCATTTATCGCACGCCCGTTCAACGGTATGATCAAAATTCCCCACCGGCTGGTGGAAATGTATAACCATCGCGAAATCCGCC
>QNCM01000050.1 GCA_003644505.1 Candidatus Makaraimicrobium thalassicum | reverse complement strand
GAGACACGTGACACCCAGGGCAGCATGCTGTTCGACTACCTGTGGTACAAATACGACCCGACCGCGGATCAGACGCTGGAATACGCCGGTTACTATACCGGAGTAGCGTATCCCGGCCAGGCGCGTTACGTCTACGTCAGAGCGGGAGACAACAAGACCGGAGCTGTGATCGAGACATGCGAGTATGATTCTAGCGGTAAACTAGTCGGCAAGACAGACGGAGAAGCCAGTTACACGTATTATGAGCTAAGTGGCAGAATGTGCACTAAAGAGTTGCTGGTAGAAGTTGATGATGATCCCGCTGGTACCATTTATAAATACTCTGACGAAGCGGTTCACAATATAGGTGAAGATAACGAGTATGGATATTTTATAAAACAAACCGCTCCGGACGGCACCTACAGAACATTCAGCAATTACTGGTCAGCAGATCAGCCGAGGTATGCAAGAGAATACGACGCGGATAATAACCTGCTGGTAACGTATGAGTATGATTCCAGTGGGACGTTTGTCGGCAAAACTGAGGCGGATGGCACGGTCTACACATATTACGCGGACGAGGACGGTTACATGAAGACAAAAATGGAGCCGGCCAGCGATTTCATGAAGGGCGGTAACCTACCTTGGATAGATTACGGACATGATCTTGGTTCAAAGCATTCAGACCGTGGTTTTAGTTACGGGGACAATAACGCAGACCTTATCAACGCTCTCAGCGAATTTTCAGGAGATGTTGTAAGAGTCTTTCTTTTTACGGATATGAGAGACGTTGTGAATTTTTCAGGAGACAACCTCGCATTTTATGATCAAGATAAACTTTATAAGGATATGGATGCGCTTCTGGAGGCTGCGGCAATAACAGGAACAAAAATCATACCGACTTTGTTTGACTACTGGCTTGCTTATGGACCGGATTCAGAGGATACGGGCCATCCGGAAGTAATTAAGGATGAGGCCAAAAGAAACCAATTGGTGAATCTTATCGGTTCTTTTGTTGAGCATTATAAGAACGAGAATGGGATCCTGATGTGGGATGTGATGAATGAGCCTTATTACGGGACGAGCGCATCTCCATGGGGAGACCAGGATCCAACTGATCCAACCATGTCAACAGTAAGCGTGGGCGAGATGCGCACTTTTCTCAGCCAGCTTATAGCTGTCATTAACGCAAATGATCCGAATAAAGATGTTACGATAGGGTTTGCCAAGAAAGAGTTTCTTGATCCTGATACTGGATATTGGCATTCATTTGTAGATGGTCTGGGGGATGACGATGTCGATGTTGTTCAAATTCATTATTGGGCAAAATATTACAATTACAATTTCGAAGAATTAGGGTATTCGGCAACTGATCCTATTTTTGGTGGAAAACCGGTTTTTGTCGGAGAAATAGATCCGCAATATTTCGACGCGAATGATCCGGATGCCAAGGAGAGATTAGACACTCTTCTTGCCAGTGGTTACACCGGGGGACTTTTCTGGCAGGAGAATATTGATCCATCTGTCGGAGAGTTACACATAACCCCGGAGGATATGGAGAAGATCCGGAATTGGTATTACGGCACGGTATACGAGTACAGTAACGAGGACTGGCTGAACCAGGGTTACGGCAAGCTCACAAAAGAGACCGCGCCGGATGGCACCTATAAGACGTTCAAACAGTATTTTGCGGGCACGAACCAGGCGAAGTACGTGAAAGAATACAATGCTGCCGGCACACTGCTGGTAACGTACGAGTATGATACCGCGGGCAGGCTGATCAAGAAGACACTGGAAGACACCGGCACGATCTACACATATTACGGAGACGCGAACGGGTACCTCGAGAGCACGACACTAACCGCGGCGGACAGTGAAGGCAACGTGTATTCCCATTACATAAACGAAGAGTTCGACCATGACGGCAGCGGTGTTATAGAAGAAGACGAGAACTACGGCCGTGTGGATATCCAGTCACGCGCTTCAGGCGACCCTGATGCGGACGGAGCCACAGCGTATGCGTACACGTATCATACAGGCACGAACGTAGTCGCGGTAAAAGAATGTTACCAGACCGCGGTCTACACAGACCCGTCAAACCCGGTACTGACGACACTGCTTGTAACGTACGAGTATGACTCAAACGGGTATCTTATCGGCCAGACCGACAATGAAGCCATCTACACGTATTACGTGCCGAGCGGCAAGCTGAAGACAAAAACGCTTTTGATAGCGTCCGGAGCCGATCCCGCGGGCACAACTTACACCTTTTACAATAATGACAACAACCGCCTGGCCATTAAACAGCTTCCGGGAGCCGATGGAGGCGGTAATATTCGCTACGATTATTACGACGAAAATTTTGATCATGACGGGAATGGTTCGATAGACTCTGATGAACACTACGGCCGACTTTATAAGATATACGAAAGTGATGGAGACATATTCACCTACGAGGGGTATTATAAAGGAACAAATCTTAAAGCGAAGGTCATGGACGAGAGCGCTTATCCAGGCACGATTTATTACTACTACGATTCTTATACAATGGGCGGGAACGAGATAGGCTTTAAGAAAAAGGACAATAACAGCAAGCTATATATTGATTATAAAAAGAAAGACGGCACGACTGTGATATACCATAAAGTCGGCTGGAGCGGCGGCGATGAATTCTGGTATCTATGGGACATACCTGCTGGCGGGCTGTGGAATCTGGAAGATTTTCCCGAAGGGTATCTAATGTTGTATAAGGAATGCGAGGGGGGATATAAGTGCGTTTATCCGTTCAACCCGGCGAGTGCTGACCCGACAAATCCTGACATCTACGATAATTGGGGTACGTCATGGCCTGCGGATCCGCCGTTATCCTCAGGGAATAAGAACAATCATTCGCTTTCGGGTTGGCCCGACACTCCGCCTTCAAGCGTGGACTATCCTGTGACAGGGGCCTTATCTTCATTTATGCCGGGTGATATGCTGGAAGCGCAGGAACAGGCCGGCGTGTATGATATGAATTATTCAGACAGTATGAACTATCTCTTTGACGGCCTGAAATCCATGCAAAGCGTGTCCACAGGCGCGGGTGTGACAGTGGCTTTACTGGACACGGGTATTGATACCTCTGAACTTGACATCGATGTCGTGGAGGGCTATGATTTCGCCGGCACTGATCGTTTTGACGGGCTTTTCGATGAGGATTATACCGATGTTTCGGGGCACGGGACAATGACGGCCAGTGTTATAAAGGGTGAGGACGGCGAAGGCCTTGCCCCGGACGCTGATATAATGGCCCTCAGGGTTTTTGATGATACCGGAAGCACTTCCCCTGACATCATCTCCAGTGCCATCCGTTACGCGGTGGATAATAACGCTAAGATACTTACGATGCCTTTCAGCCTCTTCCCGATACACACGCAGGTTGAAGACGCCATCGATTACGCTCTTGATAAAGGCGCCATACTGATAGCCGCCGCGGGCAATGACGGAGCAGAAATACTGGACAACAGCCTCGCGGCGCAGGAAAACATCATAACCGTAGGTTCTCTTGATGCCGACGGCAGGATGTCAGCGTGGAGCAATTACGGCAGTGAGCTTGACCTGCTGGCGCCGTGGGATTGCGTCACGCTGGACGAGGCGGACAGGAACGAGGCGGGGACTTCGTTTTCAGCGGCGTTCGTAAGCGGAATTACAGCGCTCATACTTTCCGAGAGTCCGGAGATGACGGCAGAGGATGTCTTGCATGAACTCAGGATCCTGATCTCCGGTATAGATCCGGAGAATGCCGGATACGCGGATTATGGCACGTTTGTCCTTAAAGGCGATAAAGATGACAGAGCGGAGGAAGAAGAGACAGGCACAAAGAGGATCAGAGGCGTTAGTGTCGATGAGGTTGTCTCCATGCAGGAGGCGCAAAGGAAGAACAGGTCCGAGTTTACCGGATATTCCGTAAAAGAGGATATCCCTGATATTGGGCTGAAACTGAAGGAATAAGTGAAGGGATAAAAGGGGAGGCGAAAGTGACTGAGAGTACGGAACAGAGAAAGCATCAAAGGGTTGAGGCTCATATTCCGGTAAAGTATTGCAAATTAAGGAACGGCGCCGGGATCAAAAGAGCCAGTTCTGTCAGTAAGGACCTGAGCCAGGGAGGGGTCCGTTTCAGGACCGCGGAATTCATCTCTATGGCGTGCAGGTTGATACTGGAACTGGACATGCCCATGTTCACAAAGTCCGTCAAGGCCATTTCAAGGGTGGCATGGATCCGTAAAGCGGCTTCCGTGGATAGTTTCGAAGTGGGAAGTCAGTTTATTGAAATGTCGGAGGAGGACAAGGAGCTTATCTCAGAATATGTCAGTAAACTCAACCCGAACAGTAAGTCCGAAATTTCCATCAGCTGGACAGAGGTTGCTGGCGGCATGGAAGAGAAACCTGAAACAGAAGCGGGATAGGGTATAGAGAGGAGACACGCTTTATTTTCTTCTCTATGTCTTTTCCCTTCTCCGCACTTTATAACACTCTTTACCGATAAATCTCAATAAATCCCGAAAATTTCAGAAAAACACGCCGTAAGTAATAAAAAAGTTCGCTATTAAAATTTTGAACTTTACAATTCATATGGTACACTCCAAAAAGAGGGCAGTGTAGCTATTTAGTTGTTTAACTGATTTATTATTTCAGGAAAGAAAGGAGTGTGTGTACAGACAAGAGAGTCACGTTAAGGTTATCATTTTGAATTTAACCTAAAGAGGGGAAATAATGGACGAGACTGTCGAAAAAAGGAAATTTCCGAGGGTGAGAACTCATATTCCTGTAAAGTATCGCACATTAGGTAGTTCAGAAAAAATGATGAGGGCCAGTACCATTACCAGAAACCTTAGTGAAGGCGGTGTCCGCTTCAACACGGGAGAGTTTATATCCAGGGCCTGCAGACTTGTGCTTGAGTTGGACATACCCATGTTCACCAAACCTGTCAAAGCCATTTCCAAGGTGGCATGGATACGCAAGACGGGCGCGGGAGATGATTACGAAGTGGGCAACCAGTTTCTGGAGATATCCAGAAAGGATAAAGAACTCGTTTCCGAATATCTCAAAGGGCTAATTCTCTATAACGAGCCGGGAGATACAGCTACTACGCAATAATAATATTCTATCCTCTATTATATCCACGCGGGCATAAACCGGCATTAAGACCTGATACTCCGGCAGTGGAACCGTTACAACGGTTCCGCTGCCGGAGTATCAGCGTATAGGCCGCGAAAAGGTTTGCGGTTGACAACAGCAGGTTGTATGATATAAAATGTAGCAACTGTCGGGGTGGTCTTTTTTGGCCCTGAACGCATCCTTATTCATTACTTTTACTTACGGCGTTATTTTTAGACAGGCGAATTGTTTATGATGAGAAAGCTTCTGGTGATATTATTCGTCTTTTTCGCTTTCCTTGTATCCGTATCCGCGGGAAACACCTCTTACGCGTTCTGGGTATGGACACCCCAAAGCAAGACCATGGTTAACCCCAAGTTTGCGGTGAAGGATAGCCCCGGCGAGCAGTTTGACTGGGCTATGCGTCTTTTTAAGCAGAACGATTTTCAGCGCGCTGCGGACGAATTTATCAAACTGACCCAGCATTACTCGGATTCGGACCTGGCTCCCGAAGCTCAGTATTACGCGGGGCGGTCTTACGAGGAACTTGCGAAGTATTATTTCGCTTTTCAGCATTATCAGAAGACCATAGATGACTATCCTTACACTAAACGCATGAAAGATATCATTAAACGCCAGTATAATATCGCGAACATCTTCCAAACGAAAGAGACCTCCAAATTGATGGATCTGGAGCTGTCCATGTCGCTGGACAGGGCGGTGGCCATATACAAAAAGATAGTCGAAAACACTCCTTTCGGGGAATACGCGGATAAATCGCTGTATAAGATGGCGGAATGTTACCGAAGGATGCAGAAATACAACGAGGCGATAGAGGCGTATGAAAGGATAATCAATGATTATCCGGAAAGCAGCATTGCCTCCGAGGCCAGGTATCAGCTTGCTTATTCCAAGTATGAGGCTTCGCTTGAGCCGGAATATGATCAGGAAGGAACCGAAGAAGCGCTTGAGAAGTTCGACCAGATATCCCGGACGACTTCCGTTCCCGCGATAGCGAAAGAGGCCGAGAAGGCGCTTGACGCACTCAAGAGCAGGAAGGCGGACAGCGCGCTGAAGATAGCGGAGTTTTACGAACGCCGGAAAAAATACGAAAGTGCTCTTATATATTACGAGGATGTCGTCGGGAAATTCCCGGAGACCGGTGCCGCGAAATGCGCGGGAGAGAAAATCGACTATTTAAAACAAAGGATAAGGGACTGATGCGGTTAATTCTTTTTTTAGTTCTGTCATTTTTTCTGATAACGGCCGGCGGTTGCGGCTATACGAGCGCCTCCCTCTTACCGCCGGAACTGGATTCTATCCACGTCGATAATTTTGTGAACAAAATAGACCCTGCCGGAGAAGTCTCTGACAGAAGGTCCGGGTATTCCTATCGGCCCGGTCTGGAGAACGATATCACCAGAGCGGTCATCGACGGTTACATATTTGACGGCAACCTGGGCATCAGGACCGCGGACAAAGCCGTTCTTTTACTGAAAGGGACATTGACGGATTTTCGGAAGTTCCCGCTGAGCTATGACAATGCCGACAATGTCGAGGAGTTCCGGATAGAACTTTCAGTCGATATAGAACTTCTTAATAACAGCACCGGAAAGCTCATGTGGCGGGAAAACGGGTTTACGGGGCAATCCAGTTATACCGTGACGGGTCCTAACGCTAAGACGGAAGCCACAGCCCTGACAGAGGCGGTTAATGACCTCGCGCAGAGGATCGTGGAACGTACCATCGAAGCGTGGTGACCTCATGCCATGAATGAAAACTACCTGATAATCGGCGATGACGACTATCTGAGGGAGACCGAAGAGAACAGGATCAAGGAGAGATTTTTTCCCTCCGGCGGGGGCGACCTTGATCATTCGGTTTGCAGCCCCGATGATATAGATACGATAATGGATTCTCTGGGGACGATCCCGTTCCTGGCCGGGAAAAGGGTCGTCCTGGTCAGGGAAGCGCAGGGGCTTTTCGAGAGGTTTGCCGATACCATATTATCCTACTTGGAGAAACCGTCGGAAACCAGCGTCCTGATTCTCTCAACCGCGGGTTCCTTCGGAAAAAGCAAATATTACCGCAGGCTGTCCGGTCTGGTAAAAATAGTAAAAGCGGACAAGCCTGCCCCTTCGACCATAAAGAGCTGGGTACGCGCCTTTTTTAAGAAAGAGGGTATTCGGATATCGCCCGAAGCCGTGGAGCTTATTGTCGAGTTAAAGGGAACGGATACGTTCGGCATAAAAGCGGAGCTGGATAAGCTCATCTGTTTTTCGGGCGGGGAAAAAATAGAGGCCGGGCATGTGGAACAGCTGGTCGGGCGCAGCATGAAAGAGACCGTGTTTAAACTGGTTGACGCGATCAACGCCGGTGACGCCGGGTGGGCTTTCGAAATACTTAATGACCTTTACGACCAGAAGAAACACCCGCACGAGATCATAGGTTATCTCGGCTGGTATATGCGGATCATGCAGAAGATCGCTCTGCTCTCCGGCAGAGGGGCTGGGCCGGAAGGCATTGCCGCCGGGCTGGGCTATTCCCCCGCCTACACGCGAAGATTGCTGGGCCAGGCAAAGAAATATTCTGTCGGCAGGATAGACCGCTGGGTATCTCTTCTACTTGAAACGGACCGGGATATAAAGACAGGCCGGAAACAGCCCGCACTGGCGCTTGAAATGCTTCTGGCATCCTTTCTCCAGTTCCACCCCGGGGTGGAACTGACCGCTTTACCAATAAGGCGTAATCCTATATAATAAAGGGCATGAGATCACCGCGAAACAGGCCTATAGGGATATTCGATTCGGGGGTCGGAGGGCTCACCGTGACGAGGAGCATTCACAGGCAGCTCCCTGATGAGGACATTATTTATTTCGGGGATACCGCCCGGGTCCCGTATGGCAACAAGTCCCGGGCGACCGTTATACGTTTCGCGCGCGAGATCATGGCGTTTATGATGGAAAACAGGGTCAAGATGGTCGTTGTGGCGTGCAACACCGCTTCGAGCTTGAGCCTCACTTCTTTAAAGAAGACCTATCCTGTGCCGGTTATTGGGGTTATAACTCCCGGGGTGAGAGACGCCGTGCGTGTTTCGAAAAACGGAAGAATAGGGGTGATCGGCACCAGCTCCACGATCGCCAGCGGGGCGTATGACAGAGAGGTGGCCAGGGCCGGTCTGTCATGCCGCCTTTTCTCAAAAAGCTGTCCGCTTTTTGTGCCTCTTGTCGAGAACAGATTTATCAACGATCCGATCACTTATGAGGTGGCGCGGAGGTACCTGGCCGGGTTTAAAACAAGGCATATAGATACGCTGATCCTGGGGTGCACGCATTATCCCATTCTCAGGACTGTTATAGGAAAGGTGATGGGAAACGTCAGGCTTGTAGATTCGTCTTCCGCGGCAGCAGAGGAAGTCAAAGCAACGCTTTCAAAAAAAGGACTGGAGGCCTCACGCAGGCGCCGGGGGAAGACAAGATATTATGTCAGCGACGACGTGGAAGGTTTCAGCAGGGTTTCCGGGATATTTCTTAAGGAGAAGATCAATGTTAAAAAGGTGGTTATATGACGGCTCGTGAGGTCAAAATCGCGGAGATAGAGAAGGCCGTAAAGGCTCTGTGCGTCAGAGCGAATACCGTGTTGCGTCCGGACGTCCTGGAGGCCCTGGAAGAGATCCACGGGAAAGAGAAAGAAGGGACACTCGCGAAAAAGATGCTGGGGATACTTCTTGAGAACGCCGGCATTGCCGCGGAAGAACGCATCCCCATCTGCCAGGATACCGGCATGGTAACAGTGTTTATCGAGATGGGAAAGGACGTGGTTGTGCGTGACGGCAGGCTGCCGGATGCGGTCAACAGGGGGGTTGAACAGGCCTATGAGGAAGGCTGTTTCCGCAAGTCCGTAGTTGAAGATCCACTGATGCGTAACAACACGGGCACCAATACCCCGGCTGTCATACATATGGACATTGTTGACGGGGACACCATGGCAGTTTCGGTGATACCTAAAGGTTTCGGCAGCGAAAATAAAAGCCGGATCTCCATGCTGGATCCCACCTGCGGCCCGGAAAGAATAATCGATTTCTGCGTGGAGACCGTGAGGATAGCGGGGCCGGATGCCTGTCCGCCGTATATCCTGGGGGTGGGGCTCGGCGGGACAATGGAGTCATGCGCGGCCCTGGCGAAGAAAGCGCTCCTGCGGCCGATCAATGAACCGAATCGCAAACCGCATATCGCGGAGCTGGAACGCGGGATAAAAGAGCGCGCGAACGCGCTGGGCATCGGCATCATGGGCCTGGGCGGCGGAGCAACAGTGATGGGGGTCAATATTGAGGAAGCCCCGACGCATATCGCCGGGCTTCCGGTCGCGGTAAATCTTTCGTGCCACGCGCTGCGCTCGGGGAGTGCGGTGATCTGATCATGAGTACTGTTAAACGGATCAGCACACCTATGGACGAGAACACTGTCGCGTTACTCAGTGCCGGCGATGAGGTGCTTCTCTCCGGTATTGTTTATACCGCGCGGGACCAGGCGCATCTGAGGATATCCGTGATGATGAAGGACAGGGAAACGCTTCCCGTTGATCTTAAGGGCCAGGTTATCTATTATTGCGGGCCCACGCCTCCGGGTGACAGGGTAATAGGTTCCTGCGGCCCCACCACATCGAGCCGGATGGACGCTTTTACTCCCATGCTTCTTGAAGCCGGGGTAAAAGGCATGATCGGCAAAGGCAGGAGGTCCGCCGCGGTCATCGAGGCTGTCAAACGCCGCCATGGCGTATATTTTCTCGCGCCGGCCGGCGCGGGCGCTTATCTCAGCCGAAGGGTGACGGCCTGCGGGATAGCAGCGTTCGAAGACCTGGGGCCTGAAGCGATCTACAGGTTAAAAGTAGAAGATTTTCCGCTGGTGGTAGGTATAGATTGTAAGGGCAGGTATATTTATGATAAAATATGTAACTAAACAGAGCTTATGGAGGCTGGAGAACGGCTTGAAAGGAACAGGATGAGACAGGACGGCAGGTTAGTCAACGGTATCAGAAAAGTTAATATAACGACGAATTACATTAAATACGCGGAAGGTTCATGCCTTTTTGAGATAGGTAACACGAAGGTTATTTGCACGGCAAGCATCCAGGACGGCGTTCCCGTTTTTTTGAGAGGACACGGGACCGGCTGGATAACATCCGAATACGGCATGCTTCCCCGGTCGTGCCAGAGCAGGGTATCGAGGGAATCCTCAAAAGGAAAAAAGAGCGGGAGAACCCATGAGATACAGCGGCTGATCGGACGGGCATTACGCGGCGTTGTTGACATGGATGTTCTGGGGGAGAGGACCATCTGGATGGACTGCGATGTTATTCAGGCGGACGGCGGCACGCGATGCGCCAGTATAACGGGGAGTTTTGTGGCGCTGTGCCTGGCGCTTGACTGTCTAAAAAAACAGGGGGTATTCAATAGCCTGCCTGTCAAACATTTCATGGCGGCCATAAGTGTCGGCGTTGTTGACGGCAGGAATTATCTCGATCTCAGTTATGAGGAAGATTCCCGGGCTGAGGTGGACACGAATGTCGTAATGACTGATTCCGGAAAGTTCGTGGAGATACAGGGGACAGCCGAAGGCGAGCCGTTCAGCCGCGCGCAGATGGACGGAATGCTGGAACTGGCCTGGAAAGGCATTAAAACCCTTATCGGCAAACAAAAAGCGGTGCTGGAAGGAGTATGTTCATGCTGAAAATACTGGTAGCGACACATAATAGTAATAAAAGACGCGAATTAAAAACGCTTTTGAAACAATTCAGAGGTATCAGGATCATGACCCTGGACAATTTTGGCGGCCCCCCGCTTATCATTGTCGAGGACGGCAGGACCTTTCGCCAGAACGCCGTCAAGAAAGCCGTGACCGTTTCCAGGTTTTTTGACGGTCTGGTCCTGGCCGATGACTCCGGCCTGGAAGTCGATGCCCTCGACGGAAAACCGGGCATCCGGTCCGCGAGGTTTTCCCGGGTAAAGGCCACGGATGAGGAGAACAATAAAAAACTCCTTAAACTGCTTGATAACGTGCCGCCGAAAGAACGCGGCGCGCAATTTGTCTGCCATGTCGCTCTTGCCAGGGATGGCATGTTACTGGAGACGTTTGAAGGTGTTATAAAAGGGCACATCGCCCTGGAGCCGAAAGGCAGGAACGGGTTCGGCTATGATCCGGTCTTCCTGCCCAAAGGAAATAAAAAGACCTTCGCGCAGTTGTCGGTTTCTTATAAAAACCGGGTAAGCCATCGCGCGCTCGCGTTGAAAAAATTCAAGCAGGCTATTCGGAAATACCTAAAAACCCCCTGATATTCCTGTTTATCAGGTTTTTTATCGGGTCGAAATATTCAAATTTCCATTTCGGCTTTTTGATAGTGCCCGTTAAACGCCCCTTGCTTATGACCTTCCCGAACTGGACGATCGTGTTCCTTAACGACATCTGCCAGTCTTCATCATCCTCCTCCGCCGGCTGCCTGAACTGGTTTTGAACCGCGAAATCCAGGTTTCCGTCGAGATCCACGTATCCTTTCGCGGTAATGGCGATGTCCTCCCCCTGAAGGGTGAGGTTATCGGTCGTTATCTTCCGGTCTTTTATATCAAAGTCCGTGTAAGCCCGGCTGATATTTACTACCCTTGCCCTGGACAGGATATTCTGGACGGCGGAGAAGATATTTCCCAGAAGCGGCGTGAGCAGGGGCATCGGCCCCAGGTCAGCGTCGGATATCGTTATCTTACCGCTGCCTCTGGCGGTCTCGGAAGCAGCCGCGTATCCCTCGAGGGCAAGAGCCGCCGCCAGCGTCCCACGGACATTTATTTTTTTTCCGGTTATGTCCCGCATAAAACTCCCGAAATCCATATTGTTTATCTCCAGTGACAGAAGATAAGGGAGGTCTTTTTCCGCGACATCCATTTTGAGGTCGCAGGTGAGGGTGCCGTCGTAAAGGGTCCCGCTGATGAAAGGAGTGCTGAGACTCCCGTCTTTCAGGGACAGTTTCGCGGTTATTTCTTCCATGCGGAGGTTATCCATCCGCAGATCGTTCGCGAAGATCGTGGAATTGAACTCGCATTTACCGGGGTCTGGTTCCCGTGTTTTAAGATAGACGTGGGATTTTACTTTCCCGGAGATGGAATGGTCCCGGGCGAATTGTCCGGTTTCCCCCGGCAGAGAGGCGAACGTCGCGAGGTCGGTCTCGACCGTTCCGTTGATCGAGCAGACCATCTCCGGCGAAAGGTAATCCTGTAATTCGCCTTTAAGGTCGAAAAGCAGGTTGTAGAACGTCCCCGTCAGATTATCGACGATCAGGCGGTCATCGTCCCTTATAAGCGTGCTTTGAAAACCGAGATTTTCCGAACGCACGGAAACATCATAGCCGCGATCTTCCGGCTTCCGTGCGGCGAAGTCAGTGAGGTACTTTATGTCATTATGCGTAAAGCAGATCTTGCCTTTTGAGACTGCCAGGTCATCTATCGTAAGGTTCCCGGAGATATTCCGCAGCGTAAATTTTTTCGAGGCTATGAGCGTGTCTATAACGGCGACAGAATTGACAAGGGAGGGGGCCAGGACTTCTGCGTAGGCATCTGCTTTGCGGGACGCTGTCCGTATCATGGTATTACAGAGGATGTCGCCGGAACGCAGCCCGTCGGCCGTAATTGTGGTTTTCAGCTGTTTATCCTTTATAAGGGAGAGGACGTCAACGGTAAGCGTGATATTGTTCGCTTCTATTTCTGTCAGGTCCGGATCGTCCGCTGTTGAAACAGTCACATGGCCCAGGGAGATCGACTGCAGCGGAACATATTCCATGGAACCGATATTCACGCCGCGCCCCAGCAATACGGACAGTTTCGACGCGGAACGGACACGGACCTCTTCAAGGAGTTTGTCCTTATAGACCGAATAAACAGTGACAACCGCGAGCAGCACTACCAGGACGAGGAGAAATATTATCTTTAAGGCTGTTTTCATGGGGATGTAAGATGGGGTG
>QNCM01000049.1 GCA_003644505.1 Candidatus Makaraimicrobium thalassicum | reverse complement strand
GTCTAATTCAAAACGCACACATCCGACCAATTTAATTTTAACTTGTTTTTGACATCTTGTAAATATTTTCATATAATTTACATGAAATATAAGAGCAGATTTACATTTATTGTATTCGTTTCTCGACAAAAAAATAATTTAAGCTTAACCGGGAATTGCTGAACAATCATTTATTTATACTACTTAATATAATTAACTACATACATAATTTTAGTACTCAATTAATTATCTGACAGATGTCTTTATTGGAGGGATACAATGAAAAAAACAATCATTATTTTCGCAATGATACTATCACTTATTCTTGCGCTTACATCAGCGCACTCATACTATGGTCCAAGAGCACTCTTAACAGAAAACATAACTGGTACATACACAACCACAGACGGCGCATCAAGCGGTACTCCCGCATCATTTAGCAGCACAGGTTACATAACCGTCTACGTGCCAAACACCGACGACGTCCTCCAGTACGTCCGCCTGAACCTCACAAACGCAATCGCAAGAACAAACATCGAGAACTGGAATGGCACAGAAACAGTATACAGGGACTATGCCCAATCCTACCCTACACTTGCTTCAGGAACCAACATGTACATGAACCTGACCACAGGCAACAAGCGGGAATGTTATACTCCTGATTTCACTTGGGCTCCTTCCTTAAACATCTCCATGAGCGTCACAAACGCCCGTGCAGGCGACGACCTCTACTCTGAAAAAGACATAATAAACCCCATAAATCTCTTGCACTTCAACTTCACAATAATAAACCCTGCCGGCAACAAAAACATATCAGGCACAAATATAACCTACAAAATTACATTCAATCCGGAAAATACAGGTGCATCAGACAACAATGCTTCCGTAAGCATAATTGAATCCACCGTTGAATCAACCGGCGGCGCTACATGGACAACCTCTGCTGACGGCTCGGCGGATCTGGACCAAATAGAATGGCAAGGCACACTTGATGCCGGCGCTCAGGTAGACATAACATTTGATGCAACTGTCTGGGGCGGGCACAACTACGGGAGCGGTGGTCAGACCGAAAACAACCTGAACCACGGAACCTACGGCGCAAACGCCCTCTACCAAAACAACACACATGTAATATCAGAGATAACCTTCAATGGCCACTTTGCAAGAGGCCCCATAAGAGAAGGCGTTGACCTGATGAAAGGAACTCCATGGCGTGTCAAATCATACATAAATAACATTGCAGAAACATCACCCACAACTGGCGAAGCTCTCACGTATCTCATATCCTCGTGGCGCATCTACAATGTTACAGCCGCAACAGGACAGATAGAATCCTTGCTTGACAGCAACGACGCCCTGTATCAGGACCTCGCTGCCGACAGCCAGTTCAAGATTCCGAACTGGATAGAAACCACAAGCATAAAGCCATACATTGCTCCCTACTTTAACTGGTCAGTACACTGGAACGACACCAATGTCTATACCTACAGCGGAAAAATCAACTTTTCAATGATACTCCCAACCTTATACGAGATAGATACCCTTGCCACAAAAGAGACAGCAGATTCCTTTGCCCCCGAAGTTTACAACACAAAATTACTCACATACAACGCAACAGCATACCATACTGGTGATAGTGACAACCAGATAAGAGCAGGAAAACTACAGATATATTCTGTCATACCGAACGGAGACACAACAAGCAGCGGCTACGCAAACATGACCGTAACCAACTATCACGTTTATTATACAAACGATACAAGCACATATGAATTGACAGTAGACGGCAGCAACGTACAAGTCACCACATCCAACACAACCTCCTCCGCAAACGGCACGATCATATTAGACATAAGCGACCTCTCAAGTGCAACCTTGTCTGCCAGCGGAACAGTAGGGCAGAACCTGACAAATGGTGACTATATAAGTCTCGTCTATGACATATGGACATACGAAAACAGCACCGGCTCCCTGACATCAGGCATTGATAACAACGAATACTTCCACTTTGACGGCAACCAGACACTCTATACGCAGTCAGGAACATACATCGTCTACAATTCCAGCGACCTGAAGCAGGCATCACAAAACAGCCTGAATGCATACAAGCAGCTAATAAGTACAGATCCCGCCGACCCCCAACTGGTAAATGTTACCATTTACCTCGCCACAACTGGTGAAATTGATAGCATAAAATTAATAGACTACATCCCGACAGGCATGAGCAATCACACACCAGTTTCAATGACCAGTAACATAGGTTCAACAACCTTTAATCGCACAAAACTAGGCACAATAACAACAAGTGACGGCGTGAGTATGGACGCATGGGAAATCACACACCCAACCGTAAATGCTGGTTGGGATATGACTGACGGTCAATACATACAATTCACATACCAACTAAACCTCTCAACCCCTGGTCTCTACATCCTCCCTGTCCAGATAGCAGCATTCGACCCCGGCGTGGGCAATGGCATCACACTAACCCGCTACGGCATGATAAAATATGTCGTCCCTGAAAAGACCGTTCCGCTGGTAATCGACGAAGACGACACACTCCAGTTATTCAAAACAGTAATCCTCGGCAAACCCGGAGTATGGCGGAAATCATTCAACGTATACAACCCGAACTCAAAACCCACAACATCGCAGTTCAGGACCGAAGTATTCAAAGACGCAGTTGAATCTTATGCAAATTACTATGATGCTTACGGCAAGAACATAGAAGAAAGCGTCGACACAGACGTAGTCGACAACCGAAAATACATCTTCTGGGAAAGCACACTAAAACCCTACGAGTCAAGAACATACGAGCTGAGAGTCCTCACCCCTCCTGCTGTAGAAGTAGACCGGGATATGGAAGTACTGGAAAAACTTGAAAACAAGCACGTAAAACTGAAAGCAGACATTGTAATCAAGAACTTTGCAGAAGAGCCATACACAAACCTGAAAATGAATCTCAACATACCGAAAGACAACATCTTCGAACTAAAAGATGCCTTCGGAAAAGACATATCCTACACCGGCGATGCTTCAACCACAACCGTAACAATACCCCGCCTTGGCGCAAACACAGTCCTGAGTCTCTCCGTAACATACAAGCAAAGCTATCCAACCGTCATAATTACCCCTGACAGGACAAGATACGACTCCGGTGAT
Organism: Candidatus Makaraimicrobium thalassicum; assembly: GCA_003644505.1. GTDB lineage: Bacteria > Omnitrophota > Gorgyraeia > Tantalellales > Tantalellaceae > Makaraimicrobium > Makaraimicrobium thalassicum. Next base: position 10,063 of record QNCM01000049.1, on the reverse strand, counting down.
ATCGCCAACCTTGAAATACTCATAATCAACGGCGGCGAAAAAATAGAAAACCCCTCACTGGAAACCGAGATATACACAGAAGACATGGACCTGGTATACGCAGACATAATACGCCTCGAAAAATCCTTAAAGCCCCTCGAAAAAACAGAACTATCTGCCAAATTCCTATTGCCTGTGAACGCGCCGACAGGAAAATACATCGCAAACATAAGATTCTCAGAAGACATGACAACCATCACAGACTCCACAATCAACTTTTATGTACTTGGAATGAAAGGCGACTCATCAGGCAGCGCAAAAATCCTGATAATAGTCCTCATAGGCGCAGTCCTGATATACTTTGCATACAAGCGGCTGGTCAGGGTAACAAAAAAATAACAATTGGTTTGCATCATGGAAATATTTGGGATATCAGTAGAATTGTTGGACGTAATATTTTACTTTTGTGTAATCTTGGTAATGTATTTCATATTACTGGAATTTGAATTCCGCGAAATCAGGAAACTGACCAAGGGTTTCGACAATGAAGAGATACAATATGAAAAGGAAGTACGGGAACTAAAAGAAGAGATAGCCCGTCTCACAAAACTCGTAGAATCAAAAGGATGATAAACTATGTTTGTACCTGTACTCGGATATTTTATAGATGTTGAAGAAGCAATCATCGTCTTATGTGTAGTCATTGTTGCATATCTTGCTGTCATGCATGTAGAATTCAAGCAGTTGAAACTCGTATCCCGTAAGTTTTCAAAAGAAGACACAGAATTTACCAAATGCCTTCGCGAATTAAAAACCGACCTAAGCACCTTAAGTGACGTGATAAGGACAAAAGAACTCAAAACAATATCCTCGCACGTTGCAGGCACCGCTGCTCAAGCCCCCGGACATGAACCAGAAACATCAAAAGATGAATCCTCTGCACCCGTTATAGAAAGCAAACCCGAAAAAGACACAGACACCCCAAGTACTACAGACACTAGTTCATTAAAAGACATGCTCGACAAAGTCTGATTATGATTCTTATAATGACCTCGCAGAAAACATTTTCTTCACACATATAAACATTAATAACCAATATAACCTTATATTGATATGGCTATATAGCCGTGCGCTTGCATACGATATACCCTGGGTCATTATCGTATCATCCTTTCCAAAAAATAGACACAACAACAATCATGTTTGTGAATCCAATGCATGAAAGAAAAATGCGTTTCAATAGAAAGACATATATAGTATTACTTCTCACTCTCCTCATACTCATTGTAGCATCCACACTAGTAATCAGCGCCACAGGCAGCGAACCCTCCTTCTCAGAGCAATTGACATTCACCCTCGACATCGACGCGCCACTATTCAACTACAGCCAGGCAAGATTCAACGACTCATTCACCTTATCCAATATAACATTTAAAACGCGCGAAAACAAGACAATAGGCATAATCATCCCGAAAAACTCAATAGTCACAAAAGCCGAATTCAACCTCACCGGCGTCATCAGTCCGCACACAAAATGTATCGGCACTGCCGGCACCGACAATGACTGCTCAATGGCCCGTTCCACAGCAATTTCAGCAATAGCGATAGCTGAGATTGATCCCTCGCATGATAGCCAGGAGATATCCATAACAACAAGTGAAAATACGGACACAGTAAATACTATATTCATTACAGACAACATAGGCAGCGTAATCTGGGCAAGAAAATCAACCACAACACAATATCCATCAAGAGACATCGCCCAGGGACCATTTATCAACAACGAAAATGAATCAATCGCCGCAGGAGACTACGGTATCAACGTATATGACACCTCCGGCAATATGATTTGGAACTATAGCGCCGGCGGTACAGCAGTCTATTCCGTGGCAATCGGAAATCTCACGAATGGTGCAGAAAACGAACTCGTTTACGGCGACAACGACGGTCTAATTGCAATCCTCAATACCTCAAGCAACACCACAGGAGATTTATGCAACTTCAGTACAGGAAGCAAAATAAATTCATTAGTCATATCAGATATTGACGAAGACGGGCAAAACGAAATACTTGCAGCAAGCAGCCAAAAATTATATATTATTGATTCAGCATGCAGCGAGCTATGGAACTACACGACAAGCAACCATATCATAAACTCAATAGCAGTCAAAAACCTTATCATTGACAGCGGCAAAGAGATAATTCTTGGAACAAGAAGCACAACAACAGGAAAATACTATTTAATCAATTCAACCGGAAGCCATCTATGGAATCGCACAACTTCTGCAGACATCCTCTCAGTAGTGGCTGGCGAATTTGACTATCTCAATCCTGGTTACGAAATATTAGGTGGAACAGGAAGATACCACATACAGTTATTAAACAGCAATGGAACCATCTATTGGACATATAATGCAAGTACCGAAACAGAAGTAAGCGCACTCGCTTTAGGTAATCTGTCACACGACACAGGCTACAACACAAACGAACTGGTTTTAGGCACACAAGGCACATTTTTTGATAAAGGCAACCTCCTAATCCTAAACTTCGACAACTTCCCGACAAACATAACTATGGACATCGGCGCAGACGAAACAACCGAATGGAACTACACCCTGGGCGACGGACGGCTCAGAAACTCAACAAAAGCAAACAACACACAAATCCTCACAGCAATAAACACATACCTCCAAAATAACTGCACCCAGGACCTCTGTACAATACCCATAACATTCCATTCAGACATAGAAGGCATCCTCGAAGTCCGCATTGACCTGGAATTCACATACAACGCATCAGACGACATATCCTACGAAAACATAAACTACTGGACAAAAACCGCAAACATCCACGTAAACGAATCCATAATCGCCCGCGCAAAAAACATCACATTCACAGACCCTGCCCTGAACATCACAATCAAATACATAAACATCAACTCATCCGCGACACAATGCGGCTTTGATGGCGAAAACTACACAAATGCAACACTTAAAGGCATAAACTACTGCAATATCTCGTCCCGCACCCCAATATTCAAATCAGTACCAGATGAAAACATAAGCAAAATCCTCTGGGACGACCAGATGGAAAAAGAAATACCTGTCACAATGAACACATCCTTATTCTACTTTACAAAAGGCCTGGACAACTACTTCTGGCGAAAAAACATAACCCTCATAAGCAACAACACATACACCAATCAGTCATTCACAAACATAACCGCAAACATCACCCTGAACGACTCATCCGACGCAGTACGTGGCAACGAATATCTCAACGTAACATGGGGCATAGAAACATGCAACATAATGCCCCCTGACGAACAATCCACATGCGACACCGCCCCACCCCAAACCCCTATGGAATGCAACTCAAGCACTTTCTACGTATGCAAAAAAGACACAGACGGTAACGGCATCTATGAATTCATCAAATGGATCCACCCAATCCTAAACGCAATCCATCGGGTATTCTATCAGGCCGGCGGCGCATCAAACCTAAACCCCAACCTCACAGCAGCCAACGTCACACCACAGGAAAACACATGGAACACATACTTCAACTACTCCATTCACGTCAACGACACAGAAAACGACCTCGTAAACATAACATTGCTCACCTACTCAGAACTCACGCACACATGGCAGCACCGTCAGTCAAAAAACATCACCGGACAAGGCACAGCATGGTTCAACATCTCACTTGAAAAAGAGATGACTGGCACCAACAATAAATACAAATACCTTTACCAGGACTTCAATGCCACATGGTCATCCCCCATACACTCAGATGCCCAAACTCCAAACAGCACAGGCCCAAACGTAACAAAACACAACATAGAAATAACAGAAATAAACGGACACAACACAGACGTCATAAGAGGAGATGACAACACAACACAACTCATAGTCCGCATAAACGACACAACCCAAAACAAATACATAAACGAGACTGGTGTTCTATGCACATTCAACATAACATACGACAAAACAAACTACAATGAAACCTACACAACCACAGTAAACAACACAGGCCACTGCAACTACACCTTTGAACCCAACAGCAACTACGAAATCGGCGAACAGACATGGCTCGTAACAGTAGACCCGCGCTACTACCTCCCTCCATCCCCCCCTGTAAACTGGACATTAAATATCATGGGAAAACTAAACATTTCACTCACCATTCCTGCATACAATCAGGTACACACAAGAAACACAACACTGGACATGACCGCACACCTCATAAACCAGTACAACAAAGACATAAACTCATCAACAATAATCGTATCAGACTACAACTGCTCATGGTACTTCAACAACACATACCTCACAACAACAACCACAAACAACAGCGGCTACTGCAATTACACATACACCCCAAACTGCACCTATGCTCACCTCCAAGCCTATGACATTGAGGTAAAACTAAACTACCCCCAAAACCCCCGCAACTACACAATAATCACAAATACCTCAAAGACCACCATACAGCTAAAAGACAACATCACAATAACAATCGACTCCCCATCCTATGCCGCCGCATACTACAAAGGCGAAACCGTAGAAATGAAATCAACAATAAACGACCCCTGCGCAACCTGCTCACAAAACAACAGGACAGTATCATGGTACAAAGACCTCCATGCAATAATGTTCCAGATAAACGAAACCCGCGGCATTGCAAGAAACAACACCCCAATAACTATAACCGGCGCACAATTAGAATCCGCAGGCGCAAACCTGACCGGCTGGCAGGTAAACTCAACAAAAATCACAGGACCAAACAGTACACTCCCAAACCAAATATACCCGGCAGACGGAACCTGCATAAACAGCACCTCAGAAATAGTATTCCTGGTAAACCTCACCCCATACTCAACCGACACATATCTCATCACCCGAAACGAATCACAGGTATCCGGAACCTATACCACATCCTACATAAAAAACAGCGGCTTTGAAGGAAACTCAAAAGACTCATGGACTGGCGACGGAGTAATTGTAAACGAAAGCTCCGGTCAGAAAGGAAACTATTCTCTGAAACTATTTGTGTATGATTTCTATCCATCACAATCCATAACACAGTCATTTCATCCTATAACCACCCGCAACATAAAATTATGGTATAAACAGAAAGGTAAGTATGATTCAATAAACAATCCCTGCATCAACATAACAATCGGCAGTTATCTTTGCAAACTGCCACTCAACTATTCCACAGATCCAGACCATGACGGTCCATGGCAAACTTATACCTGCAACGACACTTCAATAATCGGCGCAGAAAACATAACAATATCTATGCATGGCACAATCACAAGCCGTTCAACCCTATACATAGACCACATCTGCATAGCAGACAACCAGAGCAACTGCATATCAGAAGACTACGGCATCACAGACAATACAGGCATAACCGCCCGCGAACTTGTAAACGCAACCACAACAGAAGACACCTTATGGACAATCCCCATGTCACATCCCCTCGGCATGCGCCAAATAACAGCAAAAGCCACCGGCGAACACTACTACCCTGCGCAAAACACCACACAAATCTACATCTACGGCCGCTCAAGCGCATCAACCTTCGACTACTCATCAACAGGTTGCGACGCTAACCTCTGCTTCGGCGGCTCAATCATAGACCTCACATGCAAAATAATCGACAAAAACACAACAACCCCAATATACAACTACAACGTATCCTTCTACGACAACGCCACATTACTAAACCCCAACGGGAGCCTCACAAACGCACTCGGCTACGCAACCTATTCATGGGAAAGCTCAACCTACTCAGGCAACCACACAATATCCTGCAACATCTCAGACTCCCCAAACCTCTACTACAACACAACCCCTCCGGCATCCAACTCAACAACAATAGTAATATTCACCAACAACACAAACGCCACCCTCTCATTCAATGAAAGCACAGTCTACCTGAACTACTCCTACATAACAGCACACAACCTCACAAAGCACAGAAACGACCTCATAACCATCCCAATAATGATCAACAACACCGGCAACTCCGTAGTCTCAAGCCCTGAAATAATCACGTACAATCGAAGCAGCATAACTATCATCACAGGCAAATACAGCGCAATCGCCACAGGCTACAAACTAGAGAGCAACATAACCGTAAACATCTCCCGCTACGCACCCCTTGGAAACACAACCCTAAACGTCACATTAAAATGGGCAAACAACGACACCCAATTCATCAACCAGACAATCACAATAAACGTCACAAACACGACAATCCTCGACATCACAAACAAGACAATCATAAACTACGCCATCCCCTACGGCGGAACAAAACAGATAGGCAACTTCACAATAGAAGCATACGGTAACACCCCCCTCGACAACATCGAATTTAGTCTCGACGGCGGCGACTATCAGGAACTCCAAAACTGGACAATCGCATATTCAAACGAATCCTTTGACATACCCCGCTTCCAAAACCAGACAATCACAGTCACAATAACTATCCCTTCAAACGAAACACTCCTGGGCAGGAGCTTCTGGACATACATTGTCGCAAACAACACAGGCACACAATGCATATACTCGTACGAAAACTGCACAGACCGCATAAAAATAAACATCACAGTCATAGACCAGGACTGGCAAGTCACCCCGGTTGAAGAGATCACAAAAACCATAGGCCTCGGCGGAAACGACATCATCGGCGCATTCGATAACCTCATCAACATAACCAACCTCAAAAACCAGAACATGACAATAAACATAAGCATAATCAACCAAAGCAATTTCCTGAACTTCACATACATCTTCAACTCAACAACCTCCCCGTTGGACACCAGGGAATCATCATTCCAGATCCCCCCCAACTCATTCGCAAACATCAACATAACATACAACATCACAGAGGTACAGACAAGCGACACAGGCACATACACCTTCAACATCTCAATCCACAATCTAAACGCAGATTCAGTACCGCAATGGGTAAACACGACCGTCACATTCACAATCAGCGCCCTATACGTCGAAATAATATCCCCAAACGCAACACATCAGGCAACAGACATAACTGCAGGAGACATCCTGAACTTCACATTAAACGTAACCTATGATGGAAACATACTCAACGACACAGAAAACACCACCTTCGCCATAAAAATATCAGGAGAAAACTGCACAATCAACAGCACACAATTCAATCAGCAGCAAAACAACTGGTGCATCAACTGCACAGCCCCCCAGATACCCCAAAACACACAAAACAACACAGTAGACACAACAGTCACCTACAATACTCCTGACAGCCTCCGGATATCCTACACCGCAACAGAACAAAATCTGGTAATCTACCGCGACATCACAAGCCCATACATCAATCTGCTCATAATCAACTCAATACCCTTACTACCTGAAAACGAGGCAAATATAAAAAACGAAAGCGCCATCAACCCAATTTATTTAGAAGTAAACGCAACAGACAATGTAGCAGTAAAAAACGTATGGATGAGCATAACCGACCCGCAAAACAACATCACAAATATCCTCCTCACCCAGAATGCCACAATACCAAATATCTGGAACTGCACCTATACAAACCCCAACCACCTAGGCGACTATCAGGTCACAATACATGCAAACGACAGCATAGAAAACCACACAACAACACAGACAATGTGGTTTGACGTCTATCGTGAAATCGACTTCACAGACACACTGAAAGACGCATCAGATAGTGTAGTCACAGCAGACTTCGAACTATACAAATCTGGCACAGACTGGGCATTCCACAGCTTCAGCACCAATTCCGATGGCTTCTACAACTGGAGCACCCACAAGCGCACCTACGACATAAAAATGACCGCCTTGGGACAAATAATACGCTTCAACAACTTCAACATCACAAGTTCAGCAATAAATAAGACAGGACAATCCGACCCAACATCACTTTCGGGCGCAATCAAACTCCACCTCATCCCCAACAGCACCCCCGAAACAAACGCAAGCAACATCGATTTGCCGAACACCGCAGAAAACATCTTGATGGCATTCATAATAGACACACCGAAAATGAAATACGACAACGCCACAGTCACGCTTAATTACATGGACGCACTTTTGAAGTCATGGACAGACAATAATCAGGAAAGTGACTTAAGGCTATACTACTGCACCAACTGGAACTTCAGCAGATTTATCTGCGACGATGGTGAATTTACCGTATTCGACTCATCAATTACACCAAACGTAAGCGAAAACACATTCACATTCACCACAACCCACAACAGTGCCTACGCACTTGCAAAATGGTGCGGTGGCGGTCTTTGCAGCGGCAGCACAATTGGCGATCCCGGCTCCACTGGCAGCAGCAGCTCAGGCAGTGGCTCAACCCAAAGAGCTACATGCGGTAACAACATCTGCGAAACCGGCGAAAACGAGCAAAACTGCCCCGGAGACTGCACATATCATGTATGCGGCAACGGCATCTGCGAGCCAACAGAAAACAAAGACAACTGCCCCGAAGACTGCAGTGCCCTTGATTTCGAATACAAGACCGACACCGACTTCATAAACATCCAGATTGCCCCCGGTGAAAACAAGACACACACACTTACAATATTAAACCGCAACAACAACTCAATATTCATCACCATTACCAAGACCGGCGATATCCTCGACTACATGGACATAAGCGAAGAAGAATTCACACTTCCTGCGCGCTCAAACAAGACAGTAACCCTCCTCATCCACGCAAAAAAAGACACAACACTAGACACATATTCAGGCGCAATCACAATAAGTTCCGGCGCATCAAAACAGAGGCTACCCGTCATAATAAGAATCTCAAAAACAACACCTGACGACTTAACATCCCTTGAAATGACAATCGAGATGATAACAAAAAAAATCACACCCAAAGACACCCTGCGCTTCCACGTCATGCTCTACAACCTCGGCATCACAAAAGAATTCAACGTAACCCTCACATACAACATAAAAGAAGCAAAAACAGAAAAAATTGTAAAAAGCACACAAGAGACAATTCTCTTGACAGGAAACAGGAACTTCAGAAAATCAATAGACCTAAGCGACCTAAACCCTGCTCTGCACACCGGCCAGTACTTCATAGAGGTCACCGCAGACTACGGTCAAAAAAAAATCACATCAACAGACACCTTTGAAGTCGTGCAATCATTCTGGGAAACAACCGCCGGACAAATCATACTCGCAATAATTCTCCTAATCCTACTTACCATCCTCACATGGTATGGATACAAAAGATACAAAATTTGGAAACTCTCAAAAGCACGCTACGTCTTCCCTATGAACTACAGCAAACTGCCCCATGCAGACAACGCCTTCAACATCGGCAAAATAGCAGAAACAAACAAGACCGCGCACTTCAACCCCGACGACCTCACAACTCACATCCTCACATCCGGCTCCACCGGCGCAGGCAAAAGCGTAGCAGCATCAGTAATCGTAGAAGAAGCCCTCAAACAAAAAATACCTGTCGTAGTCTTCGACCCCACCGCCCAGTGGACCGGCTTCGTAAGGCCCTGCAAAGACAACAACCTCCTGAGATACTATCCGCAATTCAACATGCGCCAGCAAGATGCGCGCCCATTTCCCGGCATGATATTCGAAGTGACCGACCCCAACGTAAAAATCGACTTCAAAAAATACATGAACCCCGGCGAAATCACAGTATTCACCTTAAACAAGCTAAAACCCGGCGAATACGACACCGCAGTCCAGTGCATCATCGACACAATATTCTCAGTCCAGTGGGAAGAATCAACAACCTTAAAGATGATCGTAGTGTTCGACGAAGTCCACCGCCTTCTCGAAAAATACGGTGGCAAAGGCGGCTACATCTCACTGGAAAAAGCATGCCGTGAATTCCGTAAATGGGGCATAGGTCTTGTGATGTGCTCACAGGTATACTCTGACTTCAAAGAAGCAATACAGGGAAACATCTTAACAGAAATCCAGCTAAACACAAAATCCATGGCAGACATCGCCAAAGTCAAAGAAAAATACGGTCCGGAATATTCAGAAAAAATATCAAGGCAGGGTGTAGGCGT
>QNCM01000048.1 GCA_003644505.1 Candidatus Makaraimicrobium thalassicum | reverse complement strand
GCGGGTTTTGATTTTTACATAGGGCTTTTGAATTTCAAATCGATTAATGTCATTTTTGCTATAACCTGTTGTGTTTAAACTGATTACAAAAACAGATTCAAAAACAACGAGACACCAGTGAATAGCGATATATTCTTAATGAATAGCACGGATTTATAATCCAATCCTCCTGAAAATCGCGTCAATATGCCTGAGATGGTACTCGATACGGAAACAATCTTCTATCTCACCGTCAGACAGGTATTCCCTGACCTTCCCGCTGCTGAGCACGAACTCCTTGAATCCCCTGCCCTGCTGCTGCGCTTTAAGCGCAAGGTCCTGCACAGTATCATACGCCTCCATGCGCGTGGCCCCCTTTTTGATGAATTCCAGCAGCAGGCGCTGGGAATAAATCAACCCTCCGGTAGCGCCGATATTCTCCAGCATCCTCTTTTCGTTCACAATAAGACTGGATATCAATGTCTTTGCCTTGTCCAGCATGTAATCCAGGAGAATCGTGGAATCGGGTATGATTATACGCTCAACGGACGAATGTGAAATATCCCGTTCGTGCCACAACGCCACGTTCTCCATGGCAGAGGCGGCGTTACCCCTGAGCACTCTGGCCAGCCCTGTTATCCGCTCGCAGATAATCGGATTTTTCTTATGCGGCATGCTGGAAGACCCTGTCTGCCCGCTGGAGAAAAATTCCTGCACCTCGCCGATCTCCGTCCTTTGAAGCCCGCGGATCTCGACCGCTATTTTCTCCAGGGTCGCTCCGCAAAGCGCGATAACGCCCATATAATGAGCATGCCTGTCCCTCTGTAACACCTGGCTGGACACCCCGGCCGGCTTCAACCCCAGCCTTTCACACACATAGTCCTCAACAAAAGGGTCCACATTGGCGAACGTCCCCACCGAACCGGACACCTTGCCAGCGGCAATGGTATCCCTGGCACCGCGCATCCTTTTGAGATTGCGTTCCATCTCCTTATAGAAAAGCGCCATTTTGAGCCCGAATGAAACGGGTTCCGCATGCATGCCATGCGACCGGCCTATCATAGGGGTCTTTTTGTATTTCAGGGCTTTTTCCTTCAAGGCTGCCATAAACTCTTCCGCGCCCTTTATAAGAATATCCATCGCTTCTGCCATCATAACGGAAAGAGCCGTGTCCAGAATATCGCTGGATGTCAGGCCAAAATGAAAATATTTAGCCTCTTCGCCGATATTTTCAGATATACTTTTGAGGAAAGCGACCACATCGTGGCGGGTTTTGCTCTCGATCTCGTTAATACGCCTTACGTCGATCACGGCTTTTTCTCTGATGGTTTTCACCGTTTCTTTCGGGATTAACCCCTGTTCGGCGAACGCCTCGCAGGCCAGTATCTCGATATCGAGCATCTTGCGGAATCTATTCCCGTCTGTCCATATTTCAGCCATTTCAGGACGTGAATATCGCTGTATCATGTCTTTCTCCTCTGCCTTTAAGAAAAATAACTCGTTCCGATGCGGGATCGGAATCTATAGAGAGTATTTTTTATAGCACATATAATATTCCCTGTCAATTCGTATTGCGTCCTGAAAAAACTGCTTGCCTCCATGCGCCAGATTTGCTATAATTCCCATTTGATACAGTTTTAATTTTATCGCGGGGTGGAGCAGAGGTAGCTCGTGAGGCTCATAACCTCAAGGTCGGCGGTTCGATTCCGTCCCCCGCAACCATATATTAAAAAACCCGGCTAATGTACAGCCGGGTTTTTTAGTTAAATAGGTGTTCATAGGGGGAAACTATGGTTTCCCCCTCTTGGAATCCTTTTTCCCTCAAGTTGTGTACTTTTCAGGCATTTTCGTCACTTTATTAAAAATAAATTCATAGTCGCTGCAAACGGGAATTATGTTGCGGCCAATATCTTCTTTTGTTCTTCGTACATCTCTTTAAGTTCTTCCATTTCAAACGGCTCAGCTTTGGGGATGAACCGAAAGGTCCTGTTCCCCTCCCGGACAACATCGATAAGAGAAGTGTCCAGCGATACCCATGGCCCTTCAAAAGCAAGATTCATTGCCATTGTAAGCATCTCGAGAAATCTTACGTAACTGTTTTCCGGGAAATCTTCCGGCAGCGCGATCTTAGCGAAAAACGCTCCGTTCTCTTCTGCCTCCGGCGTTCTTAAGAGATCGAACGCTTCGGCATCAAGCACTTTCTGGTCCCCGAAAACAATTACATTCGACAGAGGCGTTTTTCTCCGCCCTACTTCCTCCAGCAGTTCCTCTGCCAGCTTTTCTCCGTTCTGCCTTATTACGACTATATGGCCCAGCCCCTTTTTATATGATAAATATCTTATTTTATTTAACAGTCCCTGTATGGCTGACTCCTGCATGCCAGGCACCCAGCTCGTGTCAATACCGATAATGACGTTCTGTTTTTGTCCCTTTTCATCATACGCCTGAATACCCGGGGCCCGTTTTCTGATGTCATACGCTTTATATGTCTGTATGTCGGCAGTATCGATGAGATCCTGCACGGGCTTCTCGCCTCTGCTGATATCAACGGAAGGCGCTTCCTCTTCATCAGCGGCTTCGGCGGCGAGATCAGCCTTTTCCTGCGCTGAAGCCGGAGCCCCGCCCACAAACGGTTTTTGCCTTATCCTTACGTGCCATCCGTAATAAACGCTTTCGACGCTCTGCGGCAGCCAGGGCAATCTTAGCCTTAAACATTCCTCGCCGATCTGCTCAGATCCCGGCACTTCAATTTCGTCCAGCCGTAGCGGAAACAGCGGACCCCTGTCGAAATAGCACTTGCGCTTGGGACTATACACGTAATCGTCTGTAATAAAATATCCGCCCGGTTTTAAATGGCTGTTCATGACATATATATAGCCATCTTTGCCTTTAGAATACTCTTCCGCGAGTTCGTTCCCGGCCCGCTGGTAATAAACATCTATTTCCTTCCCTTCCAACAGGTCCTGATATTCTTCCGGCCTGCGAACATCCGCGTTTACGAACGTTATGGCACGAATCTGTTCCTCCGCGCCTTTATATCCCCATCGAAACGTTATTCTTGGATAGCCGTGATCTGAATCAACTTGAACTGTTCTTAAGTCCACTCCCATCGATCTCAATTCAAAAGCCAGTGCCGCGACAATAGTCCTGGGGTTACTATCAAAAGTCGCGCTGTTCGCAAACCCTCCTAAAAACTTTCCCTTGTAGCGATCCCTGTCCAAATGTTTCTTTATATATTTATCAGGATCCTTACCCTGGAAACATCTCTTTAGATGCTTTTCGGAGAGCTGCCTGAAAACTCCCCGGTAGAAGGAAACGAAATACCCCTCGGATGCATTGGTTGACAGGAGAAAATTCGAAACATCAGCACCGGCCGCGCCGTAAAGGGCCCTCAGCGGTTTATCGTCCGGGTTCACGACCCTCTTTACCGCCATATCATACTTAACATGAGCCTTATGAAGAAGGCCGGCATCAACAGGCCGGCGATCGAATTGTTTTTCGCTCTCAGAAAAATCAGGAAAACGGATACGTCTTTTGGCCAGGGGAGATATCTCTCCCAGGCTCTCACTTATAACCATCACCTCTCCGTCCGAAACAACAGGCCTTGGGATATTACCCATAGCCTCCAGCGGCCTGTCATGAGCCAGATAATAACGAAGAATGCCTTCCCGGCTTTTATTCTCGGAGATATAAGGAAAACAAAAAGTATCGCCTTCTTTATATAATTCCTCAATATTGGATCCTGTAAAATCTATATTAGAAAAGGACTCTTTAATGAGTCTTTTCAGGCCATCCGCACTGATGTTACTGCCGTAGCGAGTTAAAAAATGCTCCATAAAAAAACTTAAATATGAAGCGGCCACACGATTTTGAAAACGGCTTTTCTGGATCTCTTCGCGTTGAGTGGCAACAATCCTTCCATACCTCTCTTCGATCCGGACAGTAGTATGAAACCTTGAAGGCGCGGCAAGGGTATGGTTAGACTTTGGTCCCATTATGCCCTGCATTGCATCAGGAACATTGTTAAACATGAACAGGCATATTACGCCTGCCGCAACAGCCCTGCTCCATCGCCTGAATGTACTGGAATATGTTCCCATTATTCTTCCGCCATGTTATGCAAAACAAAAGTTATCATAGTGCTATATAACTATTGTATTCAAAATCGCAATAGTATAGCATAAAAAAGTTAGTTAAGTCAACTAAAATCTGCTTTTTAATGGGCCAAAATGGAAAGCTGTTACCGGACTTCTCCCGCCAGCCAAACTCCTACAAAATGTTGAAAAATTCCTGAAAAAGTATTATCATAAGTTCTATGAAAAAACACATTATCTGCTGCGGAAATATAGCTTTTGACCTTATACCTGAAGGCGAAAGCGCAAAAAGCGGGATGACGCTCCAGGCCCGGCCGGGCGGATCGGTCCTCAACACGGTTATTCACCTGAGCCGCTTAGGGCTTTCCGTCTCGATGCTGACAAAAACCGGTAAGGATTTTCTCGGCGATACCCTGCTGGGCATCATGCGCCGGGAAAACATCAGGACAGACTATGTCATACAGGACAGCGCCGTTAAAACCGGGCTTGCGGTCGCGGAGCTCGACAGGAAAGGAGATTCCTCATATCTTTTCTACAAGTCCGGCGGGGAACGGACCGCGTTTAAAAAAGGACAAATCCCTTTTTCCCTTTTCAAAAAAGCAGACGTTTTTCATACCGCTTCTACCTATACCTATCTCGACTTTACATTCGAGAATACCCTGGATATTATGAAACTGGCGAAAAAAGAAGACGTCTTTGTCTCGTACGACCCGAACTGGCGCGACTCCAGGATCAGGGATAAGAAAGAAGCGCGGGACCGCATTAAAAAGCTCCTCCCCTATGTGGACCTCCTTAAGCTCAGCAAGGCGGATGCCGTGGGGATTACCGGCTCAAAAACGCTGTCCGGCGCTCTCAGGCGCCTGCCCCCGGATACCGTTATTACCCTCGGAGAAAAAGGTTCCTTTATCTGGGACGGAAAAAAGAAGATAGTTCATCCGGCGTTCAAGGTCGGAGTTGTGGATACTATCGGAGCGGGCGACGGTTTTACGGCCGGCCTTATCTACAGGTATTGCCTGAAAGGCAAAGAGGCTTTTTGGGAGGAAAAAAAAGAAAATCTCGCTTTTGCTTCAGCCGTAGCAGCTCTCGTCTGCAAGGGCCGGGGCGCGACACAAGGTCTGAAAAGTCTGCAGCAGGTCCGGAGTTTCCTGAAAAGAGCCTGCGAATAACAGGAGGCGGCGCTCTATTTCCGGTATATCCATTCGCCTTTTTTGAGGATCCCCAGTTTTTCCCGCGCCTTCTTCTCGACGCTTCCGGGATCCTCCCTCATTTTCACAATCTCTTCCTTTAATTCGTCGTTATGTTCTTCCAGCAGTCTGATGCGTTTCTGGTACTCTCTGTTCTTTTCTCGCAATTTCTGCAGTTGAGAATATCCCGGCAGAAAAATGACGCAGAATAACGTCAGAAGGACCAGCAGATAAAACGCTATTTTCTTTGCTTCCATATCCGGCTACCGTAGACCGCGTCAGGGCCAAGCATCTCCTCGATGCGCAAAAGTTCGTTATACTTGCACATGCGGTCGGTCCGGCAGGTCGATCCGGTCTTTATCTGCCCTGTCCCGGCCGCGACAGCGAGATGCGCGATGGTCGTATCTTCCGTTTCACCCGAACGGTGGGAAATGACGGTTGTATATCCGGCTCCCCTGGCCATGTCAATCGCTGCCAGCGTCTCTGTCAGCGTCCCTATCTGATTTACCTTTATAAGGATAGAATTGGCAACACCCTTTTCTATGCCCTGTCTGAGTCGTTCGGTGTTGGTCACAAAAAGGTCATCACCGATCAGTTGGACTTTATTCCCGATCTTATCGGTCAGAACCTGCCAGCCGTCCCAGTCGTCTTCAGCGAGCCCGTCTTCGATCGAGACTATGGGATATTTTTCCAGCCAGTCCGCGTAAAAATCAGCCATCTGCTGCGATGATTTTTTCGGATCAGCCTCTGCATTAAGCACATAGGAACCTTCCTTATAAAATTCACTTGAAGCGGGATCCAGCGCTATACTGATATCCTTTCCCGCCTCATATCCCGCAGCGGCAACAGCCTCAAGGATGACCTCCACCGCTTCCTTATTCGACCGCAGATCCGGCGCGAATCCGCCTTCGTCTCCCACGGAGGTCGAAAGTTTCTTTGACGCCAGTATTTTTTTAAGATTATGGAAAACCTCAGCGCCCATCCGCAGCGCTTCCCTGAATGAAGGGGCCCCGACCGGCATGACCATGAATTCCTGCAGATCCACGTTGTTATCCGCGTGTTCTCCGCCGTTGAGGATATTCATCATGGGAATGGGCAGGATCTTCGCATCATCACCTCCCAGATATTTAAAAAGCGGGGCCTTCCGCGACGCAGCGGCGGCTTTCGCCGCAGCCATGGAAACCCCGAGAATAGCGTTAGCCCCCAACCTGCCTTTGTTTGGCGTGCCGTCGAGATCGATGAGCGCTCTGTCCAGCTTTTCCTGCCGGAGCGCATCCATGCCCCTGGCTGTCGACGCTATCTCCCCGTTAACACCGGCAACCGCCTTTGTAACGCCTTTGCCCATATACCGCGTCTTATCGCCGTCACGAATCTCAACTGCCTCATGTTCCCCGGTTGAGGCCCCGCTCGGAACCGCTGCCCTGCCGAAAGAGCCGTCCTCAAGGATCACGTCCACCTCCACGGTAGGATTCCCTCTTGAATCCAGTATTTCACGTCCTTTAATCTCCCTGATCTTTGTTGACATTCTTTCTCCTTCTCTCTTTGATTTAATACAGCGGACAGCCAGCTTTTAAATGCCGTCTACTGCTTTTTATCCAGGATCCGGACTTTGCGCCCTTCGATCCGCAAGCGTCCCTGGACGAAAAGGCGCACGGCTTCCGGATACAACCTGTGCTCTTCTCTGTGTATTTTTTCTTCAAGGGTATCAAGGGTATCATCCCCGTTAATACTCACGTTCGACTGCAGTATCACCGGACCCGCGTCAAGCTCCTCTGTCACGAAATGCGCCGTTACCCCCGTCGTCTTCACTCCGTACTCGAACGCGTCCTTTATGCCGTGAACCCCTTTGAACGACGGCAATAACGCCGGGTGTATATTCAGTATGCGGCCTTTGTATCCCTCGACCAGAGGCTTGCCGAGTATTCTCATGAACCCGGCGAGAACGATAAGCTCGATCTTATCTTCCTTAAGCTCCCGGCTGATCCTTTCGTCATATCCATCACGGGACCGGGCCCCGCCCGGCTCCAGGACAAATATCCTGATCCCGGCCTTACGGGCGCGTTCCAGGGCAAAAGCCCCGGGGTTATCGCTCACAACGAGGACGATCCTGCCTGCACCGAGATCCCCCTTTGCTTCGGCATCAATAAGCGCCTGCAGGTTACTCCCGTTCCCTGAAACAAATACAGCAATGTTCATATCTCTTTGATCACTTTCGTGGGGCACTTGCCCGCCAGGCCCCTGACCGTCTCCTGATCTTCCTGCTTTGAATAATCCGGCAGGGAAAGATTGTCCGAAACCTCGAAAAACCCTTTCCGTGACAGTTTCGCGCAAATACCGCAGCCAATGCACCCGACCGCGCAGATCTGTTTCACCCTGAGGATGTCGTCATGCGAACTGCAGGCCACGTAAAAAAGCTTCTCATATCTCTTCTCCCGGATACTGATAATCCCGCGCGGGCAGGCCTGGACACATTTGCCGCAGCCCGTGCATTTCTCGGGGTCAACCCTCGGCAGCCCTTTCACCATGGTGAGAGCGCCGAAAGGGCATGCGGCAGCGCAGTCGCCGAACCCTATACACCCGTATACGCACTGCATCCCTGCCCCGAAAACAAGATCAGCCGCGCGGCAGGTCATCACTCCTTTATATTCCGCCAGAGGTTTTTTATCTTTCGACTCAGCCGCGCAATGAACAAGCGCTATCCTGGGATAAACCGTCCCTCCCGCGCCCCCTGTTATCTTGAACAACTCTTCCCTTATATCGTTACTTATCGCCCGGCATTTCCGCGGATCAGCCCCTTCCTTTACAATGTGCTCGGCGAAATCATGGCAGCTGAGATACCCGCATGCCCCGCAGTTCACACCGGGAAGAAGGTGGCTTATCTTATCTACCGCGGGGTCTTCTTCCAGTTTCAGCCTCTTGTCGGCAAACGCCAGCACCGCGGCAAACAGGACCGCCAGCCCCGCCATGCCAAGTACCGATGCTACCATTAAAGTATTCATTTTTCTTCTCTCAACCGCTGATAATCCCGCCGAACCCCATGAACGCGAGCGCGAGCATCCCCGCTACAATAAGGGTTATTCCCGTTCCCTGAAGCGGCTCCGGGATATCGGCAAAAACAAGTTCTTCGCGTATGCCGGCCATAATGACAAGAGCCAGCGTAAAACCAAGTCCCGCTCCCAGCCCGAAAAAGATCGATTCAAGGAACGAATAATCCCTGAGGACCATAAAAAGCGTAAGCCCGAGAATAGCGCAATTCGTGGTTATAAGCGGCAGGAATATCCCCAGCGCTTTATAGAGAGGCGGAGATACCTTCCGGATGAACATCTCCACAAACTGCACGAAACTGGCGATCACCAGGATAAAGGTCACATACTGCAGGAAGACTATATTGAACGGCACAAGAATATAGTGATATACAAGCCAGGTGACAGTCGCGGCCATGGTCATGACAAACGTTGTTGCCATGCCCAGCCCCACGGCATTGTCTATGCGGCCGGATACCCCGATAAAAGGGCATATCCCCAGAAAATACGTTAATACGAAATTATTCGTAATACTTGCCGCGATCAAGATCAATATCAATTCGCTCATTACCTTCTATCAGCCGCAGCTGTCCCCTGTTTTTTCCCTTTTTTCACCCTCTTATCCACTATATTGAATATCCCGACAAGAAAACCCAGGGTCATAAAAGCTCCCGCCGGCAGGAGCATAACGATCCAGTTCGTGAAGCCTTTCCACATGACGCGGCAGCCGAAAACGGTTCCGGCTCCCAGCAGTTCCCTTACAGCCCCCAGCACGATCAGCGCGCAGGTAAATCCCAGCCCCATGCCAAGAGCGTCCAGGAACGACCTCAAAACACCGTGTTTTGAAGCGAATGCTTCCGCGCGGCCGAGGATAAGACAGTTCACCACTATAAGGGGAATATAGGGGCCAAGGGCCTTACTGATCTGAAAAAAATTCGCTTTCAGGAAATAATCCGCCGCGGTAACAAATGTGGCGATGATCACAGTGAACATGGGTATCCGGACCTGTTCAGGGACAAACCTTCTTATAGCTGATATCATAACCCCGGAGGAAACTACAACGAACGTGGTGGCCATCCCCATGGAAAACCCGAAAAGTGCCTTGGTCGTCACTGCAAGCGTGGGGCACATGCCCAGCACCTGGACAAATACCGGATTCTGCCGCCACAGGCCTTTTATAAAATCCTTCACTATTATTTACCCTTCAGGAGTCCGCGAATCTCCCTGATCCTTCTGTTCAGTATATTTACAACCGCGCGCGAAGAGATCGTAGCACCGGTAAGCGCCTCTATCTGATACGGCTTTTGCGGTTTCCGGTTCTTAACATACTCTATCGGATGAACGATCGAAAGCCCCTTGAACTGTTCTTTGAAAGTGCCTCCTGCAATCTCCGCGCCCAGTCCGGGGGTCTCCTGTGATTCGATCACTTCCATACCCTTCATGCCTGAGAGCCCGGCGTCAACACCCGCTATCAATTTGATGCACCCTTGGTAGCCGTTCCCTTCGGCCGTGAACGCGTATCCGAGCAGTCCGCCTCTCGCGTCCATCACCCGGGAAACGTCTTCTTCCCGGGTGCTTTCTATCCGGGACGCGCCGGGGAAGATATTCCTTATCGCCCGATCCGTTTCAGCCTTGACATTGGTCTGTATTTTCGGCATCGCGTAATTGTAAACAAATACCAGGGTGATGCCGGAGAAGACGCCGACTGCTACAAGCGCGGCGATCATCCTTACGGCAGTATTTTTGAACATACCTTTTCCGGCTTTATCTGCCATGCCCCACCCCGAATCTTCTTGGTCTGGTGATCCTATTGATCAGCGGAGTGACCGCATTCATCAAAAGGATCGAATACATTACGCCTTCAGGTAGCCCGCCCCATAACCTTATCGTCATGGTTATCAGGCCGCATCCTGCCCCGAAAATCCATCGTCCCAGGCCGGTAACAGGTGATGTTGCCGGATCCGTAGCCATGAACACGGCGCCCAGCAAAAGCCCCCCGGCAAGAACATGGAACAGCGGCGGCGAAAAACGGCCCGGAGCGATGGCATGCGTGACTGCCGAGAAAAAGATCACCGTTCCCACATACGCCACAGGTATCCTGTAATCGATTATCTTGTAATAAAGCAGGTATCCCAGTCCCAGCAGCAAAGCCAGGGCCGACGTTTCGCCCAGGGACCCTCCGACGTTCCCGAAAAATAACGATACATATGGCGTGATAACATGGTCGAACTGCGCCATACCGAGAGGCGTCGCTGTTGTCACTGTATCCAGAGCGACCGGATTCGTCCAGGTTGTAAGGGCCACCGGAAACGCGGCCATAAGGAAAGCCCTCGCCAGTAAGGCGGGGTTAAATATATTGTGACCCAGTCCGCCGAAGATCTCTTTCCCCAGTGTTATGGCGAAAACACCGCCGAAAAAAGACATCCATAGCGGAATCGAAGGCGGCAGGACCAGCGCCAGCAAAAGCCCGGTCACGACCGCGCTGAAATCCCCTATTCTTACCTGCCTGCCCCTCAACCTCTGAAGCAGATATTCCGTCAGGACGCAGGCGCTGACCGTGGTAAGAATGAGCAGGAAGGCCCGCCATCTGAAAAAATACAAACTTGCGGCCACAGCCGGTATAAGGGCCTTGATAACCCCCTTCATCATGTAAGGAATATCAAGAGATGAAAAAACATGAGGCGAAGTGCTTATTGTCAACTTTTTCATAGCCTACTTCCTTCCCTCAATAACGGATTTTGCGTCTTTGATATATTGAACAAGGGGTATCCGCGCCGGACAGGAATACATACAGGCCCCGCACTCTATGCAATCGGTGACATGTAATTTTTCCAATCTGTCCCAGTACCCCTTCCTGACGTTCTTCATTATGTCCGTGGGGACAAGATTAACCGGACATACATCCACGCACCTGGCGCATTTTATGCACTGCCGTTCCTCAAAATACCTGGCCCGCTGTTCCGATAAAAACAGTATCCCCGATGTGTTTTTCAGGATAGGAACATCCATATGCGGCTGGGCAAATCCCATCATAGGCCCGCCTACAATGATCTTTTTGGGCTCTCTGTAAAGCTCTACACCGTACTGCTCGACGATGTCCCTGACAGTAGCCCCTATCTTAACAAAATAATTCCCGGGCCTGTTCAGGCAGTCTCCGGAAATGGTCACCACCCTCTCAATAAGCGGTTTATTAAAATATACCGCTTCGTAAATCGCGTAAAGGGTCCCCACGTTCTGCACAAGAAACCCTATATCCAGCGGAAGCTTGCCCGGCGGGACTTCGCGTCCGGAAATGGCCTTTATTAGCTGCTTCTCCCCGCCCTGGGGATATTTTGTCTTGAGCAGAACTACCTGGATACCCAGTAATGCCTTGTATGTAGACTCTTTTATCATCCTCTGGAAGGCAAAAATCGCCGATTTCTTATTATCTTCGATCGCTATGTATGTGTTCTTCGGCTGCAGTATCCTGATAACGATCTCGATGCCTTTCAGTATCTCCTGCGTCCTCCGCGTCATCACCGCATGGTCGCAGGTAAGATACGGCTCGCATTCCGCGCCGTTGATGATGAGGGTTTCTATCTTCTTCCCTTCCGGGACACTGAGTTTCACATGGGTCGGGAAAGCGGCCCCTCCCATCCCTACGACCCCGGCATTTCTTATTTTCTCAATAAGTTCCCGGGGAGAGAACTCTTCCACGTCCTGTTCGACATATCCCCTGGGTTCTTTGTTTTTATTCCTTTCGATAAACACGGACAGCGTAGGCCCCATCACAGGGTGAAACGCCTTTTTTATCTCAAGAACTTTGCCATAAACGGGGGAATGCACGGGACTTGAAACAAAACTGCCGCTTTTCCCCAGGACCTGGCCCTCCTCCACATGATCCCCTTTCTTTACAAGCGGTTCATTGGGAGCGCCGATGTGCTGGGATAAGGGAATAACGGCTATAAGAGGAAGAGGGGCGCCTCTCAGCGGCTCACTCATACTGATAGCTTTATAATACGGGGGGTGCACTCCCCCGGGAAAAGTTAACGCCTTCATTTTTTATCCTGTGCCCCCGGAAAGCCCGGGTGAATTTTCATTATACATATTAGGAATTGTTTGTCAATCGCTAGCAGGCTGCTTGCTACACCCCCGGGGGGTACTACAGCAGGCTGCTCGAATTCTCTGGTTGAAATAAAGGACTTTTCATTATATAATTATCTCACAGTTTTTATCTAATGACGAAAGAGAACTGTTATGGGCAAAAAAAATCTCCGACAGTTGCACTGCTGCGAAAAATGCCAGAATTACTGGACCTGTGAAACTAAATGGCACAGAGGGGAGACCAACCAGGAAAACATCTGCTGCGACCTCTGCAACTTCTATAAACTCTGCTGGGGCCCGATCCTTAAAACGTCGAACAAAAACGTTCCCAAAACCTAACCGGAAAAATCCCTCCCCCGGACCAGTATCTGACCGGCAAGACCGGCAAAAGCAAAGATACTCCCGCTGACGAGCAGAATTGTCAAATTAGACACGTACCTGGAAAGGTACGCCGTTAAAAACATAAAGATAAGGAACGCCAGGTGTATGACAGCTTCCATGGAACTGAAAATGCGCCCCCTTATCCCGTCCGGCACTGACGTGTGGATCAAAGTATTGGCACAGGTCAATATCGGAGCGGCCGCTGCACCGACCAGCATTATCAATATCCCGCCGATCAAAAATACCGGATCCCTGCCGCTGGCATAAAGGGCGAAGAGATCAACACTGACCCCGCAAAGGATGAAACTGGCGAACATGGTGCGCATCCGGGGAAGGTTCTGTCCGAACTTCCCGTAGATCACCGTCCCCAGGAACAGCCCGACACCTAGAAAAATACCGAAATACCCCAGGGCCTCGGTAGCCGACCTGAACGATTCCTGGACAAAGACGATGATAATGCAAAAAATCGAACCGGTCCCGGCCATAAGCAGGAATAACGTGCTCGTCACTGCTTTCATCCTGTCTTTTTTTAACATATGCCCGAACCCTTCGACTATCTCGCCCCAGACGTTCCTTCTTATGGATTTCCCGATTATTTCCCGGGTCATCTGGATCTCTTCTCTGACGTTTCCGAGTTTTTTCTTCGGAGTAATAACGGCAATAAAGCCGGCCGAAACAAAATAACTTATGCTGTCCAGATAAAATCCCCACATGTGCCCGATCCACCTGACAATGAACCCTGCCAGCGCAAATCCCAGTATAACGGCCAGCATCCTCGTAGTATTCGACAGCGAATTGGCCACCAGGAGCTTATCCTTGGACACGATCGCCGGTATAAGCGCCATCTTGGACGGCAGGAAAAACCTGGTGGCGGAGAATATCATGAATACCGCGATGTACACCGGAAGCATCATGCCCAGGTGAACAAAAACAGGTATGGTCAAAACGAATAAACCCCTTAAAATATCAGAGATGATCATGACCCTTTTACGGTCCCACCGGTCAACATAAACTCCCGCTACAGGGCCGATAACGAACACAGGGATGACTATAAAAAAAAGCAGCTTCGCGAGGGCCATGACAGACCCGGGGCTTTTGAAATAGACAAGAGAGATCAGGGCCATCTGGTTCAGCCGGTCGCCAAACTCTGAAATGATCTGTCCGCACCACAGGGAAAAGAAATCTTTTTTGAACAGGACTTCTCTGAAACGAATCATAATCGCGCCGGATCTTGAGTTTGGCGAAAAAGTGGAGCCCGCGAGTGGATTCGAACCACCGACCTAAGCATTACGAATGCTTTGCTCTGCCAGCTGAGCTACGCGGGCCTGTATCCCGCGTTAAATTGTATAATCAAATTGTCTTTTTTTCAAGTGATGATTTTTCGCGGTGTCAAGCCAATTTAGAAATGTTACACTTTAACCAATTTAGAAATGTTACTTTTTAATGAACCAGCAGCAGTAGTCCTTTTTCTTTTTTGCTACTTTTTTCTTTTTGTGGATAAGTATAATTC